>JBAXKK010000009.1:0-46755 GCA_037137395.1 Elusimicrobiota bacterium
CATCTTGCGTTGGAAACGGGCTTTTCCCCATGCTCATCTTGCGTTGGATAATTCTTATTCACCCATTCCACGCTTAAAATTTGTAATATTGAAACCGGGGAAAAAGTTAGCAAAGAAAACCGCTGCGAAAATGCAGGCGCCCGCGCTTTTTATATAATTCCCCGCGGTTAAAGCGCCCGTTAGGTTTCTATTTAAGGGGGAACGATATGGCCGGATTTGATTCATTAAAACTTACTATTCCCAATAGCCTTTCATACCTGGATATTTCTTTAAACTTCATTCGTGAGACAGCTTCAAAATTCGGGTTCTCCCAGCCGCAGCTCGGCCAGATCGAGCTTGCGAGCGAGGAGGCTGTCGCGAATGTTATAAAACACGCTTTTGAAAAAGGCGAGCACAGCACCTTTGACATAATCTGCGAGCGCACCCCGCTTGGTATAAAAGTTATTATCAAGGACAAAGGCATACCTTTCGACCCCAGCCTGCTGACGCAATACGATCCGGCCAAAGTATCGGCGGAAAACAGGACCGCCGGCATGGGCGTGTTCCTTATGAAGCAGGCCGTGGATATGGTCTCTTTCGTAAATCTGGGCATAGGGGGCAAGGAAACCCACCTCGTAAAATATCTGCCCCATAAAAACATTGAGGAATACTTTCCCGGACAGAAGATGGAAGTTGAGGCCCAGCCGTCCGCCCCCGCGCCGATAATGGAGAAGATCCCCTACGACGTCCGCAGGATGCGTCCGGAAGAAGCGATTGAGGTGTCAAGGTGCGCCTACAAGTCGCACGGCTACTCCTTTTTCGACGATAATATATATTTCCCCGAGCGGCTGGCGGAATTAAACCAGAGCGAAGAGCTTATTTCTCTGGTGGCGGTGACGAAGGACAATGTGTTTATGGGCCACTCCGCCCTTCATTATCCTCACGTCGGAGCAAAGATCGCCGAGCTCACCTACGCCTTCGTCAACATGGAATACAGGGGTCAGGGCTGTATGACCCGGCTTTGCGAGCAATTATTTAAAATGGATAAAAAGTACCCGCTCACCGGCGTTTACGCCAATGCCGTCACGAATCATCTCTTCACGCAGAAAGTTCTGGTGAAATACGCCATCAATGACTGCGGGGTTTACCTCGCGGCCAGCCCGGGCACCTGGGTCTTCAGGGGAATTTCAGGCGAAAGCAAGCAGCGGCTCAGCGTGATTCTCAGCTTTAAATACCTTAATCCGCCGCCTCCTATGACGATTTATCCTCCGGCGAAGCACAGGGATATGGTGGAGAAGCTTTATAAAAACATCGGCGCCGAACATGATTGCCGCTGCCCCGATGAAAAGCAGCCCGCCGCAATCCGGGAGAAATCAAGCCTCAGGACTGATATCTACTCCTCTGAGGAATGCGCGGAAATATGGGTGGAGCAATCTGGCGGCGACCTTGTAAAACAGGTCAGCGCCGCTCTCCACGATCTGCGCTTAAAGCAGCTGGGCGCCATATATGTTTACCTGAACCTGGAAGATCCCGCCACCTACAGCCTCACTCCCGAACTGGAAAAGCTGGGGTTTTTCTTTTCCGGAATACTCCCTCAAACGGATATGGGCGACACGCTGATTCTCCAGTATCTGAACAATGTGGAGATTGACTACTCCAAAATACAGGTTCTGACTGATACCGGCCGGAAGCTTATCGACTATATCAAAGAGCTGGACCCCAACCTTGTAGCCAGGTAAATTCCGGCGGGCTGATTTGTGTCGTGTTTCGCCCATAGAACCGGGCCGCGCAGCATCGCTTTTTTGATTGCCAGCCAATATGCCTGAAAAGTACGCCGACACCGCCCTCACTAACGCGCACATTTACTCGAGGGGAAAACTTCTTAAGGGTTCGCTTCTTGTAACCGGGAAGCGCGTTTTTCATATCACGGATGAAAAGCAAGGCGGAGTTTTCTGCGGCCCGGGTACGCGGGTCGTGGACCTTAAAGGCGGTCTTATTCTCCCCGGGTTTCACGACGCGCACATGCACTCCTCATTCGGCAGTCTTTTCCGCAAGGACTGCGACCTGGCCGGCCTCAATAGCGAAAAAGACTACCTTGAAGCCATAACTCTTTATGCCGCCGCGCACCGCGATAAGCCCTGCGTGCGGGGGAGCGGGTGGCATTACGGCGCGTTCGGGCGGCGGGGGCCGGCCAAGGCGTCGCTGGACGCGGTCGTCCCTGATATCCCTGCAATGCTGACCGCGGCTGACGGCCACGCCGTCTGGGTCAACTCGAAAGCTCTGGAGCTTGCCGGAATAAATAAAAACACGCCTTCGCCCGCGGGAGGAATAATTGAGCGCGATCCGAATACTGGCGAGCCGTCCGGAACTCTGAGGGAATTGTCCGCGATAAAGCTGGCCCTGGACGCATTGCCGTCCATGACCCCCGACGAATTGACGCCGGAGGCGGCTGAATTCCTGCAGCTGCTGGCCGCAAACGGGATTTGCGGCATACATGACGCGGCCCTGACCCCGGATGTCGCCGGGAGCTATTCGGAACTTGACGCTAAAGGCCTTCTTACTTCCTTCGTAAGCGGGGCGTTTCTGTGCGAACCCGGAGACGGGAAGTCGCAAGTTCAGGAATTTATTGCGCTGCGGGATAAATTCGCGGGTAAACATTTTACCCCGCGGGCGGTAAAGATTTTCCTGGACGGGGTAGTGGAGGGCCATACCGCGTTTCTGCTTGAGCCTTATTGCGATCTGCCGGGCGAGCGCGGGCAGCCTGCCTGGACAAAAGCCGGACTTGAGGAAGCGGTGGCCGCGCTGGACCACGCGGGTTTTCAGATTCACATCCACGCCATCGGTGACGCAGCGGTGCGCATGGCGCTTGACGCTTTTGAAGACGCGGCGAAAAAAAACGGGCCGCGTGATTCGCGCCACATAATTGCACACCTGGAGCTTGTTCACGAGGCGGATATGCCCCGGTTCCGGGAGCTGGGCGTTATCGCCAATTTTCAGCCGGTCTGGTTTTATCTGGACACCTTCTCCGACAGCCTGCTGGTCCGGCACCTTGGGAAGAAGCGCGCCGGCAGCCGCTTTAAAATCCGCAGCCTGCTTGAGGCTGGCGCGGTTGTGACATGCGGGAGCGATTGGCCGGTCGGAGGGGATTTTATTTCCCTTAACCCGCTGGATTCGATACAGATAGGCGTTACGCGGCGCGGGACCGGCGCCCGTTCCGCGAAGGCCTACATGCCCGAAGAGATTGTCACGCTGCGGACCATGATGGATTGCTGGACTTTTAACGGGGCCTACGCGGACTTCAGGGAAAAGGAGGCGGGGTCGCTGGAGGACGGGAAGCTGGCAAACCTGGCCGTGCTGGATAAAAACATTTTTGATATGCCTGCCGACGAAATTCACCGGGCGCGGGTCACGCTCACCATGTTCGAGGGAAAAATTGTTTTCCGGAAAGCCGGGACAAATTAAAATCCGGCGCGGCCAGCCTGTCGGGCCGGGTAAAGTGTATAATTTGAGCGGGTAAAAAGGCAAAAGAAAGACACCATGAGAGCACTCGCACTTGCGGTTTTGGTGATGGCAGCGGTACTCCCCGGCCCCGCAGCCGCGGCAACCAGAATAATAATAGCCCCTTATGTCGGCAGCGTGACCAACTCCAACGCCACCTACCGGATAAAAGACGCCAGTGAACTGGACGCTATCTACGCGCAGTGGATGAACACTGAAAAATTTCAGATCAACAGCTTCTACTACCGCATACCCAGGATAAACTACAGCCGCGTCAATGATCTGCAGCTAAGCTTTGACTTGTATCTGAAGCCATCTGCCGTCGGCAAGTGGGTGGCTGGGGCCGGCATGGAAGATCAGAAGACAGCCATGTCTGCCGGAGGGAATATCGCCCCGTATACCTCTTTTGAGATGGATAAAAATATTTTATTTTACTATCTGCGCGCCGGGCGGTATTTCTACCATAAAAAGGGCTGGCTGGACGCGTCGCTGTTTCCATACATCGGTTACGCTCGCGAGAAGACCACCGGTGAGGCGATAATTAACGCGGCCATCACCAAGGATGTGAGCTCAAGCGACAGCTATCCTTTAGGCGGGATTAGTATTAACACCACTTTCGCGCAGTTTATAGTTCTGCAGGCAAACTGGATGGGATGGCTGGGCAGTTTCAGGAATGTGGATAGAATGGATGAATATACTCTGACGACCGGCATATATTTTAGCCGGCACTGGGGGCTGTCCTACCGCTACAAGTACAAAAAATACGGCCCGTCAGCCAGCAGCTACAATCTGGGAAGCATTGTTTATTTATTTTAGGGAATGGGCGCTTCCGCGCGCGGGTTGATTCTGCCCGGGTATTTGAGGTAAGATTCTTTAAGGTTTTTGACTATGGGAAATGATAGTTGGGTGAGGGTTATGGAAGAAACCGCGCTGCGCGAGCAGAGCATGGCAGCGGTTTCCCCCAAAGGCCTTCCCGTCCTGCTTATAAGGAAGACCGCCGGCGAGATATACGCCCTGGCAAATCAATGCGCCCATATTGGCTGCCCGCTGTATCGCGGTAGTCTGGAAGGCTACATCCTGCAATGTCCCTGCCATGACTGGCGGTTTGACATCAGGACCGGAATTTTCGCCGATGCACCGGAGATCCGGCTGCGGGTCTATGAATGGAAGATCGCGGAAGGCCAAATCTATATAAAAATTCAAGGATAATTATGAAAAAAGTGAAGATGTATGCTTTAAGCACCTGCCTCTGGTGCAAGCGGACCAAAAGTTTTTTTGAGGAAAAGAAAATTCCCTTTGAATGCGTGGATTACGATAAGGCGGACGAGGCCGAGCAGGAGCGCATCATGGCCGAGATGCGGAAAAACGGCGGGGGCGGTTCCTTCCCCTATGTCTGCATCGGAGAGGATGTCGTGCAGGGCTATGAGCCCGATGAATTCGAGCGTCTGCTGGACTGCAAAAACAAATGAACACAACAACACTGGTGGCCAGAAAAAAGGCATTACGCTTCTTCTTTGAGCCGGTAGTGGATAAGCTTGGCTACAAATTTACGCCTGTGGAGGAGGATGTTGAATTTCTGCTGGAGGCTGAAGTTTCATTTGAAGAAAAATACGGCATGCCTTACTGCCCCTGCCAGGCGCGCACCCGCGACCGGTCCGAGAATATGAAGATAGTCTGCCCTTGCATACCGTTTCACCGGGAGCATTTTGACGCCATGAAGCGCTGCTGGTGCGGCCTGTTCATCCACAAGGATGTAACGGATCCGTCAACGCTTAAGCAGATCCCCCCCTCAAAATTCCGCAAGCAGTGATAAGATACGTCCCCTGACACCATCTCCTGCCCGGCTATCCGACAAAAGGCCTATTCGATTGCGGCTGAAGATGCAAAAGTTTAGGGCCTTTCGGCCTAGGTGCGCTCTTATATTTTCTTGTAAACTTTTATGAAGCCGGTAAAACGGTCAAATGACAAGAGCGGGAGCGTTTCGCATGATAAAAAGAATATTGATTTCAGTGTTGATGGTTATATCTGCCGGCCTGGTTCAAGCCGCTGATCTTCAGGTTGCGCCGGACCAGGACCTTGCGCGGTACGAAGAAGCATATTTGAATAAAGTCGACGCGCAAGGAATGAGAGTAATCGATAAACTTGTTAAGGAGCCTTCGCCGGACCCGCTTTTGACAAAGGCGGAGCAGGTCGCCATAGCTTATTACACCATTTCTTATGAGATGGAGCCCAGAATTATGCTTGCCGGGGCCCTAAAGCTTGAAAAAAAATCCGGGCGATTTTTCCGGGGGCAAACGACCGGGGGCCGCATTAACATCACTCACGAGGGGCAGATACTTAATTTCAAGGACATCGTCAGCGTCTCAGCGAGCAGAAGCGCCGCGGAAGGCTTTTTATCAGATCCGGATAATTCCGAGCTACTGATCATACAGGCGCGGTCCGCGCGCGATATTTCGCCTTATTCCCAGTGCCATAACGAAGGAGTAGATGAAAGAGAACATTTTCTGCTGCCGGGCACCGCATTGCGGGTGGGTAATATCTACAGGGAATCCATCGTTATGTTTGATGAAGAAGCGGGCAAAGATGTTGCTTGGTCGGTGCGTATCGTTGAAATAACCGAGATTTCCCAATAGGGGGTGGGGACACTTCACGCTTCGCGTTTTCCGGCTTACGACAATTATGCTTATTAAAGTTGCTGAAAAAAAAGATATAGCGCCGGGCGGGATGCTGGGCGTAAAAGTGAATGGCTTAAATCTCGTTATCTGTAATTACGCCGGCAACTTCTACGCCGTGGAGCGGAAATGCGGACACGCAGGCGCCTACCTGGAGCGCGGCGCGCTTAACGGCTATATCCTTACCTGTCCGCTTCACTACGCGCGGTTCGACATCACCACGGGTGAAGCTCTCGGCGGGCCGGTCCCTGAAGCTCCGGCCAGCAAATACGCGGATCCTTCCGCCCCGGAACTTGCGACGAAAAGTCTGGGAACCTATCCCGTAACCATAGAAGGAGACTCCATAAAGGTTGAAGTCCCGTAAATGTTTACGCCATCCGCTTTGCGGGTAAGGCTATGTAGTGCGGCGCAATAAAAAACGCGGGCCGGCGTTATATAGAGTGATACGCTGGGCGGCGGTTATTTTAAGGAGATATATGAAACTTAATAAGATATCGGTGTTGACGGCGGCGGCGCTCATCACGGCGGCTTTTTCTGCGCCGTGCCTTTTTGCTCAGGGGGACACATCACAGGAAGGATCTGGCGGGCAGAAGAGAGGGGTGCGCGGCGAAGCGCGCGGCGGTATGATGGCCGGGATGAAAGAGATCCAGAAGGTCTGTAAGGCGGACCTGGACAAATTCTGCAAAGATGGTAAACCCGGCGAAGGCCGATTTTTAAAGTGTTTGAAAGAGAATGACTCCAACCTCTCAGAGGTTTGTAAGGCTAAACTCGCGGAGCACAGGGAGAGGGCAATAAAAGAGCATCCTTGTTTGGCCGATATGGAAAAGTTTTGCCAAGATGTTGGCAAGGGAAAAGGGCAGATAAAGGAATGCATGAAAGCTCATGAGGCCGAATTCTCAGCCGCGTGTAAAGCGAAGATGGCGGAAAAGAAAGAGGAAATGAAAAAAAACAACCCGTGCGCTGGCGATATTGAAAAATTCTGCAAGGGCATGGAACCGGGCGAAGCGGGCTTTAGGGAGTGCATGGAGACTAATGAGGCTGAGTTCTCCGACGGGTGCAGAGCTGAGATAGCGGGTATGAAGGCTTCCATGAAAAAAAACGACCCGTGCGCTGGCGACGTAGAGAAATTCTGCAAGGATGTTGAGCGCGGGAGAGGTGATGTGATGAAATGTCTGAAGGGGCATGAGTCCGAGCTTTCGGCCTCCTGCGCGGCCGGACAAGCTAAAATGAAAGAAAGGCGCAAGGGGATGAAGGGGAAGCGCGGGGAGCGCGGCGCAGCCGCCCCGGCTGAAATGGAGCCGGCAGCGCCAGAAGGCGAATAACGGTTTATGTGTAAATAATAAGGGCGCCCGTCCGGACTTTGGGGGGCGCCTTTATTTTGTTTAAAAGGCCGTTTGATGCACACCGTGCTTTTTACGGCACCTACTCAAGTATTGGCGGGACCCTTTCCGGGGATATTATCCCACAGGTGGACACCGCTCTGCGGTTTCCCCTACGTTTGATGCACACCGTGCTTTTTACGGCACCTACTCAAGTATTGTAATATATGAAAGAAGGTGAAAGATCTTGGAATATCAATGGAAAGAATAATTAGCCATGTCATTTTGCCGGTAGCGGACAAAAAGAAAATAAAATTTACTTTTGAGGGCCGCAGCCTGGAAGCTTTTGAAGACGAGGTAATTTCCAGCGCCTTGTTTGCCAACGGTATAAAGATATTCAGCGAACATAAAAAGGATTCCAGCCCCCAGGGTATTTTCTGCGCCAATGGTCAATGCGCGCAGTGCACCGTAATCGCGGATGATCTGCCGGTAAAGGCCTGCGTGGCCAAGGTCAGAGATGGTATGAGGCTGGAACCGCTGAAGGGCTCGCCACTGCTGCCTAAAATCGCCTGCGCGTCCGGCGGCGGCGCGGCGCAGCTCGGCGAACAGTTCGGCCGCGTTACTGAGCTGGAAGTGGACGCGCTGATAATCGGCGGCGGGCCGTCCGGACTTGCGGCGGCGGCGGAGCTCGGAAAGCTCAATGTAGGCACGCTTATTATAGACGATAAACATAAGCTGGGCGGCAAACTGATTCTGCAGACGCATAAATTTTTCGGTTCGGTGGAGGACTGCTACGCGGGCACGCGCGGGATAGATATAGCCGACAAATTGGAAGAGCGGCTAAAAGCATATCCTTCGGTCAAGATCTGGCTGAACGCCACTTGTGTCGCGGTTTTTTCGGACAAGAAGGTTGGCGTGGTGTATGGTGACAAGTATTTTGTCATCAAGCCAAAAGCCCTTATCAGCGCCACCGGGGCTAGGGAGAAGTCTCTAACTTTCCCCGGCAATACCCTGCCCGGCGTCTACGGCGCCGGCGCCTTTCAGACTCTGGTCAACCGCGATCTGATACGGCCGGCTAAAAGACTTTTTGTGGTGGGCGGCGGCAATGTCGGCATTATAGCGGCCTATCACGCGCTTCAGGCGGACATCCGGGTTGTGGGACTGATCGAGGCGCTGCCCCGATGCGGCGGCTACAAGGTTCACGCTGACAAATTGCAACGCCTGGGCGTGCCCATATACACGCGGCATACTATTGTGCGCGCGGAAGGCGCGAAAGAGCTGGAAGCTGTGACCATAGCTGAGGTTGACGATCGGTTTAAGGCCATCCCCGGCACTGAAAAGACTTTTAAGGCGGACACGCTACTTATCGCCGTGGGGCTCAATTCCGTTAACGAGTTCCACAGGCAGGCGGTGGAATTCGGCATGAACGCTTTCGTCTGCGGAGACGCCGAGGAGATCGCCGAGGCCTCAGCCGCTATGTTCAGCGGCAAGATAGTTTCACACAAGGTTCTTAAAAGTCTTGGCATCATGGCCGGAGAAGTCCCGCAGTTTTGGTTCGAGCGGCTGGAAGTTCTCAAATCGCGGCCCGGAAAAACGCTCAAGCCGGCCGCAAAAAGCCATGATAACGCGGTCTATCCCGTGCTGCATTGCCTTCAGGAGATCCCCTGCAATCCCTGCGTCACCGTCTGCCCTAAGAAATCCATAAAACTCTCCGGCGAGTCCATCATGACCGTGCCGAAGTTTTCCGGTGAATGCATCGGCTGTTTTAAATGTCTGCTGATTTGCCCCGGTCTGGCTATCACGCTGGTTGACTACCGCAAGGATAAGAATTGCCCGACGGTGGCTGTGCCGTTTGAGATAGCGCGCGGCCGCGTTAAAAAAGGCGATATGGTGAATCTGGCCGACTGGGAGGGAGCCGACCTCGGCAGCTCCGAGGTCGCCGATGTTAAGGATTTTAAGGCCGAAAACACGATGATGATTATTGTTAAGGCTAAACCGGAAATAGCGGACCGCATCGCTTCCGTGCGTCTTTTCGATCCTGAGGCGGTCAAAGCTATGCCGGGTGCCGTAACAAAGGACGCGGACGACTCAGTGATTGTGTGCCGGTGCGAGAGGGTAAGCCTTGGAGAGATACGCCGCGCTATAAAGAGCGGCGTGCGCGACATGAATCAGCTCAAGGCCGTTACCCGCGCCGGGATGGGCGCCTGCGGGGCAAAAACCTGCGAGAGCCTTATACTTTCTATTTTCAGGAGCGAAGGCGTGGATTTAAAGGAAGTTACCGGATTTTCCGGTCGCCCGCTTTTCGTGGAAGTGCCGCTGGGCGTTTTTAGTAATGTAAAATGCCGAACCGAAGCCGAGGAAAAAGCCTCCTGGGGCGGGTTTTAAAATTTGGTGGCAGGTATCCGGTGGCAGGCATATTCTTGTTTTGCCTGTGACCTGCGACCTGTAATCCGTGACCTTTAATCGGGGATTAAATATGGCCGTTGAAAAATACGATGTGATTATAATCGGCGCGGGCAGCATAGGCGTTCCGCTTGCAATGTTCCTGGCCGAAAAAAAGTTCACTACGCTGGTAATAGACTCGCTGCCTTCGGTCGGGCAGGGGCAGAATAAATGCGCTATAGGCGGCATCAGGGCGACCCACTCCGACGGCTCTAAGATAAAGGCTTGTCTGCGCAGCCTTGAGATCTTTTCCACCTGGCATAAAAAATACGGCGACGATATAGGCTGGGTGAAGGGCGGCTATCTTTTTCCGGTCTACGCCGAAAACGACGAGATAATGCTCAGGGATATGCTTAAAATTCAGCAGAAGTTCGGCCTGAATATAAACTGGATAAGCGCGGAAGAAGTGAAAAAACTGGTGCCTGGCGTGGCAGGCAAAGATCTGCGCGGAGGCACATACGCTCCGGACGACGGTTCCGCTTCCCCCCTGCTGGCCATAAACGCTTTTTATCGACATGCCGTGAAATTGGGCGCGAAGTTCCGGTTCAACGAAGATGTAACCGGTTTTATAAAGGAAGAAGGCCGTATAAAAGGGGTCAGGACCGCAAGTTGCGAATATCTTGCCTCCGTTACCATTAACGCGGCGGGCGCAGGCGCCGCGGAGCTCTCCGCGATGGCCGGCGTGCCTGTGCCTGTCAAACCGGACTGCCACGAAGCGGGCGTCACCGAGCCGGTGCGAAAATTTTTTAAGCCTATGGTCGTGGATATCCGTCCCGGAGACAAATCAAAAAATTACTATTTTTATCAGAATTCAGAGGAGCAGATAGTGTTCTGCCTCACTCCCAATCCGCCCGTTTGGGGCCACGATCGGCGGTCCACATCCGAATTCCTGCCTGAAATTTCTAAGCGCATGATCAGTCTTATGCCTGCGCTGGCTAATATCAAGGTGCGGCGTGTTTGGCGCGGTCTGTATCCCATGACGCCTGACGGGTTCCCCATAGTCGACTTTCCGGCGGAAGCGCCTGGCTACGCGTTGGCGGTAGGAATGTGCGGCCAGGGCTTTATGCTGGGGCCGGGCCTCGGGTCAGCCCTAGCCTCAGTCATAGCCGGAGAGAAGCGTGCCGAGGACTTTGAGATCCTGGCGGGATTCAAACTGATACGTAATTTCTCCGGTCAGGAAAAGTTAAAGTAGAGGACTGGAGAATCAGCCGGATTTAACAAGATTCTCCATATCCGTTGCCAATCATGTAATCCTCCGGTCCGCTAAGCAAATATTCATGCAATAAAACTAACCCCGTCTGCGTTAACCATATGATGAAAAAAATAATCCTGCCTCTTTTATTTGTGATATCAGCGATTATCCCCCTGGCGGCTCAGGAATCCCCCCTGGAGCTTTCGTGGGATGACTGTGTCCGTGAGGCCCTAGCCAGAAATCCGGCCCTTAAGGCCAAAAAATTAGCCATAGATCAATCCAGATACCTTTATCTGGCCAGCTATAACTCTTTCCTGCCCATTAATATTTCCCATTCCGTCAGCCTAAGCCGCAGCGGCGGCTCAGACATTTCTCCTTCCAATAAATGGGATGTAGGGTTTTCTGTATCCGCCACCGAGCCGCTCTTCGATCTCAAGACCATTTCTTCCATAAAGAGCTCTAAGATAAGCTATGAGAAGGCCGCGGCGGATTACCGCGGCGAGTCCGCCTCCCTGCGCCAAAGCCTCTATTCGGCTTTCGTCGGTCTACTGGTCGCCCAAGAGAAGGTGCGGGTGCAGACCAAAATAACTACCATACGCAAAGAAAACGCCGCGCTTATCAAACTTAAGTATGACAGCGGAATGGAGTCACGCGGCAACATGATGTACGCTTCAGCCCTCGCGGAGCTTGCCAGGTCTGACGCGCAGAAGGCGGAGCGATCCCTTAATATGGCCCGCCGCAATTTGCTCGGCAATATGGGCTCCAGCGAATACCGCCCTGTAATAGCCAAAGCCGAGCTTCAGTCACCGGAGTATGATTTTAAGGCTGAAAACGTCCGGTCGGCGCTGGAGAATATCCCTCAAGTCATCTCATACGAAAAGAGCGTGGAGTCAACAAAACAGAGGCTCCTTTCAACCAAATACGACATGTTTCCCACCCTGAGCGCCAGCCAGTCTCTCGGCTGGAGCGGGCCGAGCGAATTTCCGTCCAAGCGGAACTGGTCCATGGGGCTGAATCTGAACCTGCCGCTGCTGGTCAACGGCATAACATCCTACTCCAATAATACCTCCGCCGCCAAGGTCGCGCTTAAGAGCGCGGAGGAATCTTTGAGGGGCCTGAAGGTTTCGCTGGAAAACAGCATCGTAAGCGCTTACGATGATTTTTTGAACGCGCGCGACACGGCGTCCGCCAACGTCAGCGTTCTTAAGGCCAATGAGGAGCGGTACAATGAGTCGCAGATAAAATATATGGCCGGCAAGATCAGTTTTATAGATCTCGCGAACGTGGAGCAGAGCATGGTGGACAACCAGCTTAACCAACTGCAGTTCCTGCAGAACGCCAACACAAGAAAGATCGCCCTGGAAAACCTTCTGGGCGTCGGACTCGAGTACTAGGAGAATAAGTGATTGAAGATTTAAGATTAAAGATTGCCGAAATCGTGCCTCTTAATCTTGAATCTGGAATCTTAAATCTTGAATGGGAGCATTTATGAAGAAAATTTTAATTATCATCGCGATACTCGCAGTCGGGGGCGTCGGCTGGTATTTTTATAATAAAAAGACCGCCAAAGCCGAAGTCAGATACGCGAGCTTTGAGGTTATTTCAAAAAGCATATCTGAATTTGTGGATACCACCGGCGCGGTGGCGCCGCTGAACCGCGTGGAGATACAGCCTTCCGCGGGAGGCCGTATAGAAAAGATTCTTGTGGAAGAGGGCGATAAGATAAAGCAGGGCCAGGTGCTGGCCCTCATGAGCTCAAGTGACAGGGTGGCCATATTGGACGCGGCCCGCGCTATGGGCGACGAACAATATAAGTATTGGCAGGAGGCCTATAAGCCTATTAAGGTGGTAGCTCCGCTGGACGGGACCGTCATCCTCAAGAATGTGGTTGAGGGCCAGACGGTGGGACAGGCCACGGTGCTGTTCGCCATGTCCGATAAGCTTATCCTCGCCGCCAACGTGGACGAATCTGACGTGGGCAAGATAAAAGAGGGCCAGCCCGTCTCTATAATTCTGGACGCTTATCCCGACTCACCTGTCAAAGGCAGCGTTTTTCAGATTCTGGACGAGGGCGTTAATCAGAGCAATGTTATCACCTATTCCGTAAAAATAAGGCCCGACTCCGTCCCCGCGTTTTTTAAATCGCAGATGACGGCGAATATAAAAATTGAGGTGGCCAGGAAGCGCTCCGCCCTTCTTATCCCGGCTGTGGCTGTTACCATTGATCCCGCGGGCAGGACAGCGGTTATAACTGAAATTGCGGATAATAAGCCGGTCTATAAAAAGATTGAGACCGGCCTTGACGAGGGAGACCTGGTGGAAGTTACCAAGGGGCTTGACGAGGGCGACACCGTCATGTTCCAGGGAAAAGGCTACAAGCCACAGCAGGCGTCCGGCGGCACCAATCCGCTTATGCCAAGCAGGCCGAACATTCCGCGCGGCGCCGGCAGGGCGATGCATTAAGCCTGCGCCCCGGCGCAGGGTTGCCATATGCGGCTGTTCCAGCCGCGCCGTAGGCCATAAGCCGTAAGCCATAAGTCAGAGGCTTTTCAAAGAGTGATGATGGCGGGTTAATATTGCTGCATATGGCCTAAGGCTTATAGCTTATAGCAATGGATCTGACACTATGATCGAACTTAAGGGAATCCGTAAAGTTTACCAGATGGGCGACGAGCCCCTCGCGGTTTTAAAAGGCGTTGACCTCTCCGTGAAAGAGGGCGAGTTCGTGGCCATCATGGGCCCGTCCGGTTCCGGAAAATCCACGCTGATGCACATTCTGGGTCTTCTGGATAAGCCCAGCGCCGGCTCTTACAAACTTTTCGGCCGCGAGATATCGGAGCTGGACGACGTCGAGCTCTCCTACCTCAGAGCACGCATAATCGGTTTCGTCTTTCAGCAGTTCAACCTTCTGCCGAGGATAACCGCCGCCGATAACGTGGCGCTGCCGCAAATTTATCTGGGCGAGAAGGCCCGCCCGCAGGAGGCCGGTAAATATCTGGCGCAGGTGGGCCTGGGCGACCGCATGGGTCATAAGCCCAACCAGCTCTCAGGCGGTCAGCAGCAGCGCGTGGCTATAGCCCGCTCACTGGTAAACGACCCCAAGATTATTTTCGCCGACGAGCCCACGGGCAACCTCGCGTCCGACCAGTCCAATGAGATCATGGCCATCTTCCGCAAGCTTAACGACCGAGGTATTACGGTTATCATAGTCACGCATGAGCCTGACATCGCCGCATGGGCCGACAGGATTATAAAAGTTAAGGATGGTCTGGTGGTGGAAGATATCGTAAAAAAAGCGCCGGCTAAAAAAGAGACGGCCGCGCACTTGCGTATTCCAAAGTCTTTTTTTCTGACCTGGCGCGAAGTTTCGGAAAACATGACTTCTTCCGTAAACTCCATAATAAGCAACAAGACCCGGTCGCTCCTGACCATGCTGGGCATTATTATCGGCGTGGGCGCCCTCATCGCTATGCTCGCGGTGGGCACCGGGGCGCAGCGGGCCATAGAGAAGCAGATGTCATCGCTGGGAACCAATCTGCTGGCGGTCATGCCCGGCAGCCGCAGCAAGGGCGGGATGTCTCTGGGCCGCGGCGCGGTAAGCCGGCTGACGCTGGAGGATGCCAGGGCGCTGGCGAAAGCCGTGCCGAATATTACCAAGACGGATTCCAATGTTCAGGGATCCGCCCAGCTGGTTTACGGTTCCAAGAACTACCGCAGCCGCGTCACCGGCGTGACCGCAATCTATCCTTCAATGCGCGCCGCCGAGCCTTATTACGGCCGCTTTTTTTCGGAAGACGAAAATACCCGGCTTAAAAAAGTAGCTGTTCTCGGCCAAACCGTGGTGACTCAGCTGTTCGGCAGCGAGAATCCCGTAGGCAAGAGCATCAAGATAAACCGGAAGAATTTTATTGTCATCGGCGTGCTGCCCATGAAGGGCGCCTCCGGTTTTCAGGATCAGGACGACACGGTCATCGTGCCGCTTAACACCGCCATGAAGGTTCTCCTCGGCAAGAAGTATGTTGATTCCATCTGGGTGGAAGTTTCGGATTTTAAGTTAATGGCTGCCGTGCAGGAGAATATCAAGGCCCTGATGCGCAAGAGGCACGGCGTGCCCGCATATAAAGACGACGATGTCTCGCTGATGAATATGGCCGAGCTTCAAACCATGCTGACCGGCACCATCAAGACCTTCAGCACGCTGCTGGGCATCATTGCCGGCATCTCGCTGATAGTCGGCGGAATCGGCATCATGAACATCATGCTTGTGAGCGTAAGCGAGCGCACCAAGGAAATTGGTCTCAGGAAAGCTATTGGCGCCACCCGACGAGCCGTGTTGCTGCAGTTTCTGATCGAAGCGATTATTATTTCAGTCATCGGCGGCCTGCTGGGAATTATGATAGGCGCTGGCGCGTCCATGCTTTTATCCAAACTTTCCGGCTGGGCGATTTATATCTCTCCGCTATCAGTGGCTCTGGCTTTCGGTTTTTCCGCCACGGTCGGAGTGGTGTTCGGCTTCTGGCCCGCTAAAAAGGCCTCGCTATTGTCACCCATAGACGCGCTCCGCTACGAATAATTTGATATTATTTACATCAGGAGTAAGTGGTAAGTCGTAAGGAGCGGGCGATAGGGATTAGGCGCGGGAACATTGCGGCTTTAATCCTGCGTCCGCGATTCTTAATACTTGATCCTTATTTCTTAATCCTTGCATATGGTTTTCGGAGGAAATAATGATAAGTGTTTCTGTAAAATGCCCCCAATGCGGTAAATCTCTGATGGACTCTAAAAAGAAGCTGGACAGCAAGGCTTCTATCCTCGTCCATCTTACTTATGCCGGCAAGAACGCTCCGCTTCACATGAGCGCAGCTTACGGCAGTTACTCCGTAGAGACAGATCTCAAGATTCCGCTCGGCAAGATCGCCGGCTTCCGCTGCCCCCATTGCAAAGCCGATCTCAAGAGCACCAGAAAATGCGATATCTGCGCCGCGCAGATGGTGGCTTTTGACCTTAAAGAAGGCGGCCAGGTTCAGATTTGCGCGCGGCGCGGCTGCAAGAAGCATCTTCTTGAATTTCAGAACCCGGATAGCGAATTGCAGGCCTTCTACAAGTCTTGCGTGAACTCGTTCAAATAAAATTTTGCCTGCAAAATTTTATGCTACAGGCCATAAGCCGTACTCCGGCCTATGGCTCGCGGCGGGTTCCGCGCCCTATGGATGACATTGAGAACAAAAGTTTTTTCAGAACTCATAAGGTCCTGTCCCTTTTGCCCCTGCTCGCCCTGGGGGCGGCTGTGTTCTGGTATGTATCCAAGTATAAGACCGAGGAATACGCGGGCCGGGAGCCTGTCGAAGTGACCTTCGGCAAGCCCGCGCCCGCCGCGCAGCCCGCGGTCATTGCGGAGCAGGAGGAGGCCAGGGCTATTTCCGCGCTGGATATTCAGGGGCCTCCGGAGTTCAAGAGCCAGGTTACCGGGGCGCTGAAACTTATCTGGATGGCTGACCGCGAGACCTTCCTCTTTATCCGTAATCAGCTGTATATAATCCGCAACGAGGATAAAACGGATTTCTACATGGACGCCGGTCAGCCTGTGGCCGCCATCTCCAATAACCATGCTTTTCGAACTATGCCTTGGTGCGCCGGCATCATCGCGCACCAGTCTTTTCATTCCTATGCTAAGGCGCGTGGCGTGAAAAAAAATTCTTTTCGCCCGCCATCGCCGGGCACTGAGAAGGTTTTAAAGGTGGAGGCCAACCCGATGTCCGTTAAGTATACGAGCCTGGACGCTATGCTTGAAGGTGAGAGGCAGGCTTCCGAATTTCAGGTTAAAGTTCTGAGAGCTACCGGCGCTTCCCGCGCCGATGTCAAGAGAGCGGAGAAGCGAGCCCCGCGCGATTTCACAACGGGGCACGACGGCTACTACTCCAATAACCCGTGAAACATCTGATTAAAGCGCTGAAAATAGGTTCCTTGGAGCTGAAAAATAATCTGGCTCTAGCGCCTATGGCCGGCATCACCAACGCCGCCTTTCGTTCGCTCTGTATAGAGGGCGGCGCGGGGCTGGTGGTCAGCGAGATGGTCTCGGCCGAGAGCATCCGATATGGAAATAAAAAATCTCTCAAGCTGCTTGAAATCTACCCCTCCGAGCATCCTATCGCCATGCAGATTTTCGGTGCCGATCCGGAAAGCATGGGGGCCGCCGCCCGACTTGCCGGGGAGCTGGGCGCGGACATTATTGATATAAACGCCGGTTGCCCCGTGAAAAAAGTGCTGCGATCCGGTTCCGGAGCGGCTCTTATGAAAGAGCCTTTGATACTGGAAGACATAGTGAAAAAAGTCGTAAAAGCTGTTAAGATCCCTGTCACCGTTAAAATCCGCTGCGGACTGACCCCTGGCGAAGTTATAAGTCCGCGTCTGGCCCGCGTTATCGAGGGAGCCGGAGCTTCCGCCATCACGCTGCACGGCCGCGCCGCTTCCAGCTTTCACACCGGTCCGGTGGATTATGACGCTATGGCGGCCACTGCCGCCGCCGTAAAAATTCCGGTTTTCGGCAACGGCGGCGCGCGCACCGCTTCGGACGCCGCCAAGATACTTGAAACTGGCTGCGCCGGAGTGGCTATCGGCCGCGCCGCAGTTGAGAACCCCGCTGTTTTTATTGAGATAGCGGAGGGGCTGAAGGGTTCCTCGCGTGAAGTAAAATCAGACGCCACGGGGCGTATAAAATTGTTTATCCGATTTTTGGAGCTCAACACTTCCCTTTATGGGGGTGATGAAGGCGTTGTGCGCGCCCGCAAGCTTGTCGGCTACTGGCTTAAGGGTTTCCCTGACTCCTCCGCCCTGCGCGGAAACTTTATGAAGGCGTCCGGGCTTAATGAGGCCAAGGCTCTTTTGCTACAATATATAGGTCATAGCACAGAACGCTATGATAGTCATCAGCTATAAGGGCGCTGCGCCCGCCATAAGCTTTTAGGAGTTCCTTGATCTTTCTGCCTATAGCTTATAGCCTATAGCGTACAGCTTATGGCATACGGCCTAGAGCATACGGCTTATGGCAAACGAATATTTTGTGTCTTGATTTTATATGGAACCGACTTTATCTATCCCTGAAACCCCTTTGATGCAGCAGTATGCCGCGCTGAAGAGTTCCTACCCGCACGCGATCCTGTTTTTCCGGCTGGGCGACTTTTATGAGATGTTCGCCGAAGACGCCAGGATCGCCAGCGCCATACTTGGAGTGGTTCTTACATCCCGCGGCGGCGTCCCCATGTGCGGAATCCCGTATCATTCCTCATCCAATTATATCGCCAAGCTGCTGACCGCCGGCCGCAAGGTTGCCATCTGTGAGCAGACAGCTCCTACTGCCGAAGAGGCAAAAAAAAGCAAACTTTTTAAGCGTTCAGTGGTCCGGCTGATCACCCCCGGCACTATCGTGGAAGACGAACTTCTCGAGACCAAGACTGCCAATTATCTGGCGGCAGTGGGAATAGATATAGTGGGCTGGGGCCTGTCGTACCTTGAGGCCTCCACCGGAGAATTTTTTTCCACGCAGAACCTGAACGATCCGGATTTTTATCAACTTGCCGCCCTGCTTTCCAGGATCTCACCGTCAGAGATAATAGGCGACGCCAAGACCCTCGCCGAGATGCGCAAGCGGGCGCTCGGCTCCGACGGCGCCGTGATGAGCGAATGGCCTTTATCGGCGGCTGCCGGCTCTTGCGGGCGCGACGCCCAGGCAAACGACGCAGAGCCTGACGCTTTCTGGCAGAAGGGAGCCGTCTGGCAGAATAATAAACTGGCGCTCAAAACCGCGCTCAATATCTCTTCCTATGTCCGGGAAAACCAACCGGGCTTAAAAGAATCCTTTAGCCCCGTTTTTTTCGAGCCTTCAAACAGGATGCAGCTGGATGAGTCGGCCATTAAGACCCTGGAACTGGTCAATTCAGAATACGGCGAGGAAGCTAAAACCCTCTGGGGGGTGCTGGACGCCACCAAAACCTCCATGGGTTCCAGGATGCTGAAGAAGTGGATCCTTGAACCGCTGACCGAGCTTCACGATATAAACATGCGCGCTCAGTTCACCTCCTTCCTTACGCAGAACCGGGAGGCCCGCGAGAGCCTTTCCGATATCCTTTCCCAGATACCGGATATAGAGCGCGTGCTGGGCCGCGTGATAAACGGGAGCGCCGCGCCGCGGGACGCCGCGGCTGTCCGCAAAGCCCTGGGGCAGATGGCGCGCCTGAAGCTGCTTTTAAGCTCCGCCCACTTTTTTGAATGCGTGCCCGAGCTTGCCGGCAGGGTGGAGACAATTTCCCCCGCGCTTGGCAGTCTGCGCGAAATTTTGGACCGCGCCGTTACGGAGGCTCCGCCGGCCAGGCTTTCCGACGGAGGGGTTATTAAGGAAAACTACAGCCCCGAACTGGATGAACTTCGCGGCCTGCGCAAGAACAGCCAGAAGGTGCTGACTGACATAGAGGCCGCGGAAAGGGAGAAAACACAAATCCCCTCGCTTAAGGTCGGCTATAATTCAGTTTTCGGCTATTATCTGGAAGTTACCAGAACGCATTTGCCGAAAGTCCCCCACTATTACACCCGCAAGCAGACCCTGGTCAACGCCGAGCGCTTCATCACCGAAGATCTGAAAGTCATGGAGTCCCGGATACTGGGCGCGGAAGAGCGGATGCTCAAGCTTGAGACCCACCTCTTCGGCGAGATCCGTGACCTCCTTCTTAGACATTTGAAAGAGCTGCGCGTTTTTGCTCTTGCCGCGGCGGAGCTGGACGTCTTTTACGCCCTCGCCGAGAGCGCCCTTAAATACGATTTTACGCGCCCCGTAATGTCAGCCGGGTCCGAGCTTGTTATTGAGGAAGGGCGTCATCCCGTGGCCGAGCGCTATCTGCCGGCTGGCTCCTTCGTGCCCAACGACCTGAATATCGGAGACAGGGATCCGCAGATAATCATACTGACAGGGCCCAACATGAGCGGCAAGAGCGTTTATCTGCGCCAGAGCGCGCTTATAGTAATCATGGCGCAGATGGGCGGTTTTGTACCGGCCCGGTCGGCCGCCATAGGCGTGACCGACCGCATCATGACCCGCATAGGAGCTCAGGACAGATTGTCGCGCGGCGAATCTACTTTTATGGTTGAGATGCGCGAAACAGCCTCGATCCTGAGTCTGGCCACGCCCAGGAGCCTCATACTGCTGGACGAGGTCGGACGGGGAACCTCCACATTCGACGGCATTTCCATCGCCTGGGCGGTGGTGGAATATCTGTATAAAGTTTCCGGCGGCCCCAAAGTCCTGTTCGCCACTCATTATTTTGAATTGACCGAGCTTGCCGAGAAATTTTCCGGCATAAAAAACTTTAACGTTTCGGTTAAAGAATGGACCAACTCCGTCGGTAAAACCGAAGTGGTGTTCCTGCATAAGATTTCCCCCGGGCCCGCCGACAAGTCTTATGGCATCCATGTGGCCCAGTTGGCCGGCCTGCCTGACGCGTCCATAAAGCGCGCCAAGGAGATACTCCGCATACTTGAGACCAAGGGTAATATTGAAGTTGAAGGTGGTGAGGAGGACATGGCGCCCATGCTGCCAATTTTCTCGGAACATCCCGTCCTTGACGAGATAAAGATGTGTGAGCCGGACAATCTGAGTCCCCTCCAGGCCCTGAACACTATAATAGGATGGAAAAAACGGCTTAAATAGGCCGTTGACGCGCGGATTGCGCGCGTATTTTAACAGGAGAATAAAAATATGATTAAGCGCGGATCTTTGGTTATTTTATCGGGGATATTCGCGGTCTCGGTTATGGCCGCGTTCGCCCAGGACAAAAACACGGCCGTAGTTGAGGCGGAGAAAACGGCGCAGCAGGAAACTGCCGCCGCCGAAGTTGCATCTTCCGCGAAAAAGCCGGACATCGCTTTGCCTCCCGCGGCGGAGCCCAAGCCAAAAGCGGGTACGCCCACCGCGGCGCCGGCTAAAACCGCCGTTGCGGCGGATCTGGCGCGGACCGAATGGGAGTTCCTTAAAATTAAAGGCGCGGATAAGGACGAGGACGTCCTGACGCTGATATTGCCGCAGCTCTCCGACTGGCTGTTCCGCAACCCTGAAAACGAGTACGCCGGCGAGGCGCTGCTGCTTAAGGCGAATCTGCAGCTGAAGCTGGGCGATTATAAATCCGCTGTAATAGACCTGATGCGGCACATGCGCGAGTATCCGCAGGCGTCATCAGTCGCGGCGGCCGGCAAACTTTTTATCGAGACGCTGGATAAAAAAATAGACAAAAAGGCTAAGCCCCGGCTGGTTGAAATTTCAAAAGGACAGGTGGCGGAAAAAACGGACGCGATAGCCGGGCTACTGGAAAAGACCGCGGAACACGCGGGAGATATTTTCTACGAATCCTTGACCGCGGAATTCAGGGATTTTTTTAACAGGTTTCCTTACTATGGTAAAAAAGACGAAATGCTCCTGGCTCTGGCGGACCTTCATTTTAAAAATGAGGAGTATCTCCCCTCCAGGCTGGCCTACGAGAAAATGATACAGATGAGCGCCGGCAGCCGGCTGCTGCCCAGGGCCAAGAATTCTCTGGGCGGGGTGTTGGCGGACCATTTGAAGGAATACGACGCGGCTATTGTCGTTTACCGCGATATCGCCGCTTCCTGCCCCGGCACGGAAGAGGCCTGGACCGCCTACGGCAGGCTGCCGAAGCTGGCCGAGAAGCAGGAACAATATTCTCTGGCTGTCGAGATCTACGAGACGATTATCGCGCTTTACCCTGATAAGCCGGAGTCTTACGCCGCGTTTCAGTCCGAGGCCAGGGTGCTCCGTGAGGAGCTGTCTAAGCCCGCCGAAGCCGTGGTTGTACTGAACAGGCTCGCCGATAAATATAAAGATGAAAAAGCGATAGAGGCTGTCTTTCTTGCCGCTGAGATAGCGCGTAAGGATATGAAGGATTACGATCTTGAGGTCAAGAATTACGACAGGATAGTTTCCGAGTACCCCTCGGACCCGCAGGCGCCCAAGGCGATGTTTGCCGCAGCTGAGGCTTACGAAAAGGGAAAAAACCTGGAGAAAGCGCGCGAGTATTTCTCGCAAGTTATAGTAAAGTACGCCGAGAACCCGCTGGCGCAAAAAGCTCAAAAGCGGCTTAACTCTATGGCGACGCAGTAAGCGTATTGCGGGATAGATGTAAAACACAGCCCGGAGTCATAAAAGGCCTGTAAAACGGCCCCGTTTCCATTTTCCCTGTTATGTCCGAAATACAATTACTCCCGGAAGAAGTAATCGCTAAAATCGCCGCCGGCGAGGTTATCGAGCGCCCCGCCTCCGTTTTGAAAGAGCTCCTTGAGAACGCCATGGACGCCGGCGCTACGCGCATAGCCGTGGATATAAAAAAAGCCGGCAAGCGGCTTATACGCGTGCACGACGACGGTAAGGGCATGGACCTGGAAGACCTCAGGCTATCGGTCGGCCGCCACGCCACCAGCAAGATCAGGACTTTTGAGGATCTTGACTCTATCGCCACCTTCGGGTTTCGCGGCGAGGCGCTGTATTCCATTTTCGCGGTTTCAAAACTGGCCATCACCAGCTTTAGATCCGGCGCAGAAACCGGGCACGCCGTCGCCGGTGAGGGCGGGCGCATACTTTCCGAAACCAAAACTCCACCCGTGAAGGGAACCACGGTGGAGATCAGCGACCTTTTCTTTAACACCCCGGCCCGAGCCAAGTTCATGAAGAGCGAGTCCTCTGAGCGCGCCCATCTTATACGCGCTGTAGAGGAGGCGGCCCTGGCCAACCTTAATATCGGTTTCGCGCTGACGATAGACGAGACCGAGATGTTTTCAATGCCTCCCGGCGGCGAGGATTTCTGGGCCGTCCTTAAAGAGCGCGCGGGTATCATATTCGGTAAAAATATTCATCAGGGGCTTATAAAAATAGAGGGTAGGAATCCAGGCGTCTCAATATACGGCCTGGTTTCAAAGCCCGACTCTCTTTCGGCCACGCGCATCAATCAGCATTTTTTTGTCAATAAGCGCCCCGTGACTTCGCGCGTCATCCAGCAGGCGCTTTACCGCGGCTACGACTCCATGCGCGGAGATAAGCACCCCGCCTGCGTTATTTTTCTGGACCTGAATCCGGCTGATTTCGACGTTAACATCCATCCGCAGAAGAAAGATGTCCGGTTCGCCGCCGAGGGCGAAGTATTCCGGAAGGTTTCCAGCACCGTTTATAATGAGATTC
Source organism: Elusimicrobiota bacterium (assembly GCA_037137395.1). Taxonomy (GTDB): domain Bacteria; phylum Elusimicrobiota; class Elusimicrobia; order Elusimicrobiales; family UBA9959; genus YA12-FULL-51-18. Next base: position 23,335 of record JBAXKK010000009.1, read on the forward strand.
TTAAAAGGCAGACGGCCTCAGTTGCCCTTACCGAGCCCGCCTTGGGTGGAGCGTCAGGGGCTTGCGAGCCGGGGATGGGGCAGAGCGGCGAAATTCAAAGCGGGGGCTCTGACCTTTTCAGCCAGGAAACCCTCCAGCTTGAGCCTGCCTCGCAGGAGAACGGTGAGGCGCCAAACTGGTATTTGCCGCCAATCTTATACCTTGGGCAGATAGCCAAGAGCTACCTTTTATTTGAGTCGGGCGGAGGGCTGCTGGTGATGGACCAGCACGCGGCGCAGGAGCGGATACTGTTTGAGAAGTACCTTGAAGAATTTTCGAAGGGCGCCATAAAAGTGCAGCCGCTGATGCTGCCGGTGTCGGTGGAGCTGTCCCGATCACAGATAGAAGCTGTTTTAAAATGGAAAGAATGGCTGGATAAGGCGGGCTTTGAGATAGAGCGGTTTGGCGCCGCGACTTTGCGCCTGCATTCCACGCCGGCCCTGTTCTATTTTACGCCCGAAGCCCTCGTTGAGTTTTTGGGCTACATGGCGGAAGTGCTAGGCGAGCCCGAGAAGGCTTCGGAAGATCTGAAGCGCAATACGGTTGCGACGATGGCGTGCAAAAAGTCGGTGAAGGCGCACGATTATATTAAGCCGCCGGAAGCTATGCGCCTGATAGAGGACCTTAAGGGCGCCAGGGACAGCTTTCACTGCCCCCACGGCCGCCCGACGCTTTTTTATATCTCCCCCTCCGAAATAGCCCGCAAGTTTCAGCGCACTAATATTATATAGGGAACGGCGGATAAGTATTTGGGTTATCCTGCCCATAGTAACGGTTGGGTCTTATTTTATTATTCATTTGGCAGAATCTTACAGGTAAACATGGCCGATATTATCCTTACAACTTTAAACGCTGGCTATGGGCATTGCTCGTTCGGGCTGCGGTATTTGATGGCGAACCTGGGCGAGCTTAAGTCCAGGACTGAAATATTGGAGTTCACGCTCGACCTGCGGGCGCCTGAGATGGTTGAGGCTATCTTGTTACGGAAGCCTAAGATTGTGGGCATAGGCGTGTATGTGTGGAACGCGCGGGAATGCGGCATCCTGGCGGCGGAACTTAAGCGGCTGCGCCCGGAATTGATAATCGTCCTCGGAGGGCCCGAAATCAGTCATGAGACCGAGGAACAGGAAATATACAGTTGCGCCGATTTTGTGATTGCCGGCGAGGGGGATCTGGCCTTCGCTAGGCTTTGCGGAGAGATACTCTCTGGGCGTCCGCCCGCCGAAAAAATTATAGCGGCCACGCCGCCCGATTTGGAGAGGCTTGCGCTGCCTTATGAGTTGTACACGGATGAAGACATCGCTAATCGCGTAATTTACGCGGAGGCTTCCAGGGGTTGCCCGTTCGCCTGTGATTTTTGCCTGTCTTCCCTTAGCGCGGCCGTGCGAGCTTTTCCTCTGGAGCGCTTGTTCAACGCGTGGCGCGCTCTGCTGGGCCGCGGCGCGCTTAAATTTAAGTTTACGGACCGCACATTTAATCTGGATATCCGCGCCGTAAGCGCGATACTTGATTTTTTTCTTGAGAATGCGCGGCCCGGGCTTTTCCTGCATTTTGAAATGGTCCCGGACCGCTTCCCCGACGACCTTTACGCGCTGATAAATAAATTCCCCGCGGGGTCGCTGCAATTTGAGGTCGGCATACAGACTTTTAACGAGGCCGTGGCGGCGCGCATCAATCGCCGCCAGGATAATGCCGCCGCTGAAAAGAACATCCGCCGCCTGCGCCATGACACTGCCGCGTACCTGCACGCGGATCTGATCATCGGCCTGCCTGGGGAAGACCTGGCCGGGTTCGCGGCCGGGTTCGATAGACTTTTGGCCCTGGACCCTCATGAGATACAGGTCGGAATCCTTAAGCGCCTGCGCGGCGCGCCGATAGCCAGGCACGACGCGCAATGGGGCATGGTTTACAGCCCTTGCCAACCTTATGAGCTTCGCGAGAACAAACTTTTGGATTTTTTTACGATGCAGCGGCTGCGGCGGTTCGCCCGGTACTGGGATTTGATATCGAATAGCGGCGTTTTCGCTGAAACCGCGAAATTGATATGCGCCAGCCCCGGCGCCTTTAATAATTTTATGGATTTAAGCGACTGGCTTTACGCTCAGACGCGGCAAACCCACGCCATCTCGCGCTCGCGTCTGCGGGAACTGCTGAGGACCTATCTGACCGAAGTCTTAAAGCGGCCGGCGTCCCCGGTCAACGCTGCCGCCGAGCGAGACGCCCTAAGGTCTCACCTCAGTTCCGGCACCCCCGGCCGCCAAAGGCAGACCATGCGCGACTCACACTAATTAAAGTGACACACAACTTAATTGCCTGCAATTAAGTTGTGTGTCACTTTAATTAAACAACTGAATTAGAATCCTAGCCCATCTGGCTGTAAATGTTTGCCAGCGATGCGGTATCCGTCATGATCCGGTTGTACATTCTTACCAGCATAATCGCCGGCTTCATCTCGTATTTTTGTGCGAGCGCGCAGGCGCTGCTGTTCGGTAAAGGAATATTGATGTAGACTGGCACGCCGGGCTCTACGCGGCCGACCAGCGCCAGAAGCAGGTTTTCGGCGATCTCCCGGCTCTCGGCGTACAGCGGCTCGACGCGGTAGCCGTGATACGCTTTGCGGATGACGCCGTAACCGGCGAGCGCGCCGTTTGCAATGATCCCCAGCGCCGCGCCCGCAGGCTTTTGTTTTATCCATTCTCCCATCAGCCTGGAGCGGTCAGCGGGAAAAAATTTGCGGTCGTAAGCGTTAAATTTATCAAACGGATACGCGGTGAGGTCGACCGTTTCAATATCTTTCCCCGCGGGGCGCGCGAGCATTTCATACCGCACGATTTTATAAGCGGGCTTGAACCCGAAGAAGCCGTAGTTTTTCACCTTATATTCCACTGCGTCAAAGCCGACAGTTCTTTTGCCGGCGTGCAGCGCCGCCCGTTTTTGAAGCTCTACGCCTATTCTTCCTCCGCGGTATTCTGGATTCACGATGAAGACTCCGCCCATGCACAGATCGGCGCTGAAATTTATTCCAAAAATACAGCCGACCGGCTTGCCGTCAGCTTCGGCGATAAAATACCCGCTGGTATCTTCAGCGAGAAAACACTCGGCGTCACGAAGGCCGGGATTCCAGCCCTCGCGCGCCGCCCAAGCCACGACAAGCTCCATCTCGGCTGGCGCTATATTGCGAATTATCAGATTATTCGGTTTTTTCATAAGATTTCGTCAGCTATAAACATTGATCTGGGCTTTAGGTCAGAATAGATATGTCATGCCCGGTTTTATGGCGCTCCATTTGTTTATGCTGCCATATTCGCTGTGTTCCGAGCCGGCGTAAAAATAAATTGACAGATTTAAAAACATATTGTCGGTCAGGCTGTACTTCGCCGACGACTGCAGAAAAAAGCTGCGGTCCGCGGAGTTAAGCTGCAAAAGATTCGCCAGATCCAGCTTTTTTGTAAACGCCTCCTGCCATTGGTTGCGTATAAAAAGCTGCTGGCGCGTGATCGGTTCCGTGTTGCGCTGGGCGTAGTCGCGTATAGACCAGAGGACCGTGTTCACCTGATCGTATACTGACGCGAGTTCGGGAAAATCCAGCAGTCTCTCCGCGTATCCGGCCAAAAACCAGTTCCCCCAATCATTATTGGTCATCCCGGCCTCGTTGTAGTGGTACTCGACAAAAGTGCTTCGCTTGCGCGCGCTTTCGGTGTATGAAAACCCGGCGGCAGCCTGATTGCGAAACCGCCTCTTAGAGTCTCCCGGCACGACATAGGCGTATTTGGTGCCATCCACGCCGTATAATTTGGCGTCGTAGATGAGCGCGTCAGTGGTGAGGCTGTACCGGCGGGCGCCGCTCCACTCGCCGTAAAAAACAAAGCTGTCGCCTATGGAACGCGATACGTTCGCTCCGAGATACGAAGTTGAATTTTCTCTGTAATACAGCAGGTCGGAGCTTATCGCTTTATAGGAAGAGCTGATCTTGGCAAGGTAGCGGGGACGGGCGTTGGTGCGCTGAAGGGCAAGGGCGAAGCTGGTCCTGTCAGTTATAAATCTGCCGGGCCTATCCGATATTTCCGGGGCGGCGGCAAGGGTCAGCGTGCCGAACGGGAGAATGCCCTGCGCTCTGGCCATTACGGTGCCCAGGCGGTTTTCCCGCAGCACGATGGGGTCTTCCGAGGTCCTGAGGCTGATCGCGTTCTTCTTGAAAAAATCGGTCGGGTTAAAGCCGACGGCGACGCCGCTTTTCAGGTTTATCCGGCCGGCGTCAAGATAGTATTCGCGATACGCGTTCCAGCTGAGATAAGCCTCGTTAAGGTCGTTCTGCGCCACTCCCGACGGAAAAGCGGAATGAATATCTGACAGGTGATTAAACCGGTCTACGATGTTTAAGCTCAGGGAAGGGGTCAGCCTGATATCTGCTTTGCCGTAGAAAGTAAATCGGTTGGACCAGGCGGGGACATATTTATCCGGCAGGGGCAGAAGCACTCCGTGCCGTTTGGAATTGGTCTGGGCTTCGTCCTCGATGAGAAATTTATAGGAATTCCCCCCGGCGGCCGAAGACGGCTGCGCCGCCGGCTGAGCCGCGGAAATAAAATCGGGAATCAGGTCCAGGTCTTCATCCTGCCCGGCAAGACCGCTTTGCCGGCACAGCCCCAGAGCCGCCGCTAAGATCAATCCCCTTTGAAACGCTGAAGATATTCTTTTTGAAACCATTCTTCGGGTATCTTCCTTTCGGTGTAATTGGTGAAAAGCATTTTAGTCACAAGCTTCGGATCTATCCCGTCTATAACAATAGCCTCCGTCGGCCGCTCCCTTCCCAGCTCGGTTTTATAGCCTCCGAAATAAACTATTTTAAGAAGCCGGTCGCTATCCGAATAAAACTTCCCTTTTAAAGGGCGGGAATCGGCTTTTGCAACCCAATATTCCACGCGGTAATAGTTGGAATCGCCGCGCGATGTTAAATTAAGCTTGTAGCACAGCACCTTCGTCTTTGCCGAATCGGTTATCGTCTCTTCTCCTGCGAGCTCAGCCTTATAATCCTTGTGCATGTTTACCGTCATCACATCTCCGTTTGAGGCCTGCCCCATCAGCCTCTGCTGCGGGGATATGCGCACGCTTGATTTTGAGACGGGATCATAAAACCAGAGTTCGGTTCCGTTCTTTAACATAACTTTGCCCTTGTCTTTAGGCGGGTTCAGGAAAAGGGCCAGCGTGCGGTATTGTCCGGACGCGGCATTTTCCTTCGAGTAAACGTTCAGCGCCATCGCGTTCTCTTTTTTCCCGCCGCGGTATTCAACCAAGGAAACTACTATGCTGAAGGGTGTGTCCGGGTTGCGCACGGTGTCGGCTTCATTTATGATCTCGTCAGCCGTTTTGCCGATTTCCGCGGAATGCGCCGCCGGCGAGAGAAAAGTAAAAAATAAAGTTAAAATAAAATATTTCATTTAAACCTCGCTATCAATTATGCCTGAGCGCGTCCACTATCGCCATGCGCGCGGCGTTGCGGGCCGGAATTACCGACGACACCGTCGCCACTGCGATAAGCCCCAGCCAGCAGCATGGCAGAAAAAACGGCTGCAAAAACATGTGGATCGAAAGAAGAATCGGGTTGGCGTAATCCGGCGGGGTCCATGTGATCTCCATGAGGTTAATCGAGAAGCTTATCGCCAGGGCCGCGGCGGCGCCCAGCGTTGAGCCCATGGTTCCCAAAAGAAATCCCTCGCCTACGAATTGCTGGATGATGGCGGAGCGCCGCAGACCGAGCGCGCGGGCCGTGCCAATCTCGCTGATTCGCTCCATTACGCTCATGGACATGGTGTTTATGGTGGTAAAAAGAACGATTACGCCCATAATAAACGCCACAAAGCCAAATATCGTCAGAAACATCGATATCGTCTGCCCGTACATGGGCCGGACTTCGCCGAAGGTTTTTACCTCGTAGTCGCTTTGGGGGAGTATTTGTTCCAGGCGCTTTTTGACCAGTTCCATATTGTCGGTGCGGTTCAGCTGGACCATCAGCCCCGTAACTTTTTTTATCCCCCGCCCGCTGATAAGCTTTTGCGCCAGATCGAGGTTCATTATTATCAGCCCCTCATTAAAAGCTTTGGTCCCCATCTTCATCGCCTTGCGCAGATTTACTGAGACCACGTTCGGGGCTCCTCCGGAAGTGGCGGCTAGCAGGTCGAGGCGCGCGGCGGTGTCATTTTGGCCGGATGCCTGCGCAGGGAAGTCTTCCTGCGTGAGCGCGCTGAAATCTTCCGCGGGCGCGGAGTTCGGGGTTTCTTTTTTTGCCGGAGGAGCCGCGCAATCTTCAAGACGCAGGTCTCCGCAAAGGTCCAGCCGCTCGGCCATGCCGTAGCCGATTACGCCACCGGACAAATCTTCGTCCTTAAGCCCGGTGGAGACATCTGTTTTTGTTACCTTCAGATGGTACTGATCCCAGATCATCAACTTTTCAAACAGCGAGGGGACTATTCCCATGCCGAAAAAAGACTGGGATGTGTCGGCCGTGAAATTGCCGGCTATTCCTTGAAATGCCAGAAACGGCATCACAAGCCGCAACTGCGGTTTTAGGTCCGGGTCGGCATTTATGATGGCCGTAATTTTCTCATAGTCCTCCATTCCGTACGCGGCGGGATTGGTGGCGCCATAGGTCGAATAACCTTTTTTGTAGATATGAATGTGTCCTGAAGTTCTTACATAGCCGGTCTGGAGCGTGTAGATTATTGACGAGATGTTTCCACCGAAAAGAAGAACGGAGACGCTGCTGACCGCTATGGCGAGCACGGTCATGAGTGACCGCCGCTTATTGCGGCAGATATTCCGGTACGCGATTTGCAGGGTTTTCATAGTATCACGCCGTCCATGATCATAAACAGATCCTCGGCGTTGGTGATGAGGTTTTTGTCATGAGAAGAAAATATAAAGGTCGTCTTTTCCTTAGCCTGAATATTCTGCATAAGTTCGATTATCTCAGTGCCGGTCCTGTGGTCCAGATTCGCCGTCGGCTCGTCCGCCAGCACCATCTCCGGGTTTTTGACAAGCGCGCGGGCGATGGCCACCCGTTGCCGCTGGCCGCCGCTGAGCTCGTTGGGAAATTTGCCCCTTTGGTCGGCGAGCCCCACTTTTTCAAGCGTGGCGAGCACGCGCTCCCTGCGCTCTTTGGGTGGAATTTTGTTTATCAGAAGAGGATATTCCACGTTCTCGTAAGCGGAAAAAACCGGCATAAGATTAAAGGTTTGAAAAATAAAACCGATGTGCCTAGCGCGGAAATCCGACATTTCGTCGTCTGAAAACGCCGCCACATTTTTGCCGCACACCTCAATTGACCCGGTGGTGGGGGTATCGATGCAGCCGACAAGATTTAAAAGGGTGGATTTGCCGCTTCCAGATTGTCCGATTATCACGTTGAATTTATTGCGGGGGATGTCTACAGTGATGCCCTTTAAGGCCTGTATCTCGACCTTGTCGAGCATATGGGTTTTGGTTACATCTTTAAGGCGAGCTACAAATTCTATTTCTGCCATGGTTTCTCCGGGGTTTAAATCTTCTCAACTTTAAAGCCCCATTCAAGCGCTTAATCAATTGTAGCGAATTTGTAAAGCTAGGCCAATACAGATTTGCGCGCGCTAAGTGCCGGGGGGCAAACCGGGGCTACTTCCTTATAAAGTGGGGCATATTGACCGGCAGCTCCAGGGAGAGTTCCACCATCCCTCCGGGTTTTCCGTCTTTCGGGCAGGCGAATTGATAGATCAGTTTTTTGACGCCGTTCTTTTCAATAGTGTAGGCGTTGGGCGGCGTAAGAGGGTTTGTCAGCATTGCTTTTAGTCTGGTTTTTGCCGGTTCCGGATGGCAGTCAAGGAGATTTGAGCCGATCAGGTCCAAGCCGCCGTATTTTTCAAAGGTTTTACCCGCTTTTCCGTTCAGCTCTGTTATTATTCCGGTCTCGTCGCAGACGGTTACGGCTATAGGCGCAGTTTTTATCCACTCGTTCATAATGGTTCCGTAAAGCAAAAAGCGTCGCCCGCTTTTTATTGATGTCATAATTATAACTTCTTTTTTATACAATATTCATTATGCTTGAAACCCCTTTGCTTAAACTTGTTTCAAAACGGCGCAGCGTGCGCAAATATAAGCCTCTGCCCGTGGAGAAGGAAAAACTCCTTATATGCCTTGAGGCCGCGCGTCTGGCTCCGTCGGCCTGCAACGCCCAGCCCTATAAATTTGTAGTCGTGGATGACCCGGCCGTCAAGGACAAGCTGGCCGCGGCCGTCTTCTCAGGCATCCATTCCCCCATCAAGTTTGCCGCGCAGGCCTCCGTCCTCGTAGTTGTCGTGTCGCAAAAAGGCAAGCTTTCCGCCTGGCTGGGCAACCAGGTGCAGGATACCAATTTTCGTCTGGTGGACATCGGCATAGCCGCTGAACATTTCGTCCTGGCCGCGGAGGAACAGGGGCTCGCCACCTGCTGGCTTGGCTGGTTTGACGCCAAGGGCGCCGCTAAAGCGCTGGGCCTGCCTGCCGGTTGCAAGGCCGAGGTTATGTTGAGCGTCGGCTACGCCGATGAGGCTCCCCCGGCCCGCAAGAGAAAAACAATGGAAGAAATATCATCATTCAACGGATATTGACCCGCTGACGGCTAATATGAAAAAAACAATCATTCTTTTCGCGCTTATCTTTATCCAGGCTTCAGGGCTTCGGGCCGATGAAGGCTGCGACAAGTCTTCCGACGCCTGCAAGCCGCAGATAAAAAAGGTGACGCCTTTCATGGCCGAGCTCCAAAAAGCGCAGGCCGCCCCATCGCTTAAACAGAGTGCAATTAAAGAGCCGTCGCTCAAGCAGGCAGGTCCTGAAGAGCGCCTCGCTGTGTCCACTGTCCCGGCAACCGCGCCGGTTGCGCCGATAGGGGATCAACAAACCGTGTCCCACCCAGCATGGCTGCTCGCGGGCGCGGGGCTGCTTATCGGGCTCTATTATTTTCTAAGAGAGACCCAAAAAAAAGGAAAGAACCGATGACTCTTAACCTCGATAGCTATAATACCGCTTCTACAGTGATGCACGCGGCTCAGGGCGCCGCCCTGCTGGCGCTCGGCTTTACTGAGGCTTACGCGTGGTATAAGCCCGGCGGACGGATCAGGTTCATCTCGCCGCTGGCGCTTCTGCTTAGCGGGGCCGGAATGCTGCTGGCTATGCTGTATTTTCTGGGTGGGTGGAGCGTTGAAAGCCTGATGTTCTCGCTGCAGCTGAAGAGCGGTTTCTATATATTCGTCTCCTTCGCCTGCTTTTACGCTTCGGCGGGTTTGAGTCAACTGACCTTCCTCTCATCGGAGGAGAAGAACCGCGGGTGGCATTATTTATTTTTGGCTTTTCTCGCCGTTATAGGGCTTCTTTACTTCGGAATGTCCAAGAAAGTTAATCCCGAGGCCGCTGTTGCAGTGGCCGCCGCCCATTCGGCGTTCGGTTTTACCCTGCTCGCAGCGGTTATCTTCAAATTGCTTAACGGATTCCGCCCCCGCAAGGGCTTTAGTCTGGCTTGGGTCGCCCTTATTCTCATAGCGTCTTTTCAGTTGCTCAGCTATAGGGAAGTTGAGGGCGCTTTTGATTTTCGCGTGGCCGGCCTGCAGGCTTCTCCTCAAATCTCTTCTCCGGCAGCCGTGTCCGGAGCCGTAAAATCCCGCACTATTTCCCTGGGCAAAAGTATCGTGGTAAATAAAAATGCCAAGATTACTCATCCAAAACGCGCTGGTAATTGATCCAGCGCGCAAGCTCGAAAAAAAACTAAACCTGTTTATAGAAGACGGGCTCATAAAGTCCGTGGGAGCCGGATATCCATCTACGGCCCGCGGGAGCTTCGAGATTTACGACGCTTCAGGCCTCTGGCTCATGCCCGGGCTTATAGATATGCACGTTCACGCCCGTGAGCCTGGCATGGAAACGGCGGAGGACCTTAAAAGCTGCGCCATGGCCGCCGCCGCCGGCGGATTCACCTCTATTCTGGCCATGCCCAATACGGAGCCGCCGGTGGATAACCCGGCGCTTATGCGCCGTCTGCGGGCGAAAGCCGGGGGCCTGCCGGTGAATGTGTATTTTTCCGCCGCTGTCACGCGCGGCCGCTCCGGGCGGAACCTCGCGGACCTTAAGGCGCTGAAAAACGCCGGTGCCCGGGCCTTTACCGACGACGGTGCCTGCGTGGCCGACTTCGGGCTTTTAAAAAAAGCTTTAAGGCTGGCAAAAATTTTAAAGACGCCGGTTCTCGAGCATGCGGAGTCATTAGCTTTGACCGGCTCCGGAGTTATGCACGACTGCGCGCGTGCGCGCCGCCTGAAAGTCCCGGGTATCCCGCGCGAAGCTGAGGTTTTCATGGTTTTGCGCGATCTGTTGCTTGCCGGCTCCACCGGCGGGCCTCTGCACCTCCAGCACCTGAGCTGCCTTGAAAGCGTGAGCCTTGTCGCCGCCGCCAAAAGGGCTGGTTTTAATGTCACGGCTGAGACCTGTCCGCACTATTTCACGCTTACCTGCGAAGATGTCAAAGACGCCGCCTTCAAGATGAAGCCGCCGCTCCGTGAGCGCGGCGACCGCGCGGCGCTTAAAAAAGGCCTGGCCGACGGAAGGATAGATGTTATAGCCTCAGACCACGCTCCACACCCTGCCGCCGAAAAAGCGAAGGGGCTTTTAAAGGCTCCCTTCGGAGTAATCGGCCTTGAAACCACGCTGGGGCTGGCCCTCACAGAATTGTTTTATAAAGGTTTAGTCTCCAGAATTCGCCTCGCCGAACTTTTAAGCGCTAATCCGGCCCGCATACTTGGCCTGAAAAAAAAGGGAGGATTGGCGCCAGGCATGGACGCCGATCTCACTCTGATAGATCCGCTCGCGCGATACCTGGTTCCCCCGCGTTTTTATTCCAGGTCCGACAATTCTCCGTTTATCGGCAGGCGGCTTAAAGGCCGCGCTGCCGCGACTATTATTGGCGGACGTTTCGTGTTTAGGGACGGACGTTTCCTTTAAAGGTGTTTTAAATGTAGAATTTAGCAGCGCTGATTATTACGCAATAACTTATAAGGCAATGCGCGTGTGGCAGCCGTATCGGAACCACGCTCATCAAACGGTGAAAATCCATGGGCTTTTTGTACCGGCAAATTTTACGCAAAATACTCTTCAACTTCGATCCTGAAACGGTGCATGACGCCGTAATGAAAAGCGTCAGCGCGCTGCAGGGCGTCGAGCCGGCGCGGATGATTTTAGAGCTGCTGATCCGGGTTAAAGAAATGCCCGTCACCGTGGCCGGCATCAGGTTTAGGAACCCCGTGGGTCTCGCGGCTGGTTTTGACAAGAATTGTGAGGCGCCGCTTATATTGGCCAAGCTGGGCTTCGGGTTCCTGGAGATGGGGACGATAACTCTTCGCGCGCAGAACGGAAATCCGCGTCCGCGCGTCTTCCGCCTGAGCGATCACCATGGCATAATCAACCGGATGGGTTTTAACAATGTCGGCGCTTACGAGGCCGCCAGACGGCTTTCTAAACTGGGGCCCGCGGGCGTGCCGCTGGGGCTTAATATCGGTAAAAACGCGGACTGTTCGCTGGAAGACGCGCCAAAGAATTATCTGGAAGCGCTCAAGGTTCTCTACCCGTTCGGAGATTATTTCGTCTTTAATATCAGTTCTCCAAACACTCTGCAGTTGCGGGTGCTGCACCAGAAAGAGCGCCTGGCGCGCCTGCTGGAACCCGCGCTTGATTTTATAAACAGCCAGCGGGTTAAAAAGCCGCTTTTCATAAAGATCTCCCCCGAACTTGAAGACGGGGATCTTTCCGGCCTGGTCGCAACCGCCGCGGAGCGGGGGCTGGGACTTATCGTCACGAATACCTCTGTCCGGCGCGATCATCTACACGCGCGCTGGCATTCCTATGAGGGCGGACTCAGCGGCAAGCCCCTGCGAGATATTTCCAACGAGATGTTGAAAAAAGTTTCCGAACTGGCGGCCGGGCGGGTGCCGCTGATAGGCGTAGGCGGAGTTTTTGACGGGCCGTCCGCGGCTGAAAAATTTAAACTGGGGGCGAACCTGGTGCAGGTCTATTCGGGCCTCATCTATGAGGGACCTTTCATGGTGAAGGACATCCTGAGGCATCTGGAAAAAAATCAGGCGGACTTGAAACGCCGGGCCAGGGGCCTTGGGCCTTGTTTAATGGCGCATTCGGAAAAAGCATGAGCAGAGCCAAATTAATAATCGCGCTGGACACGCCGGACCTTAAAACCGCGGCTGCCCTGCTTAAAAAACTCAAGGGTCTGCCGCTTATCTATAAGGTCGGTTCAAGTCTTTTCACGCTCGCCGGTCCCCGGGCGGTGGACCTGGTTCACAAGTGCGGAGGGAAAGTTTTTCTGGATCTCAAATTTTACGATATACCCAACACCGTCAGGAACGCTGTGGAAAGCGCGGAGCGCCTGGGAGTTTATTCCGTTTCCCTGCACCTATCCGGAGGGGCTAGTATGCTTGAGGCCGCGGTCTCGCTTAAAAAGCGGCCGCTGCTCTGGGGAATAACGGTGTTGACCAGTTTTGACGAAGAGAGTTTCGCCTGTTCCGGGTTTGCCGGAGGGATAGGAAAAAATATTTTACGCCTGGCCGCCTTGGGCGCGGAGAACGGCGCCGACGGCATCGTGTGCTCTCCGCTGGAGGCGTCCGCCGTTAAGGAGCGCTTTGGCAGGTCGCTTAAAATTATCACTCCCGGCATCAGGCTTGTCGGCGGGGCTGACGATCAGAAGCGCACTCTTACCCCCGCCGGGGCCTTGTCCGCGGGAGCCGATATGATAGTGGTGGGCAGGCCGGTGCTCGGCGCTCCTGATCCGGCTGCAGTCGTCCGTGAAATACTGGGGAAACTTGACAAAGCCGGTAAAGACTGAAAATCCTAAATCAGAGGTGACTTTTGCATGAACGCCCAAGACAAGAAATTTTACGGGCACCTTAAAAAGTGCGGAGCGCTGCTGGAAGGGCATTTTCTGCTTTCTTCCGGGCTGCACAGCCCCGATTATGTCCAGTGCGCGCTGGCGCTCAAAGGCCCGGCCAAGGCCGCGTCTATGGGAGTCGAACTGAAGAAGCGTTGGAAGGGCGCCAAGCCGGATCTGATCATATCGCCGGCGATCGGCGGACTGATAATCGGGCACGAGGTCGCGCGCGCTTTCGGAGTGGACTTTCTGTTTATGGAGAGGGATAACGCCTCAATGGCGCTGCGGCGCGGGTTTTCGCTGAGTGCCGGCGCCAGGATTATCATCGTGGAGGACGTGTTCACCACCGGCAAGTCTACCATGGAAGTTTTTGAAGCTGCCAAGAAGGCGCGCGCCGAAGTTCTTGGCGCGCTTTCGATAGTCAACAGAATGGGCGCCCGGTCTTTCTATTTTCCATCGGCGAGTCTTATAAAGCTGGACCTAACGGTCTACAGCCCGGCCGACTGCCCTCTCTGCGCTAAAAAAAAATCCCCTCTGATAAAACCCGGGTCAAGAAAGATATAACCCGAATTCCGGCTGAGAGATTCGGGTTAATGCGGCGGAGCGGTAATAATACGGCACGGCGTTTAGCGGAGGAACATGAGCCGGTCAAAGAAGAGGAGAGCCCCGGCCGCGATCAGTACGGCTCCGGCGGCTATCTCCACATGGCGCAGAGCGTTTTTGTACCTGGCAAGAAATGCGAAGAATCTGGCCGTCAGGAAAGCTGCCGCTATGAAGGGCACGGCCATCCCGGCTGAATAAGCCATCAGCAGTGACACCCCTTTACAGGTTTCTCCCGAAACCGCGGCCATGGCGAGTATGCCGGCCAGTATCGGCCCGATGCAGGGCGACCATCCAAGCGCGAAAGCGAACCCCATCAGCAGAGAGCCCATATACCCCCCGCCCAGTGTTCGCATCGAAAAGCGCTTGTGGTAATTCAGGGGGTTGAACCTGACCAGGCTGGTCATATGAACTCCCAACAGCATCATGACCACGCCGAAGACTTTTAAAAGAATCACCTTGTGGGTCGCCAGGAGGTCGCCCAGGGCGGAAGCGGCGGCTCCCATGGCCGAAAAAACCAGCGAGAAGCCTGCCACGAAGACCAGGGCGTTTAGTGTTACTTTTTTAGCGGCCACCCTGGAGTCGCCTTTCAGGAGAGCGCTTGCGGAGAATCCCGAGAGCATGGACAGGTATCCGGGCAGCAGTGGCAGGACGCAGGGCGTGAAAAATGACATAAGGCCCGCGCCGAAAGCGGTGAAGTATTGGATCATAATTTGTTTCCGCCGGTGCGCCTATTTTTTTGTTTTATCGGAAGTTTTAGATTTCTCTTCTTTCTTAAGCTCAATTTTAAAGATGTCTATCCCGCCGAAGCCTATGCTCTGGATGCGGAACAGGACGGCGCGCTTTTTCCCGGTCAGATCCCTGAAAACGGCCTCCATGATTTTTGAGTTGTTGGGCCCGGCGGAAGATGTTCTTAGAACCGTTTCCAGATTCAATTTAAGGATCCTGCCGGAAGTTCCCTCCTCCAGAAAAAAAGCTCCTTTTAGAATCGTGTCTTTTTTTACGTAATCCTGCACGAAGCCCGCCAGATCCTCGTCGGTTTCCTGGATATAGGCCTGCGCGTCATCCATATCCGCGGCCTCATCGGTCTTTGCGGTATCGGTAGAGAGCGCCGCTTCGGTTAGTTCGTTATCCGCCATGGAGTGAGCCTGCGGACATGTCAATAGCGTCAGTGCGCATAATGCGATTAACCTTTTCATTTTCCACCCCTCTTTGAATGCAAAATTATTTTCATGGGAGGCTTTTCCGGGGACGGCCAATGTGCCGTCTCCACATATCTCATTATTTCCCGCCAGCGACCCTGGCTTTTAAGTATAAAATCGCAGACTTCGCGCACTGCCCCGGCGCCGCCCTCTTTTTTTGTTATAAAGTGAGAGGCCGATTTGACTTCAGGCAGGGCGTTGGCGGGGGCGCAGGCGAGCCCGGAGCGCTTGAGCACTGGGATGTCGGTCCAGTCGTCGCCGACATATGCCACATTTTCCTCTTTCAAGCCGGTGTCTTTTAATATCTCTCTCAGCGGGTCAAGTTTGGAGAGGAAGCCCTGGTAGGCGTAGCTCATGCCTAAAGTCCTGGCGCGTTCCTCGGTGCCGGGCGACTCCCGCCCGGTGATGACGCCGGTGATGACGCCGAACTGGTTCAAAAGCCGCAGGCCGATCCCGTCCAAAGAATGGAAGGCCTTGAACTCTACCATCTCGCCGTTATGTCCGGGCAGATAATACATCTTGCCGTCGGTGAGCACCCCGTCCACGTCCATCAAAAGGATTTTTATTTTTTTAGCTCTCGCGATATTTTTCTTTATGTCCATAATGATTTCCGTCACGCTCTCGCTTTCCAGCGGTCCGCCAACTCCAATTCTTTTTTTCTGGAGGCGTAGTTCGCCGGCATCGGGCCCAGGTACTTTAAAAAGAACCAGTTGATGGTCTCTTCAAGCCACGCGTGCATTTCAGTGGAGCGCCAATCCAACGCCTTTTCCGCTTTTGAGATATCCACGATAAAATCCGAAGCTCCGGAAAAAGGCGAGGCTGCAAAGTCGAAACCGCCGGCTTTAAGCCATGCGTGGTCGGGGACCGTTATCCGGGCCTCTTTATGCAGTATGCGGGCGGAGATCTTTATGAAATCTTCCAGCGTTATAACGGTTGAATCGCCCAGGTTGAGGGTTTGCCCGTAAAGGTTATTGCCGTCAATGAGCAGCGAGAAGGCTCTGGCCAGGTCCTTGGAGAAAATATACCTGGCCGAGACCGCCGGGTTTGGCAGAATAAGCGGGCCGCCGTCGCTAAGCCGCAGCCAATAGGAATATGCGCGCAGGGTCGGATCGCCCGGACCGATGACTACCGGTGGCCTGATTGTTATGACCGGGAATTTTTTTTCCAGGAAAGAGTTTGTGAACACTTTTTCAGCCTCGTGTTTGGCGGTGGCGTAAGCGTAATAAGGCTTATCCTTTAAATCGGTCCTGACCGGAAGCAGCTCGGTCTGTATCTCTCTGAAAGGGGCGCAGGCTCCCTGCAGGGTGGAATATACCGAGGCTGAACTGGTGAAGATATATAGACCTGTTCTGCCGTTGAATACCCGCACGGCTTTTTGGGCATCGTCCGCCGTGTGGCAGATGTTATCGATGATTACGTCCCATGTCTGTGTGGCCATTCGGGTAAGGTCTATTTCCACGGTGCGGTCTCCGCGGCTCTGGATGATATCGAGAGGAAGGCCGTCTATGGGGCAGCGTCTCGAGAAGATTGTTATATCGTTGCCGCTGTCAAAAAGAAGTTTGGCGGTTTCTTTGCCGAAAAAGCTCGTTCCGCCTAATATTAATATCTTCATTGTGGTCGATCCGTGCGGTGTGTCGTGGCGCCCTTACGCATATAGTATATAAATTTTAGCCCTGGTGGTTAATCATATTGTGCGTTTTGCCCGATGCGGCGGGCCTGCCGGGGTCGTTGACCTGCTGGATTTTAATCGTATACGGTCTGATCAATAAAGGGAATGTGCGGTTAACATGGGTTAACCAGCGTTTCGGATCCCGCTTGTCGGGTGAAATGATTTGTTTCGTTCAACCTTTTAGTGTATAATCTTTTAGTTAACTGGTGTTAACATCGAGATTGTGCAAAGGATGGATTATGGCTGAAAAAAAAGAATTTCTTTCCTTACCAGAGGCGGCTATTATAATGGGCGTTTCACGCATAGCGGTATTCAAGAAAGTAAAGAAGGGGCAACTGGCGGCCATTCGAATAGGTCGTAATTGGGCCGTTCCCGCCGCCGCGCTTGAGCTGCCGGCGTTTGCCGCTCCGCGATCCGCCATTCCGCCGCCGCGCAAAGTTTTTAATAGCCCCCCCCAGCCTAGTCCGGCTATTATCGAAGAGCCGCCTCCGCGAAAGGATTCTATGGACGAGATGGGATGGGATTGAGCGCCAGTGCGTTCCATCGTGCGCCCGACGTTTGCCTTTTACCGCTGGAATTGATTAGAATACGCTAAAGGTTGTTTACGCCGCATACTCGGAGACTATTATGAAAAGAACATTATGCGTTTTTTCTCTGCTGACTTTATTATGCGGGCCCGCCGCTGCCGCCAATATCCTTTTCATCGGGGACTCTCACGCGGTCAGCCCCTTCGGCTGGAAAGTAGACGAACTGCTACGCACCGTGCCGGGGGCGAAGGTCGGAACCTACGGCAGCTGCGGCTCAATCTTCCAGTGGTGGGAAAACGGAAAAGTCACACCCTGCGGCTATTTTTTCAGGGACACCGCCGGCCGGACTGAGAAGGGTAAGACCGCCCCCACGCCTATTTTTGACGATCTTATGCGGGATATTAAACCCGACCTGGTGGTTGTGGAGCTTGGGGCCAATTACGCCGATGTACCATCCGACGATTTCATCGTGAATGATATGAAAAAGCTGGTTAAAAAGATTTCCGACTCCGGCGCAAGGTGCTTTTGGATAACCATGCCGGACGCCCGCAATGGCAGGGAAAAAATTCCGCGTGTGCTCCAGCTTACATACAAAGCTGTTACGCCTTTCTGCACCTACTTTGACAGCACTCTGGTGACAAAATATCCCGCAAAAGGCGGAGACGGGGTGCATTACTGGTTTCCCGCCGGGCTGCCAATAGCCAAAAGCTGGGCGGAAGCGGCTTTTGAATCAATGACGCCGCTTCTTCGAAAGTTGCCAGCCGGTAAAGAGTGATCGGTGCGGATAAGGTTTTCCGCACAGGCAAAAAGTATTCCCGCCGCTCAGCCCCCCGAAGCGATAAAAATTCAGGCGTTATTTGTAGGGGCGTCTGAGACGGCGGGCGGCCAAAACTTACATCTCCTCTAAAAAAAAGACGACAACCAAAGGATGGTTGTCGTCGTGTAAATATAAACCCCCGGGGTTTAGAATCCGCTATTTGCGCATCATGTTAACGATGAAGTTCCAGGTGTCAGTTGCCAGGGTAGAAGAGACGTAGTCCGATTTAAACCTTTCGCCCACGCGGTAGAGGGTGTTGGTTGACACGACGTAATTGGCGCTGTAGTTGGAGTCCCATTGGCCGTTCACGTTAAAGGATAGCTCTATCTTCTCAACTTCCACTATGTTTTGTGAGAGCGCGCTGGCCGGAGCAAAGATGAGGCCGTCGTTGCCGTAGCTGGTGTACTGCGACAGTTCGCCGCTGACATATCCGGTACCGTTCCATTCGGGAGTCAGCTTTATCTGTTTTTCCGCCGTCAGCGGGGCGGACCACTGTCCGTTAATTGCCGTCAGCTTATAGTAAATTTTCACATAGGCGTTCACGTGGTCGGCCCTGCCGGCCAGTAAGCCGGATTTCTTATATCCGATAACATACTTATAGCCGCTCTGCATCGTGTTCACTTCCACCAGAAGCGCCGGGCCGGCCGTTATGGCTACCGCGCTCTGGTTGTTGTAATCGAGGGGATAGGTGGAGGCGAAGGCCGCCGCACCAAGAAAGGCCACCGCCGCAATAAGCATAACTATTTTTTTCATTATTTCTCCGTGTTGCTTTTATATTTGTATACCTAATTTTATCAAAATGCAATCCGGGCCATAATAGGCTAAAGGCCTTTAAAATTCGGGCAAGAGACCCATGCCAGCTTAGGCCTTTTGCGAATATTTTAGACATGCGGGACGGATTTTATTGAAAAGTGTATAATAGAAATCATGACGCCGGACCAACAGGAACCCCAGGGCTCGCCGGAAGCGCCGAAGCCTCATAAGCGCCGCGTTCGCTATAGCGGCAGGAACCCGCGTAGATTTGAAGACAAATATAAAGAGCTCAACCCGGAAAAATACTCCGAGGATGTTGAGCATGTGATCGCGCGCGGCCGCACTCCGGCCGGCATGCACATCCCTATCTGCGTAAAAGAGATCCTTGAGATCCTTGACCCCAAGCCCGGTGAAACCGGTCTGGACGCCACGCTCGGCTTCGGCGGTCACGCGCTGGAGATTCTTCCTCGTCTCGCGCCGGGCGGAAGGCTTTTTGCCCTGGATGTGGATCCCATCGAGCTGCCACGCGCGGAGGCCCGCCTGCGGGGCCTTGGGTTTTCGGAAGAGATGTTTATCGCGCGGAGGATGAACTTCGCCGGGGTCATGGGGCTGACGCGGGAGGCTGGTGGCGGGTTTGACTTTATTCTCGCGGACCTGGGCGTTTCGTCCATGCAACTGGATAATCCCGGGCGCGGCTTCACCTATAAGTTTGACGGACCGCTGGATCTGCGCCTTAATCCGTCGCGGGGCGTTCCGGCGTCGGAACTGCTGAAATCGATAAGCGTGAAGGCGCTGACCGCTCTGCTGGCCGATAACGCCGACGAGCCGCACGCGGAAACCATCGCGCGCTCTATCAAGAGCAGCCTGGCGCCGATAACGACAACTACCCAATTATCGGACACCGTGCGCGCCGCGCTGAAAAAACTTCCTTCAAAGGAGACGGATAACGCGATAAAAAGATCGCTGCAGCGCGCCTTTATGGCGCTGCGCATAGGAGTGAACGAGGAATTGAGCGTGCTGGACCGGTTTTTAGAAGCGCTTCCCTGGTGCCTTAAACCGGGCGGGCGAGCGGCTATACTGTCTTTCCATTCAGGCGAGGACCGCAGGGTGAAGAAGGCATTCGCGGCAGGCGCGGCGGCCGGGATATACTCAGGCGTCGCGCCGACCTGCCTGCGCCCCTCTCCTGAAGAACAAAAGAAAAACTCGCGCTCTTCCTGCGCGAAGCTCCGCTGGGCTGTGCGCTCTTCGGCGCCGGCAAAATAATCGCAATATAAATGAACGGCAGGCTATGTCGCGCTTAAAAGTCGAAGTAGGCGGCCTCTTCTGCCACGGCGTTGCACCGGTTGCCTGAGGGATCGGTCATTTTGGTGCGCATGTAGCCACGCTCTCCCCAGGATTTTCCCCAGCTGTTGCGCAGGATCCAGACCCCTTTGCCGGGGGGCAGATCGCCGTTAGCGTCGAATGTCGCGCCCTCATTATCCCAGCCCACGATGTTTACCATGTGATCCAAGTGGCCGGAGACGCAGGCGTTGTAGATTCCGCCGGAGTAGCTTTCCCAGCGTCCGGCTGCCGCCGCGACGCCGATGGATATGGATTTGCCGGAGCTGGCCATATAGGATTCAATCTCCTGGACGGTCGGACTTTTTCCCTTTTCGCCGAGCATATACCAGGCGGTTATGCGCGCGGCAGACGGCAGGTTAGCGGGACATTTGCCTGCCCCCTGCTTATAAGGACAGGCCGACCAGAGTGGCTGGCCGGGGGTCACCAGATCGTTGGCCGAATCAAAGTAGCCACCCTTACATCCCGCGGCCTCGGTTGAATTGTCCACCATCCATTCCTGCGAAAGGCGTCCGGGATCTTTTCCCGCCAGGGCGTGCCCGTCGCGGTGAGTGGCCGTAAGGCTGAAAGCCCAGCAGCTTCCGCACGAGCCCTGGTTCTCTATCTGGGTCAGGTTCGGGCGCAGGTCCAGGGTGTTGGGGATCTTTATATCGTGGCGCTTGAAGTGTTTCCAGTATTTATCGGGAAGGTCTTTCCTGACAAAACCTTTAGCGTGTACGGCTCTTTCCGCGGATGATTGGAAAGTTTCGGCCGGAGGAACCTGTGGAGAGGCCGTGATTTCCAGCCCGGGCTTAAGGGTCTCCGCGGCGCCGTTAACTCCCGCCCCGTCAAAGTCCACGGTCTCGGCCGAAGCTATCAGCGCGCCGGATATTGACGCGAATATCGCGAATCCGATAAATAGTTTCTTAAGCATTAGCCCTCCGTTGATTTATTGCGAACGAAAACTTGTTTTAAGCCGAAGCCCGGCGGTTACTGAAGATATAATACCAAAAAAGGTTAACGGACACTCATGGCTCGGAAAGGTAAACCCGGATATACTATAATTTATTTGTGAAAATAAATTTATCGTCTTTATCCTTTTTAATGCTTTTTAATTCCGGAGTTTTCGCCGGAAGCCCTGTTTCTTTTGACCAAAAAAGTGCTCTCCGGGCTCTGACCGACAATGTGAAAATTGCCGTTAAGATGCCTGAGGCCGCCGCACGGAGCGGAGCCGTGTCCGGAGAGGCGCCCGGGTTCTGTATTTTCAGCGGCCCCTCCGGAGAACCCCTGAACGATGAAGCCGCTTTTAAAGCCGTCATTCGCGACGCGGATGTCGTTTTCTCCGGCGAGACCCATGACCGGATGACGGATCACCTGGCCCAGCTCGAAGCCCTCAAGGCGCTTGGCGAAGCGCGCGGCGAAAAAATAGCGGTCGGGTTTGAGATGCTGAACATGACGCTGCAGCCAATTCTGGACGATTACGCGGATGGAAAGATAAGCGAAGAGGAGTTTCTGCTGAAGTCCGGCTGGAAGGAGGAATGGGGGTTTAGCTTCAGCCTTTACAGGCCGCTTTTCGATTTTGTTCGCTCCAATAAGCTGAAGGCCCTGGCCCTAAACCTGCCCAAAAAAGTGGTGGCCAAAATAGCCCGCGCCGGGCTGGACGGGCTTTCCCCCGAGGAAAAGAGATATCTGCCGGCTAAGGTGGAGATTACAAAGAATGAGGCTTACATAAAATATATAAGGCAGGCTTTTGAAGGGCACGGCAATAGAGCGGGAGGAGCCGGAAAAAAAGGCATGGGGGACATGTTCACTTTTGAGAACTATCTCGCCGCGATGTGCGCCTGGAACGAAGCCATGGGGGCGCGCCTGGCCGATTTCCTTAACGCCAACCCCGGATTCGCGGGCTTGGTCATAGCCGGCTCCGGACACGTGATATACAACGCCGGAATCCCCGCTTCGGCGGGATCACGGACTTCCGGCCTGCGCGCGGTCTCATTTTATCCTAAGGACGCCGCCGTCTGCCCCGCCGCTTTCCCCGCCGACGACGCGGGCCTCGCGGATTATGTTTGGTACATGGCTCAATAACCGGCAGCCGGATTCCGCAGTTATATGAACTCCTTAAGGCAATACTTACTGCGGTTCAGGGATTTTCAGAAGAACGCCAGACTTTTTATTTACATCACATTTATCCTGGCCGTTTCGCAGAGCGTTTTCGGGTTGGTATATAATCTTTACATACTTAAACTCGGCTACACGAGGGAGTTCCTGGGCACGCTGGAATCCATCCCCGTGTTCGTGACCGCGTTCCTGGCCGTGCCGCTGGCGCTGCTTTGCGTCAATCTGCCGCTCAAAAAAAACCTGATAATCGCGCTTGGCATTGCCGCGTTTTCCGCTTTGGGCCTGGCTATCTTCCCCTCCAAAGCCATGCTGATATCGTTCAGGTTCCTCTCCGGTTTCGCCGGGGCTTTTATGGCCATAACAGCGTGGCCTTTGATGGCCAGGTATTCCACTGAAAAAGACCGAAACCTGGTTTTTAGCTTCCAGTTTGCCTTTTCAATGCTTGCGGGGTTCCTCGGCAACCTGATAGGCGGCGCGCTGACCGACTGGGCCGCCGTAATGCTCTCAGGCGGAGCTGAAAGCGCGGCGGCTTACCGCGTGACGATGTTGACCGGCGTGGCTGTGATGGCAGCGGCCATACTGCCGGTGTTTTATATTGAAGAACCGCTGCAAAAGGAGCGCGTTCCTATCAGGCTGGATCTTGGCGGCGTAAAACCTCTGGAAGCGTTCATGGTGTTCCTGCCCCAGATAATGATAGGCTTCGGCGCCGGCATGGTAATGCCATATGTGAACATTTTTTTCAAGACGGGATTCAATCTGCAGATCTCGAGCCTGGGATTTTATATGTCGCTCATGCCGCTTTCGATGGCTGCGGGAGGGTTTATCGGGCCGTGGCTGGTAAAGAAAAAAGGACAGGTGGGCGCGATGATAACGCTCCAGGCGCTCTCCATCCCCTTTCTGGCCACCATGGGCTTCTCCGGGCTGATCCTGCCGACGGTCGCGGCGGCTTTTATCCGCACCATGCTGATGAACGCCAGCTCGCCTATCTACAGCGTGTTTATGCTCTCGCGCTTTAAAAAGGAGGCGCATCCCCTGGCCAGCGCCATGTATACCGCGTGCTGGAGCCTGCTGTGGGCCTTAGGCGCCAAGCTTAGCGGCACCCTGCAGATGGACTTCGGTTTCACCATGTCGTTTCTTATCACGATTATCTGTTACTGCGCGGCCACACTCGTTCTATCGCGCTGCTTTCTCCGGGAAAACGGAAAAAGGACGCCCCCGGCCGGGAGGGGAGGCTTTTCGCCGGCGGCGGGCGCGACGGATTATTTGGCGGGAAAAGAAGAGATGGAGTAGAGCTGTTCAGCCTGAAAACTTCAGTTGAAGTTTTACGCCCGCATAGCGGGCGCCCATTCGGGAGGCATAGTCACGCATAAACCGCATAGCGGTTTTGCGCGACCCCGCCTCAGTGTTTTCGCTGCGCAGGAAAACACCTGCGGCCTTGCGGCCCGGACGCGAGGCAT
>JBAXKK010000010.1:0-45680 GCA_037137395.1 Elusimicrobiota bacterium
CTACGGCCCGCTTTAGGGCCGGATACATAACAGCTTCCATCCATTTGAGTCGCTCTATAACTTCCGGGGAATAAGCGCCGTAGCGCAGCACTTTACCCAAGCCCTCGTTCATGGTAGCGTAAGCGTAATTGCCATACTCCTCGTTTTTAACGATAAAAACCGGCATCGAAGCTGAAATTATCCCGGCCATCGGACCCACCGCGCAATGGTCGTGGCAGGGGGAAAACTTTATCTTGCCTGAGGCGGCCAGCTTTTCAGCCTCCTTTTCATTTCCGGCCAGGCTCTCGTAGATTAAAGCGCCTATTACCGCGCCGCGCATCGGTCCGCACATGTTCGCCCATTTTACCGACGGGCCGGCGTGAAGTATGAGGTCTTTTTTCATTCCGGGAATAACATTAATAGCTTTATCAAGGCCGACCAGAGCTGGCCTTGAACTTAATATACGATCAAGCGCTTTCTTGTTGGCTGCAGCTATCTTTAGTGAATTTATTCGTACTTTTTCAAATAATGTGGGGTCGGAGCTGAGCGGCGGCTTGAACTCAACCTGCACGGCCTTTACGCCCTTATCCGCCAGGCTATCACTAAAAGATTCCAGGCCGATGTTGACTACTTTCAGTTCGGATGAAAATAATTTCATAAATTTTTCCTTATATCCTCTGCCACTAATCATCTTGCATTAGCCATTATTCTTATTATTTCTCCGGCCAGCCTGCACGCGCTGGCATTGGACGGCATCACCATAACGCCTGCCGCCCTTAAACCCTCAACAACTTTGGAGCGCACCTGAGGATCAGTTTCAGTGCCCGTAACCGAGGCGACGATGGATATCCCCGCATTAGCCTTTAACGCCGCGCGGATGGGCGGCAGAATGTCCTCAAGCGGCCGCATATTGGAACCATAGCCCAGAACGACATCCAGGAGCATAACCGCGGTCTCAGGGTTCGCGGCTTCGGAAACTATCAGTTTATTCCTGAGCGAAAAATCAATCATCGGGTGCGGACGCCCCACGGTAAATTCATCCTCACCCATATCTATGACCGAATGCCCTTTCAACTTAAGAGAATTGGCGAGTTTGTATTTCTTATCAAGGGGGGTGTTGGACCACATCGGGCCGACTATAGCGTTCAGAACTATCTGCGCCTCGCTGACAAAAGTTCCGCCGCTGAATAGTCCGCGGATATATTTTTGTTTTTCAGTCTTATTCTTTGCCGCCGGGACGGCCATTTTCTCAACTTCAGTGTTTATGTCAAACAGGCGCTCTTTGGCCTTACGCGTGCTGCCGTCTTTGGCAAGATATACGGCTTTAAGCGCGGCTTCTTCCAGCGTGTGAGCGCAATGAAAATCATCCTTCCCTGGCAAGCTGGCTTCACCTCCCAGCATAATTGAAACAACAGGTTTATTTATCTTTTTCACTTCTCGCAGGATCCCGGCCAGCACTTCCGGATGAGGGGGTTTTGAGACCATTAGAATAAGCGAAGTGTTTTTATCTTCCGCCAGAGCTTTCAAACCCTGGATGAAGGTAATGCCACCTATTTCTTTTTTCACGTCGCGCGAGCCGGTGCCGATGGCCTGGGAAACACCGGAACCTTCGTTAGAGATGAGGGTTGACACCTCCTGGAGACCGGTACCGGAGGCTGCGACAATGCCTATGGAACCTTTATTTACGGAGTTGGCAAAGGCCAGCGGCGCGCCGTTGATGATGGCCGTGCCGCAGTCCGGGCCCATGACCAGAAGACCTTTTTTTAAAGCCGACTTTTTAAGTGCAAGTTCGGTCTCAAGAGAAATATTATCGGAGAAGAGCAAAACATGCAGGCCCTGTTCAAGGCAGTCCGCCGCCACCTTGCCGGCGAAACGCCCGGCTACGGAAATGACGGACATATTGGCCCCGCCCAGCATCTCAACCGCGTTTGCTATACCCTTGGCCTTAACGCCTCCCAAAGCTGCCCCCTGAGCGGACTTGACCTTCCTGCTCAGAAGTTCCGCGGCTTTTTCAAGCGCCGCATCCGCACTCTTGAAGTCCTTCGCTTTAACCGTGATGACGAGGTCGTTATCTCCGGCCTTATCCAGCTCCGGATTATACAGCCCGGAACTTCTGACAATGCCCTTATTTTCTTTTGTGGCCATGACGATGGCGGAATCTATCACTCCGCCGGCGGTATTGAGCTCTCTGGCGATCCTCATCAGCGACACCGAGTCGTGGTAAGCGCCCTTCATAACAGTCGATTTGACAAACATCACAATGTTCTCCTTTAATTCGTAAAACGTAAAGCGGAAAGCGTAAAGAGTAACGGGATCAGGGAATTCTTGTCTAACACTTTCCGCTTCCCGTTTTTCGCTTTACGCTCTGCTGGCGCGCAGGCCCGCCTCACAGCCATAAATTAGTCCGGCACAAAAATCAGCGCCGGAAGTATGTCCGCTGCGAAGCGAAGCTTTTGCGGCCAGAATCAGCCGTTTATCGTCAAATCCCGCCATTGCGGCCAGCAGCTTTCCGGTCTTTTCGTTAACTCGCCCGTTATAGGCGCAGTAAGTGAACGAATGGGATATAAAGTTTTTGGTGTCGGCGTTGTCGTAAACGGAATTCCTGACATCCGACAAATCGACCGATAGATTGACCTCAATAAAACTGAGCCCCGTGAGATACCCGCACAGGAAATCATCTCCGGAAGGAGTAAGTCCGAAGCCAAGGCCGCGTAAAGCGCGTGCGCCCTTCGCGTAGTCGCCGGTCTCAAGAAGGGCCGCGCCCTTTTTCATACTTTCCAGCATAGTCCGCTCGAACACAGTCTTAAAAGAATCCTCAGAAGAGAAAGAAAACAGAAAGCACATGCTTTTCGCCGGCGCGCTATGTCCGAAGAAATCCCTTAGCAAACACAGATTTTCTTTTAATAACTCCTGGCTCAGCCGCAACCGGGGGACCGCGGAATCGTAATTCGTTTCCGGGTCCACCTCAAGGCGGTTCTCATCAATATAAAGCGCCAGTTTGGTGACCCTCATACGACGCGCGCCTAGCGGCAGATGTTTCAGAACCACGTTAAGCGGGCCATTTCCCGTTTTGCGGCTTACCAGTGAAACCATAAAACCTCTGGGGCCTCGGAAATTCAGCGCGTTGTCAAAGGCGGAGTGCAGCGCGAAAGATCCCCGGGGTATGAGGTCGCCGTAGCCGAGTATTTTCATATCACATCCACGCCATCTGTTTTCTTTCTTTCAGGAAAGGGAACCTTTCGCGGGTCTTTAAAACCAGGTCTTTGGTCACATCTATTTCGGAAACGAAAATGCCTTCGCGGGTGCCGGCGTCCACGGCCACTTTACCGAGCGGATCGTAACATATGGAGTTGCCTGAATATTCCACCTTGCCTTCAAAGCCTAAGCGGTCCACGCCGACGCAGTAAGCCTGGTTTTCCACGGCTCTGGCGCGCAGCAGCGTCATCCATTGTTCGGCGCGGCGCATGGGCCAGGCCGCTATCACGATATAGAGATCAATTTCTCCGGCCATTTTCCAGAAGAGATAGGGAAACCGCAGATCGAAGCAGACCGCCGGCATAACCTTCAGACCTTCCAGCTCAAACACTTCCTGATTCGAGCCGGCCTTGTAGTATTTATCTTCGCCGCCGAAAGCGTAGAGATGTATTTTGGAATAAGTGTTAATCCGGTCGCCGTGCCTGTTCAGCGTTATCAGGTTGTTGAATCCATTCTCCACGCCACCGTAGGAAACATTGATATTATTCCTCTGGGCCAGGTCGCGGAAAAAATCCCGATCGGAGTCGCTAAGCTCAGCGGCGGCGGTGTTCATCGTAAACCCGCTCAAGGCCATCTCGGAGAAGATGAGCCAGTCTATTTCCTTTTTGCGGGGGCAGGCCTCGAACATTTCCGCTATCTTTTTCTTATTAGTTTCTTTGTCTTCCCATTTGATGTCATACTGGCATAAGGCAATTCTCATTATGGTACATCCTTGTTGTTAGTCTAAAGTCTCAAGTGTAGAGTCTTTAGAGATTGAAGAGGACCTCTTCATTGTCTACTATAGACTTCAGACTTTCGACTTTAGACTATTTTTTACGGCCAGCGCCACTTTCTCTTTCGTCACCGGCATGGATTTTATCCGTACGCCGAGAGCGTCTTCCACGGCGTTAGCGATAAGGGGGGCCGCAGGTATCATGGTATGTTCACCCACGCCGCGCGCGCCGTAAGGGCCATCGGGCTGTGCCACCTCAATTATTATCGGCACCACGACTTCAGGCATATCCATGGCTGTGGGAATTTTGTAATCCGAGAAGTTCGCGTTAAGCAATTTACCTTTGTCGCTGAAGCGCATATCCTCGTAGAGCACGGTGGCGAAGCCCTGCAGCAGCCCGCCGACTATCTGGCCTTTAACAAGATCGGGGTTTATGGCCTTTCCGCAGTCCACTGCCAGCACCGCCTTTTTTATCTTCATCTTGCCGGTCTCACGGTCGACTTCAAGAATGATCCCGGCCGAGCCGGTGGTGTAATGCACATTGGGATGGCCACCCTGGCCGGTTTCAGGATCTCCAATGGCGGAAGTAAATTCCGGCATAAACATGCCGGAGCCCATTATGGGGCCGCCCTTGAAAGTATGGTCATCGGCCTGTATGCCGTTGATGACGAAATCCCGCAGGCGCAGCTCAAAGTCAGATTTGGCGCGGCATTTAACTTTTTCGTCTTCGAGGTAAAGCGAGCTCTTATCCAGGCAGTGAACGCGCTGGACGAGGTCGAAGATCTTCTCCCTGGCCTCCAGCGCAGCGCGTTTGACCGCGTTCCCGCAGCCCCAGGTGACATGTGAGCCCACCGTCTGCCACTCGTACGGATTGCGGTCGGTATCAGGGGTTTCAACGCGAATCTTGTTCACGGGCACGCTGAGAACTTCCGACGCTATCTGCGCCATCACCGTCAGAAGGCCCTGGCCGATCTCCATGCCGGAGACCAGAATATTTATGCTGGCGTCCTCGTTAAATTTCAGGAAGGCGCTGGAACTGGCGTTGGGGGGCATGGCGGGAGATTTCCAGAAACAGACCAAAGCTTTGCCTATGGCCTTATTCGGGTCTTTTGACTTTTCCCTCACGCCCCACTTTATTTCCTTTTCAACTTTTTCTATGGCTTCCCTGATGCCGTTGGGGTTCATGTGCGCGCCGTAAGGCAGGGTGTCGCCTTCTTTTATGGCGTTCTTTTTGCGGAAGGCAACGGAGTCCATGCCAAGCTTGTCAGCCATGCGGGTGATGTGCGATTCCAGCCCGAAGAGGAACTCTGAATAGCCGAAGCCGCGGTAGGGCCCGCCGGGGGGAAGATTAGTGTAGATGCACATCGAATCAATTTTCAGATTGTCCACTTTATAGGGGCCGCTGGCCGACAGGCCCGCGGCGTTCACGACGTTGGCGCCGTATTCCACGTAAGCGCCTGCGTCCCAGTAAAGCTGGAAGTCCAGCGCTGTTATGCGGCCGTCTTTTTTTACGCCCATTTTCACCTTGGCGGTGACGCCCTGGCGCTGATAGGTGTTGTAAAATTCCTGGGCGCGGCTCCAGAGGACCTTTATTGGTCTGCCGGGCACCGACATGGCCAGCGCCGCGCCGATTATTTCCATGCTGACCCCGGCCTTGCCGCCGAAGCCGCCACCGATATAAGTGCTGATAACGCGAACATCCTTGTGGCTGATACCGAAGGGCTCAAGCGCCTGGGCGAAAACATTGCGCTGAGTGAAGGGGGATTGAGAAGAGGTCCACATCGTGAGGCGGCCGGATTCGTCCAGCAGGCCGATCACTGAATGCGGCTCTATGGCGCAATGCGCGTATCTGGGGACAGTATATGTATCTTCCATCACAAGGTCGGCGTCTTTGAAGCCTTTGGCGAGGTCGCCCTTGCGGGTTTTACGCCAGTGGGCGATATTGGTGCCGGACTGGGGGAAGAACCAGGGGACATGGCGGTAACTTTTTAAATCGGGGTGCACGAGGGGGGAATTCTTTTCAAGCGCTTTTACGGGGTCGAGGACGGGGGTGAGTTCTTCGTATTTAACTTCAACGAGGGCGGCACCGCGCATGGCTATCTTGGGGTCGGTTGCGACTACGGCCGCGACTTGTTCTCCGACGAAGCGCACGGTGTCGGTGGCGAAAACATAGCGGTCGGTCATATAGAGGCCGAACTTATGGGTGAAGCTGCGGCCGGTGACAACTTTTACCACGCCGTGGAGCTTTTCGGCTTTGGAGGTGTCAATGGATTTTATTTTGGCGTGCGCGTAGGGGCTTTCAACTACGGCGGCAAAAAGCAGCCCGGGGCCGAATTCCAGGTCGTCGGTATATTTCGCCGCGCCCTTGATCTTCTCCCACCCGTCCACGCGCAGGACGGACTTGCCTACAACCAGGAGTTCCTCATCGGCCTTTTGAAATTTCACGCCCTTCTTGTTTTTAGTGATAAGTTTCTGAAGATCCATATCTACCTCTCAATATTGTACCGCTTTAACCTGATTACCGGCAGACTTGCCAGTTCGGGATGGCCGCAGCGGCCAGTTCGGGGTCATGTCGACGGGCAGCCTTTTTGCGTTCCCTCGGAGACCTGCGGGGTCAAAAATGCTGCCCATCGCCACCCCTCCAATTCCTCATCCGTCGCGGACTATGCTTACAGTCTTGACTTAATTTTGAGCCCAATTCTCTAATATAAATCTCGCACCTTCATTTTTACAGTTTGTAAATCGGCTATTTCCAATTATGTCAAAATAATCAATCCTTACATCTGCGAGGTCTTTAAGGATGTTCACGGCTTCTTCACCCTCATATAGTATTACGTTTTGACCCTTACTCAACATATCAAACCTTATGCGTGGGAGATTGACATGAGAAGTTTTGTTGAAACGGACTCTGACATTTATCGCTGAACCATTTCCGATATTTACAACAGAGATCCTATAAATATCGCGTGGCCCAAACATAACGGTAGTACTTGTTAAATCCGCAGGCTCGGAAATCCTATCCAGATCAATAGTTAGGAGTGGACGATTTGCCAATTCTGTCGCGAATCTAGTTTCTTTACGTAACTTCACTGTTTCTAGTGTATACCACAGGATTGCGATAAACGTCACAAAAATCACCCAAGTACTAAAGGAGGAATTTGAGAAAAAAGATGCTATATCTCGATATTTCCAGGCGCTTAGCAACGCAGGACATAGCGAAGCCGACGAAGCCAGGAAAAGAACCGTTATAAAAACAAACGACTCATTTAACAAAAACAATTCGATATTATTAAAACCCTTTCTTATGCCTTTCATACGCTATCAAGTCCACCTATTACTTTTAACTCGCCACTTAAACCTCATCTATAGGTTTTCGAGAAATTAATGCCCAACCTTCTCGCCCATCCCTGAATTTCAGCCCACGTGCACCTATTTCAATAAGTAATAATCTACAATCCTCGACTTTGGTCCCTGTATTTAACGATAATGTTTCTATTGAGCGTCCGTCGTTGAATCTGGAGTCATCCAGCATTTTTTTCAACATCATTCTTCGAGGACCACTAATTTTTTCGTCCAATCTTTTTTCGCGCCATTCCTCCATCTTTCTGGGCCCATAATAAGAGGAGACCAGTGTTCCCAAAACACCCACGATACCGCCTAACAATCCCCCTACTATTCCAGATATTAAGTCCATAATAAATCGCCTCGTAAATATCCAGCAGATCTAACCACAAAAGATTCCAATCGACCGGTCTATCCCTACATTAATCAAATGGGTTTCCGCCTGTAAGCTTAGCCTTCACCTTATCTATATCCACCTGAATACCTGCTCGATAAGGGTTGGGACTATCCAGATTCATGGCCGTGTTAAAATCATCCAAGGCTGTTGTATAGTCACCTTGGGCATAATAGACTTGTCCACGCTTCCAAATCCAAAATGTATTCTTAGGATCAATTTTTAAGGCCTCTGCGTAGTCAGAAAGAGCTTTCTTATAGTCACCTTTCTCCTTATAAATCCCACCACGCGCCCTAAGAGCATTCGCATTCTTTGGATCCAAACGTATGGCTTCAGCATAATCCCGACACGATTTTTCTTACGCATCCAAGTAAGATGTGTTTTTAGAATTCCCAGGGGTAAATTTTTCTCCTTGATTCCTAAAAGATCCCAGACGAAAGTTCCCTCTCATGATATATGCCTCTGCTAAGCCTTCATGTATCGTTCCCAATACTTCTTTTGGTGCAATCTGAGAACCTGCATTTAAATCGCTAATTGCCAAATCATATTCATGCCGCTCAAAATACACAGTGCCTCGCATAATATACCACATATAGTTCGGCGGCATAAAAGAAAGAGCACTGTTAAAATCTTTAAAAGCTAGATCAATATATTTTTCACATTTTACGAATACAGATAGCCATCTCTTAATAATGGCAGGGTCCTCTTTGATAGCCTTTGCGACAAATTCTCCCTCTTCTGATTTTGGTGTGGTAAATGATGGAAGTTCACAAGTACTTCTCAAGTCTTGCAAATAACCCTCAGTTTTTGCGGGGTTATATTGTATTGCAGAGATGGTGTTATCGATTAGTTGATTTTTTCTATTGTAATACGAAAGACCTCTCGCGTAAAAAGAGTCCCCAGATAACTCAATGGCCAAAGCTTTGTCAAAATCTTCAATTGCCCTATCATATTCTCCCTTCAATATATAAATCGCTCCCCGATTATGGTACACAAGGTGAGTTTGGGGACTTATCTGTACAGCACTATCTGAATCTGCAAGCGCATTGGCAAAATCGCCAGTTAGCGCAAAAGCCTCAGCTCGCGCCATATATAAATATCCAAAAACGTGCACCATGGTTTTATCGGTGGTTTCAATAACTTTGGTGTAGTCCTTTATTGCCTTTCCATACTCCTTATTATTAGAATAAGCAAAACCACGACTCATGTACGCCAACCAATAAATCGGATTGATATTTAGCGCAATACTAAAGTTTGCTATGGCCTTGTTATAATCGTTTAAATCAGAACTAAGCCTGCCTTTTTCATAAAACTTCGCGGCATCTTTAGTGTTTTCCGCAGCGAGAGTCTCAACCTCCGCCTTCTCGAGTAATTTTCTATAATAATCCAACCAATCCTTTGCAATAACACCTGAATACGCAGAGAGCACTTCTCCTGAAGCCACATCCACCATCCGCAAATTCAACTCCACGCGATCATATGGGAGTTCTGTAAGCGTTCCCACAACCACCCAATCGGCACCCAGCATTTCCCCGATTTTCTTGATAGAACCACTTTCAATAGCACCGGAATTTTGGAATTTCAGTTCTTCGAATATTTTTTCTTTCTCTTTCCTTTCAACAACTCGAGTATTCTTGCTCTTCACCAGTTCAGTAGTTATTCTTTCACTTACGACCTCACCGTCTCTTGAATCTCGTCCATCAGAATATGAAAATTCCGCCACAGCTATTTTCTTGTTTACCTCTTTTCTGTTTTTAAGCAGTTCACCCGCAATAGTGGCGTAGTCTCCGGTGACAACTCGAGATTTGGCATAAACTACACCCCAAAAGGGGAATAAGAGCAGGATACCAATAGATATTTTAAACATAAGGTTCATATCCCAACACACTACCGAAAATCACAGATTTTATCTAGAAGTTTATTTAAGCTGATTTTTTCAGACTTTCTAAGCAAGCGATGATCTAACTTAAACTCTTTTTCATCCCCAACATATGCAAGTCTTATAACAATTTTCAAGTTGTCCTCAAAAACCGTACACGGAAACCCTTTTTCTAACACATAACTCTTCACATATTCTAAAGGTAAATATTCCATTTTAATATCAATTAAACCACTACCGATTGTTTTACTTCCTAAAACTTTTACACCCGACAATATGAACAATCAGACATATATCAACTTATTAAAAGGCGAGGGCGAATTCCCTGGGCGCTCCCTTTAGGGTTTTAAGACCGGTGACTGCAGCGAATCGCTATCATTAGCGACGGCGGTGAATGTTTGAGCCTTGCACTGTGTGTAAGGCGAGTTCGCACGCCGGCGGAAGACACCGGTCTTCTTCCCAATAAAACCCGGTCTTGGAGCGCACAGGGAATTTGCCCTCGACTCCTACTGCCCCCTTATAAAAATCAAAACAAATAAAAATCCGCCTGTTATTTTTTCGCGTATTTCGCGCGGCGCTCTTTTGCTGTGAGGCCTATCCGCTTTTTGGACGGCTCCGGCTTGTCCATCATCTCCCTGATTGCGTCAAAAACCATTTTAAACTGTGAATCGTAACGTCCTTCCAGTTCATCAAGGCGGCGGGCCAGATCTTTATGCGTAGAGAGAAGTTCCCGCAGGCGCACAAATGCGCGCATTATGGCTATATTTACCTGCGCGGCCCGCTTGCTTCTCAAAACACTTGAAAGCATAGCCACACCTTGCTCAGTAAAAACAAGAGGCGTATATTTCGAATGCTGACCTCTCTTTAAGGTTCCAATTTGGAACCTTAAAGAATTGTACTCAGCAGCTGTGAGCCTGAACATGAGATCAGAGGGAAATCTGTCAATGTTCCGCTTTACAGCCTTATTAAGATTTTTAGTCGCAACATTATAAAGCACAGCCAGGTGGCTGTCCAGCATGACTTTCTGCCCGCGAATAAGGAAAATCCGCTGCTCAATCTGACTTGTAGTAATGACTTCTTTCATAAGAAAATGCTTTATCCGGCATATTTAGCCTACCTTGAGATCACAATTTGTACCTCAAAAGTGCCTGGCATCTTTTTAAAGGGCTCGGTATTCCTTTTCTATCCCTATTGTTGGGGCCCATTTTTCCATATACTTTAGGTCTAAGACGCCTTTATTTAATTCCATTATGCTGCGACAATCCTGTAATTGACGTTCGGAACCGCCGGCCGACTGCATCCAACGGAGTTTCGAGAGGATAAGGTCTTCCGGGGATATAACCCAAAGGGGTTGCCCGGTAAACTCCAGTTTTTTGCGTCTGGAAAATCCTTCTTTCGCGTATGAGCTAGTTTCGTCCATAACCGCAAAATCTACTTTAAAAGCCGTGGAGTGATAAATCACATTAAACATCCGCTTTTCGGAAACTGCCTGCTTTACATCTTCTTCATCTATATAGGCCTCGTCTTTCAACGCCTCCACTAGCCCTAAGATCCGGAAAGGTGGTATCTGAATAACGATATCTATGTCCGCCGTGGTTCTTACCTGGCCCCAAAAAGGAACGGCGGAACCTCCGGTTACCATATAGGGGATGTCCAGTTTATCGAGTTTCGCGGATATCCAGATTAATGTTTCAACAAATATATTTTGCGTACCCTCTCCTTAAATAGTTTTTCAAGTTCGGCATCAGAAATACCGGGGTTATTAAACTTTATCCCGGCTCTCATCGCATTAAACTGCGCGTCCATAAGGTCTACCATCATTGCAAAGCGCTGCTCCGGAGTTTTTGCCCGCAGCATTTCCAGGTGTATTGTTTCCGCTTTAGTCATATTTCAAAAAAATCATCGCCATTATTGGCCGGCATAATAATATTAAACCGCTTACCCCACTCTCTGCAACCCGATCCTCACTTATGTCAGCGCCCTTTCACCGTTTCTTCGATGGCGGCGATTATCGGTTCGTAGCCGGTGCAGCGGCAGAGGTTGCCCGCTATGGCTTCCTTGATATCGCGCGTGGTGGGCTTTGGATTTTTCTCAAGCAGCTCGGTGGCTGAAAGTATTACGCCCGGCGCGCAGAAGCCGCACTGGAAAGAATTCCTCTCGTGGAATTTTTTTTGCAGCCTCTGAGTCCATTTGCGGCTATTGGCGCCCTCAAGCGTAACTATATCCGCGCCATGGGCCTCGACGGCCAGGACCAGGCAGGAACGCACGGTTCTGCCGTTCATGATCACCGTGCAGGTGCCGCAGTCACCGCGGTCACAGCCGACCTTAGGGCTCTTTATACCGAGCTTATAGCGCAGTATATCCAGCAGCACATCATTGGCTTCCACCGTCACCCTTTTAATATCGCCATTTAGTTTAAATTCTATGTCGTGTTTTTTCATATGCCCTTCTTATATGACATTTTCTCCATACTTCGAACCCTTGCCGAACAGACGCGCCACCGCGGCCTGCAGGGCACGCCCGAGCATAACCGACGCCATATGGTTGCGATAGTCTTTGGAAGAACGGATATCGGTGATAGGGCTTATCTCTTTTAAGATGATTTCTTTGGCTTTGGCCAGGATTTTTTCGGTAAGCTTTTTTCCGTTCAACACCGCTTCGGTCTCAGGGCACCTGGACGGCTTGGGCCCCAAAGCGCAGGCGGCCACGCGGTAAGTGTCGTCGGCCAGCGCCAGAACGGCTATGCCGCCCTGGGCCAGATCTTCGCCTTCGTAGCGGGAAAGCTTAGCGTAACACCCGCCGGTCTTAGGCTTGGGCAGCTTAAGTTCCACAGCCAGCACTATTTCGTCAAAAGCCAGAACGGTCTTCTTGGGGCCGGCGAACCAGTTGTGTATGGAAACGCGGCGCTCGCCCCTGACGCTTTTGACCAGAACCTCAGCGTCGTAGACGGCCAGGACCGGCGCGGAATCGGCCGAAGGCACGGCCGAGCAGATGTTGCCGGCCACGGTAGCGCGATTTCTGACACCCGTGGAGGCCACGGTCAGGGCGGCTTCCCACAAGAGCGGACAATGCTTTTTAATAAGCGGCGATTCTATTATATCGGCGAAAGTGACAAGCGAGCCTATGGAAAGGTTTTCATTTTTTAATTCTATCTTGCCAAGGTTTGCTATCCCTTTAATGTCGACCACGATCTTGGGACGGGCGATGTTTTCTTTTAGGTGCACTATAAGGTCGGTGCCGCCGGCAAGCACTCTGGCGCTTTCCTTGTAAAGCGACATCACGCGCAGAGCCTCATCCAGATCTTTCGGTTTTAAGTATTCGAACTCAGTTACAATCGGCATATTCCACCTCCTCTCTATCCACTCGCCACTAATCACTCGTCAATGCCGTTATGGCAGCCAGGCCACCACGCGGCCCATGGCGGATTCAAGTTCCATGCCCTTGAGGGGGAAGAAACCCAGCCAGCAGCGCTTGTTGGAAAGTTTATCGATATCGCCGCCGATATTTTCGGCGTGCACAAGTTTCTTAGGAAAGAGTTTCAGGTGCATGACCTGGTAATATTCTTCGGGCGGGAACATTTCATCCCATTTTTCACCGTAGTTTGCCGCCAGCTTGTTCTCAGCCTCCGTGAAGAGCTTGGGATGCCAGTTGCGTATGATAGTGTTCATGGGGTGGTCGGCGGAGCCACAGTCAACGCCTATCCACTTAAACTTCATAGCCAGCGCCCACTTATGAAATTTGGGCCCGGGGCCCGGATGCTTGCAGAAATATCTCACCTCGTCACAGGTGTTCTTTTCGTACCAGGCGTATTTATGATAGCCGGTATTTATTATTAAAATATCGCCCTTGCGGATATCGGCGCGCTTCATCAGCATTTCCGGCTCATAAAGATCGTAGTCGCCGACGTCCTTGGAAATATCAACTACGACCGCGTTGCCGACCCATTCCTTCATGGGAACTTCGCCTATAGCGCGGCCGGCGCTGTAAAAATGTATTTCTCCGTCCATGTGGGTTCCGACATGATTAGAAGTCTTCATTATCTGGCCATTGGCACCCTGGCCCATATGCGCACCGGCTATACGCTTAAAATACTGGAGTTGGAGGGGCATGTAACTCGGCCAGGGGGGAGTGTGTATGCTAAGCGGCTGGGTGAGGTCGTACATCTTTGCCTTTTCCATCAATTTCATGAAGTCATTGGGGTTCATACTTTTCTCCTCTGCTAAAAATGCCATAAGCCATAAGCTTTAGGCTATACGCAGACACCTTACGTTACGTTTTACCTGATTATTTCCATCTTTAGTTCGGATAGCTTGGCCGGCAAATCGGCCAGCTTCCAGCGGAGCGCCGTTTTTTCGGCGCGGCGCTTGAATTCACAATCTCCGTCTTTCAGCGTCTTAGCGCTGACGACTATGCGGAACGGCAGACCTATAAGATCGGCGTCTTTAAATTTTACGCCCGGGCGCTCGTCCCTGTCATCCCAGAGAACGCTTAGACCGGCCGCGTGGATCTGATCATAGACCTTCTGCGACTCGTCCAGTATACCTGGCGCCTCGGTCTCAATGCTGACCAGAGAAAACTCAAAGGGGGCGATAGACGGCGGCCATATGATGCCGTACTCGTCATGAGACTGCTCTATGGCGGCGGCCACGCTGCGCGTCACGCCTATGCCATAGCAGCCCATAACCATTGGCACCGACTGCTGGTGCTCGTCGAGAAAATTGCATTTAAGGGACTTGGAATACTTGGTCCCCAACTTAAAGGTCTGGCCGACCTCTATGCCGCGTTTGAACTCGAACGGCTTTTTGCAATGGGGACAAAGGTCCCCTTCGGCGGCCGCGTGGATATCGGCGAAGGCGTCCGGCGTATAATCCCGGCCGAGATTAATGCCGACGGTATGTGTATCGTTTTTATTGGCTCCGGAGAAGCCGTTAAAGACATTCTTAAGCGCGTGATCCGCTATGAGGGTCTTTAAAGGCTTAGTGTCCTTGCCATGGATATATTTGCTCTTTATATCAACGGGCCCGGCGAAGCCGGCGGGACAGCCGGCGATAGCTTCGTAGATGTGCTGCGGGGCTTTCTCAAGCTCCGTTACGCCAAGGACGCGGCGCAATTTATTTTCGTTAAGCTCGTGGTCACCCCGTACTAGGGCCATAACCGGCTCTCCGTCGGCCAGAAAGAACAGCGTTTTTATGGCCTGTTTTCTGTTCATCTTAAGGAAACGCGCCACATCGTCAACGGTATACATGCCCGGCGTGGCTACATCCTTGAGCGGAGCCAGCTTTGAGGGGTCAGCGGTCCTGAGCGCGGGTTCCGCCACCTCCGCCTTTTCGGTATTAGCCGCGTAGCCGCATTCGCAAAGCGCGATCTCGGCCTCGCCGGTGTCGGCGATAACCATAAATTCGTGGGACTGGTTGCCGCCTATAGGACCGCTGTCGGCCTCCACAGGCTTATACTTAAAACCGCAGCGCGTGAAGATCCGCTCGTAAGCGGCGTACAGTTTCTGATACCACACTTCGGCGTCGGCTTCGGTGGCGTGGAAAGAATAAGCGTCCTTCATCAGGAATTCGCGCGAACGCATCACGCCGTAACGGGGCCGTATCTCGTCGCGGAACTTGAGACCGAACTGATAAAGCAGGATGGGCAACTGACGGTAGGACGCTACGTCACGGCGCACCATATTGGTAATCACCTCTTCGGCTGTGGGGGCGAAGCAAAACTCGGAGTCCTTGCGGTCCTGTATTCGCAGGAGTTCCTTGCCGTAGATCTGCCAGCGGCCGGTCTCAACCCACAGTTCCTTGGGCTGTATAACCGGCAACCACACTTCCTGGCCGTTTATCCTGTCCAGCTCCTCGCGCACGATCCCCTCTATCTTTTTCAGGACTCTGAGGCCCAGTGGAAGCCATTCGTAGATGCCGCTGGCCAGCTTGCGTATCATGCCGGCCCGGAACATCAGCTTTACTGAAACATTATCAGCGTCACCCGGAGCCTCCCTTAAAGTGGGGAGAAAATAATTGGAAAGCTTCATATTGTATAACTCCTATGTAAAGTGGCGAGTGGGAAGTGACTAGTGGCGAGTGAATGAAGCCGATTCTTATAATCTCTACACTATTCACTATCCACCGATCACTGTTATTTGAGGCCGCGTATCTTCCTGATGACTTCATTAACCCATTCGGATTCTTTTACCACTTTTATCTGCTTGCCGCGCTCTATCCATACGCCCCGGCCCTTGCCGCCGGCAATTCCGAAATCCGCTTCGCGGGCCTCGCCGGGGCCATTAACCACGCAGCCCATAATGGCAATCTTCTTGCCGGTGGAGCGCTTTAAAAGCGTTTTATCGGAGTAGACCCGTTCCTCTATCTCATCAATAACTTTTTTCACATTCACCTGGCAGCGGCCGCATGTCGGACAAGAGATGAGGTTGGGGCCGTACTGCCGGAGACCCATAGCTTTAAGTATCTCATAGGCGGCGCGGACCTGCATCACAGGGTCCTCGGTGAGCGAGACGCGGATAGTATCGCCTATGCCCTGAGTAAGGAGCAGGCCTATGCCGAGGGAGGATTTTACCGTTCCGGCGAGGAAGCTGCCAGCCTCAGTTACGCCAACATGCAGAGGGATATCAGACTTCTCCGAAAAGAGCAGATTCGCCATCACCGTGCGCTCGATGTCGTCGGCCTTCAGAGAAACTATTATGTCCTTAAATCCTTCTCTTTCCAGGAGGCGGACTTCGTCCAGAGCTTCCTTGACCATCATTTTTGCCCATTCATAGGGCGACCATTCTGGAGCGGGAATCTTTTTTAAAATCTTAAGCGAACCGCAGTTTACTCCTACCCGTATGGGAATGCCGGCGGATTTGCAGGCCTTTACAACTTCACGAACTTTGTCTTTTTCGCCGATATTGCCCGGATTGATGCGGATCTTATCCACTCCCTGACGCGCGGCCTCCACGGCCAGACGCCAGTCAAAATGAATATCTGCGACCAGCGGTATATCGATGGCCTTCCTGATGCGGCCCAGATTCTTAGCGGCGGCCATATCCGGCACAGCCACGCGTATAATCTCGCACCCAGCGGCCTCAAGGCGCCTTATCTGGTCTATGGTTGCGCGCAGATCGCGCGTATCGGTGTTGCACATAGACTGCACTGAGACGGGGTTATTGCCGCCTATGGCGAACTTGCCGATTTTTACCACGCGGGTCTTTCTGACTTTATAAGTGTGCATGCTCTATTTTCCCGGCGCGGGAACCTCCGTCTGCGTCTGCGCCGTTTTGGGAAGCAGGCGCACGATATCGCTGTAAGTGGCGAAAACTAATATGCCCACAAGAAACGCGATACCCGCGTAATTAACGCAGCCCATAACCTTGGGAGTGAGCTTGCGGCGGAAAATGCCCTCCATTATAAAAAGCACCGCGTGTCCGCCGTCCAGAAGAGGTATCGGCAGGAGGTTAAAGAAGCCCACGGCCACGGAGATAAGCGCTATTAAAAAGAAGAGGTCCGGCATACCGGCATGGGCGGCTTTGCTGACTATATTCACTATACCTATAGGCCCGGAAATATCGGGCTTTGAACGGTGTTTAATGTTAGCGGCCAGCGTTGTGATGGTATATTTGGTCCAGAAGTAGCACTGATGGGCGCCCATTTTAGTCGCTTTTATAACTCCGACATATTTGTAGCTGATACCGGGTGATACGCCTATAAGGCCCTGCCCTTCCGGACCTTTTTTAGTGACGATGCTCACTTTGATCTTTTCGGCGGCGCGCTGATATTCGACACTCACCGGCGCGGCGATCTTTTTATGGATGAGATCGGCCATCTGCATCCAGTCTTTCGCGGGGACGCCGTCCACGCTGAGAACGCGGTCTCCGGCCTTAAGGCCGGCCGCTTCAGCCGGATAGCCCTGCGCGACATCGCCGATAACAGGGTCAATGGATTGAACCGGCTCGCCAACAATAAGTATTACACCCGTGAAAACGACAAAGGCCAGCAGGTAGTTCATGAAAGGTCCGGCCAGCACCACGCCCAGGCGGGTGTACCAGGGCTTGGAGAAATATTCATCGGGCTTGCCTGTCCCTTCTTCAATATTTTCTCCGGCGGGCTTCACATATCCGCCCAGCGGAACGGCGCGGATGGAATAGCGGGTGTCGCCCTTTACGCGGCCAAAGAGCTCAGGCCCGAAACCGAATGAAAACGCCTCCACTTTTATCCCGGTTAATT
Source organism: Elusimicrobiota bacterium (assembly GCA_037137395.1). GTDB lineage: Bacteria > Elusimicrobiota > Elusimicrobia > Elusimicrobiales > UBA9959 > YA12-FULL-51-18. The sequence goes on from JBAXKK010000010.1 coordinate 17,775, forward strand.
TGCACACCAGAAAGTGGCCGAATTCGTGTAAAAATATCACCAGCCCGAAAGTAAACAGCACAGCCGCTATGGATAGTATCATTATTTCCTCTTTTTTTTCAGATGCGCCGCGATCTCTGCGGCCTTTGTCCTGGCCCACTGGTCCACCTCTACGGCTTCTGCCAGCGTGGGGGGCCGGCGGTCGCGGGAATGATGGAGAGACACGGTCTTTTCAACTATAACCGGAATATCCGTAAAAAGCGCGGCTCCTTTTAAAAATCTGTCTACCGCGACTTCATTGGCGGCGTTAAGAACCGCCGGATATTCTCCGCCCAGACGGCCCGCTTCGTATGCCAGAGCGAGGCAGGGGAACCGCCTGAAATCCGGTTCGTGAAAATCCAGCGACTTAACTTTAAATAAATTCAAAGGCTTAACCAACGACTTCGCGCGCTCCGGATATGTCAGCGCGTACTGTATGGGAAGCTTCATGTCGGGCTCCGACATTTGGGCCAGCACGGACCCGTCCTTAAACTCAACAGCGGAATGCATCACCGACTGCGGATGTATGAGAACCTGTATCTTTGAAATTGGAAGCGAGAAGAAATTTTTTATTTCTATGGCCTCAAGCCCTTTATTCATGAGCGTGGCCGAATCCACAGTGATCTTGGGGCCCATATTCCAGGTGGGATGCTTAAGCGCCTTGGCCGGAGTAACGGAGGCGAGGCTGCCTTTATGCCGGTAGAAGGCTCCGCCGGACGCCGTCAAAAAAATCCTGGAAACCGCCGCGTCATAATTTCTGTCCTTCAGCCCCTCGAGGCACTGGAAGATAGCGGAAGGCTCCGAATCCACCGGGATGATCTTGGCCTGCCACCGGACGGCCTCGCTGATGAGCGTCTCGCCGGCCATAACCATCGGCTCTTTGTTGGCCAGGGCTATGTGCTTGGAAGCGCGTATGGAGGCGACCAGCGGCGCGAACCCGACAGACCCTGAAACGGCGTTCAGCACCAGGTCAGCCTCCTTCAGCGATGCCAGCTCTACGAGCCCTTCCACGCCGGGGGGAAGAAGCCGCGTGCCCCGCGGGAGCGACCCCTTCAGCTCCGCGGAAGCCTTATAATCAAATACCGCCGCGTATTTCGGCCGGTAAGCGCGAACCTGGGCCATGAATGCTTCGATATTGGAATTGGCAGCCAGGCCCAGCACTTTCCAGCCGAGGTTATCGACAGCTTTCAGCGCGTTCCGGCCGATTGAGCCGGTGGAGCCCAGTATGCAGATCTTTTTCATAAGCTAAACGATTTTAATTTCAAAAGGAGCTCAGCCACTAAACCCTGTACCCTGACCCCTCTACCCTGCTATTCATCATCTCGCGTATACCGTGAAGTAATAGATTATGGGGGCGAGGAAAATGTAGGAATCAAAGCGATCCAATATACCACCGTGCCCCGGCAGCAGGTTCGACGAATCCTTTACGCCGGCCGCACGCTTGATCATTGACTCAGATATATCGGAGAGCTGGCCGAATACGCCGATAAGGACGCCGGCGGTTACGGCGAAAGCTGCGCTGATGGAACAACCCATAAGCGCGCGCGCGAGCAGAGTCATCAGGATGGCGCTGACGAAGCCGGCCAGGGCGCCTTCCCAGGTTTTCTTCGGGCTGATGGTGGAAAGTTGCCGCTTGCCGAAGAAACGGCCGAAGGCGTAAGCGGCCGTGTCCATAACCCACACTGTCACGATAAGCATGAAAGTCAGGGCCTCTCCGTCGGGACGGATATTGCGCAGGGCGATAAGATGGACCATGCACCAGGAAATCATAAACAGGCCCAGGAGCGTAAAGCCTACGCGCTCCAGGTATTTTTTCTTAGAAAAAACTTCGTAGACCAGCGCGACGATGACCGTCAGAGTAATAGCGGACCCTGCGAAATTATCCCCGCCGGACTGCGCTAGGGGGGACTGGTCAAAAAAAAGCGCCGCGGGCAGGATGAGCCCCATCACAAAAAGGGTCGGCCCCTGAACGGGCTTGCCGCCTATCTTCATGAGGATATAATACTCGTACAACGCCAGGGCGATGATAGTAAAAACGAAAGCCGCGTAAGGCAGGCTGCCAATATGAATAAGCAGCGCGACAATAGGAATTCCGATAACGGCGGTCAGGACTCTGGGTAAAAGCATGATTAAGCTCCTCTTCGTCTGTCCCTGGCCTGGTAGTCCAGGATGGCTTCCACAAATTCTTTCTCCCGAAAGTCGGGCCAGAGAGTATCCGTTATATAAAATTCGGAATAGGCCGTCTGCCACAACAGGAAATTTGAAATGCGCGTCTCGCCCGAAGTCCGGATCAGCAGGTCCGGGTCCGGAAGCGGCCAGGTGTAAAGAGCGCGCGCGAAAGAATTCTCGTCAATTGTTTTTACCCCGCGCTCTATCAGGGAATTTACGGCGTCCAGAATTTCCTGTCGGCCGCCGTAATTAAGAGCGATGTTAAGGACCATACCGGTATTATTCTTAAGTTTGTCTACCGTCTCAAGCACGGTTTTTTGGGCGGAGGCTGGCATTCCGGCCAGCCGTCCGCTTACCATCAGCCGCACGTTGTTGGCGCCCAGATCCCGCCCGTATTCGGCTATTGTTTTTTTCAGGAGAAGCATCAGCGCGCCGACCTCAACTCTTCCGCGGCTCCAGTTCTCGGTGGAGAAAGCGTAAATAGTTAAAGCTTTGACGCCGATGATGCTGGCGATCTTGACCACCTCACGAACCGATTCAACTCCCTTGGCGTGACCCACGGCGGCCGGCAGGCCCCTGGCCTTGGCCCATCGCCTATTGCCGTCCATAATCACGGCGACATGCGCCGGGATTTTGGAGCGGTCAAGTTTTTTTAAAAGTTGTTCCATAAAATTGTATTAAAATGGAAATTATTTGTTTGCCATAAGCTATATACTTTAGGCTATACGCAGAGGCCTACAAATGGACCTCCTTAAAAGCCTACGGCTTATGGCGGGCGCGGCGCCCATATGGCATAGTTTTAGCTACGCTAAACCGTTAACAGATCTTTTTCCTTGGCCGCCGCGGTGTCGTCTATGCTTTTCACATAGGTATCGGTCAGCTTCTGGATGGCCGCCTCGTGACGCTCGGTATCGTCCTCGGTAATCTCTTTGGCCTTTTCGGCCTTCTTCACATTCTCAATGGCCTCCCTGCGCACATTGCGCACGGAAACACGGGCGTCCTCACCCATGCTGTGAACGACTTTGACCATCTTCTTGCGCTGGTCCTCAGTCATCGCCGGCAGATTTATTCGTATAACGTCGCCGTTTCTGACAGGGGAACCGCCCAGATCCATTTTACGAAGCTCGGCCTCGATGGCGTCTATGGCGCTCTTATCCCAAGGGCGTATTTCCAGCGTCCGGCCTTCCGGAATGGATATCGCGGCCACCTGCTTAAGCGGCACGCGGGCGCCGTAATATTCCACGTAGACATTATCCAGCAGCTGGGGATTGGCGCGCCCGGTGCGCAGCGACATTAATTCCCTTTTAAATTTATCAACTTTCTCCATCATATCCATCTCAGCCTGCTCCAGCATTGAATTTATATCTTCGGCCATATATCAAAGGCTCCTTCTGACTGTTTTAGTATCGCCAAACAAGCAAACTACACTTAAGATTCCGCATCTTAATTATATTAAATTTATGGGGGGGTTATTGAACTTGGATCACGCTGAACATATCAGGTCATTCAGAGGCTATGGAATCTTCCACAAGTCCGCAGATGATGTGGGCCGCCAGGATATGCATTTCCTGGACGCGGGCGGTATCCGCATTATCTATTACCAAGGCGAGGTCGCAAGCCGGCTTAATAGTTCCGCCGTCCCGGCCGAGCAGGCCTACGACGGTAAGCCCTGTTTCGCGGGCCTTATTTACCGCGCTAAGAACATTGGGACTTGAGCCGGAAGTGGAGATAGCGATTAAAACATCGCCCCTGCGGCCGTGGGCCTCCACTTGTCGCGCGAAAATCTTGTCAAAGCTGTAATCGTTGCCGAGCGCCGTGAGGATGGATGTATCCGTGGTAAGGGCCAGCGCAGATATCGCCCGGCGTTCTTTTTTGAAGCGTCCCACCAATTCCGCCGCTATATGCTGGCTGTCCGCCGCCGACCCACCGTTGCCACAAATAAGAACTTTGCCACCTTTCCTGGCAGCCCCGGCGACCGCGGAGGCTATCTGTCCGACAAGGCCCCACTGGGCCGTTAAAGCCCGGGCGGCGGAGATATGGCTCTCTATAGCGGAAAGGATTTTGTCTTCCATATTAGCAGAAACTATTTAATGAGCGTACCGACGGTTTCGCCGCTAACGGCTTTTTTAATATTATTCGGCGTATGCAGATTGAAGACTAATATCGGGAGATGGTTCTCCATGCAAAGTGTCAGGGCGCTTGTATCCATAAACTTCAGGCCTTTACGGATAGCTTCCATATAGGTGATGCGCTTTATCATCTTGGCTTTCTTATCAAGCTTCGGATCCCCGGTATAAACGCCGTCCACCTGCGTAGCCTTAAAAATAACTTCCGCGCCGATCTCGGCGGCGCGCAGGGCGGCGGCGGAGTCGGTCGTGAAATACGGATTGCCGGTGCCTCCGGCGAAGATGACCACCCGGCCTTTTTCAAGGTGGCGGATGGCCCGGCGGCGGATGAAAGGTTCGGCGAGGCGGGAAATCTCTATGGCTGTCTGCACACGTGTATGTATACCCTTATGTTCCAGGGCCGACTGCAAAGCCATGGCGTTTATGATCGTGGCCAGCATCCCCATGTTGTCGGAGCTGACACGGTCTATCATGCCGTGCCCGTCCTTGGCTCCTCGCCAGATATTGCCGCCGCCGATGACTACAGCAAGCTGTATCTCCGGACGCCAGGCCTTCCTTATTTCCTCCGCGATGAAGTTGAGGGCAGTCGGACTGATTGAACGCCCGTCTCCATTCTTAGCGAGCGCTTCTCCGGATACTTTAAGCAGGACTCTTTTATACATAGGCTGGATATTAAGCTTTAAGGATTAAGTTTTCAGGTTAATCCTTAATCCTGACAGTTATTCCATTCCGATGATGTAGCAGTCAAATCTTTTCACCTGTATATCGCCTTTAAGTTTGTCAGCGTGACTCTTAACCACCTGCGCGACGGAGAGCTTGCTCTCGCGGATGGAAACCTGCTCAAGCAGGCAGGCTTCCTGGAAGAACTTGTTGACGCGCCCGTCCAGCATTTTCGCAACGCCTTCAGGAGTTTTAGCTTTATAGGGCTTACCGGTCTCCGCGGCCAGGGCCTTGGCGTCCTCTTCATCTTTTTCCATCTTGGCGCGGTAAATTTCGCGTTCTTTCGCCACAAGTTCAGCCGGAGCGTCTTCGCGGCGCAGCCATTTGGGACTCATCGCCACGCTTTGCATGGAAATTTCTTTGGCCAGGGCCATAAGTTCGTCTTTCGCGGCATTAATATCTCCGGCGAAAGAGAGTTCGACGACCGCGGCCTTCTTTGAATCGGAATGGATATAGTAGTTAACAACGGTGTTGGCGGCGACATGATAGGTGGTGCCACGGCGTATGACCATATTCTCTCCGGTCTTAATGGCAAGGGCCTGCAATTTTTCCTTTGCATTAGCGTTCTCGGCCGGGTTTGACATGGAGGCGTCAGTCAGCATAAGGCCGGAGAGTTCTTCAGCCAGAGCCCTGACTTCGGGGTTCTTGGCGACAAAATCTGTTTCGCAGTTTACCTCAACCATTGAGAGCGTTTTTGAGTCGGGGGAAACCTTAACGGTTACAACGCCCTCTTTCATAAGGCGGCCGGCGCGCTTGGCTAGCCCGGCAAGACCCTTCTTCCTCAGAAGCTCAACTGCCTTGGTTAAATCTCCGGCTGATTCCGTAAGGGCGCTCTTGCAATCCATCACGCCCGCTCCGGTCTGACTCCTTAATGACATAACTTGTTCGCTGGTTATCGCGCTCATAGGTGTAGCTCCTGTTATTTTAAATTAGAAGGTTCAAGACCCCGGGGCCGCCAGACGGGCGCCCCGGTCACTGCTCCGCGCGGAATACGACAGGACTTTATTCTTCGGTCCTGGCGGGTTCGACAGCGCCTTCGGGAGCCCGCTCTTCGGAGGGGGCGTCCATCATGGCCTGCTGCTCATTCTGCTGCTCGGCTTCAGCCGGCTGCACTGCCGAGGCCTTGGCGGCTTCAGCTTCGGCGCGGCCCTCTATAATGGCGTCTGCTATGGTCGCGCAAAAAAGCCTGATAGAGCGGGCCGCATCGTCATTTCCCGGGACCGCCCAGTCAAGGGCGTCGGGATCGCAATTGGTGTCGCAAACGCCCACGACGGGGATGCGCAGCTTCTTGGCTTCGCTGAGCGCACCGGCCTCTTCAATGGGGTCTACAATGAACATGATCTGGGGGAGAGCCTTCATCTCGCGGATACCGGACATAAGCTTCACGAGGCGGTTTTTTTCCTTGGTCAGACGCGAAACTTCTTTCTTGGACATGACGCGGAAAAGGCCGTCGCTCTCAAGCCTCTCCAACTCGTCAAGCCGCTTAAGGGATTTCTTTATGGTTTCGAAATTGGTCAGCGTGCCGCCCAGCCATTTCTCATAAACGCAGGGAACGTTCGCCCTCAGGGCCTCTTCCCGTATAATATCCTTGGCCTGCTTCTTGGTGCCGACAAAAAGAAATTTTTTGCCTTCCTTGGCGGAATCTTTCACGAAAGCGTAGGTTTTTTTGAGTTCCTTGACGGTTTTCTGAAGGTCAAGTATATGAATGCCGTTCCTCTCGCCGAAAATGAAACGGGCCATTTTGGGGTTCCATCTGTAAGTCTGGTGACCGAAGTGCACGCCGGCTTCCAACATCGTCTTCATTGATATGTTTAACATTAGTTTTTCATCCTTTTGTATCTATCGTTTCTTTTCCCGCCCTCTGGGAGCAGGATTTCGTTAGTTATCATAATATCATATGGCGGATTTTTTTTCAATCTTCATTTTTCGGAGCGCAGTGGATGCATACCCCCATTACACGCGCTTTTTACATCCGTGCCGATATTTTCTATACTTACCTTTAACCTGAATCCTGCATTTCAAGACAGATTTCATTTAGGAAATCGAGGAACAGAATTATTCTGCAGGATTCCCCGCACAGCGGGCTGAGAGCCCAGCGCTATGCGCGCCCGGCCCGAAGAGGTGTATGCCTCCCGAATGGGCACCCGCTATGCGGGCGGAAAGCTGCAATTGCAACTTTCAGGTCAAGAGAGAGCCGCGCATTATGAAAATAGCTATAGCCCAGATAAATCCAAAAGTAGGCGATATCGCCGCCAACACGATAAAGATAGCAGCCTTTGCCAGAAAGGCCGAAAGTCTGGGCGCCGACATTGTCGTATTCCCGGAACTGGCGCTTACCGGCTATCCGCCTCTCGACCTGCTGGAAAAAAAGGATTTTATACTGGAAAACCTGGCCGCCCTCAAAAGCCTCGCGTCGCTGCGGCTTAAAACCGCGCTGGCCGTGGGCTTCGTGGATTTTAACCCGGCCAAGAATGGCAAGGAACTCCGAAATTCCATAGCGTTCATCAGCGGGGGGAAAGTGCTGCAAAAAAGGTCCAAATCCCTGCTCCCGACCTACGACATATTCGACGAGGCCCGATACTTCGAACCGGCAACCGCCAATCAGCCTTTCAGATTCCGTGGCGAACTCATCGGCCTCACTGTATGCGAGGATATCTGGGCGGAAACCGCCCTGCTGCCGAAGCGCCTGCTGTACCGTAACAATCCCGTGAAAACGCTGCGCGCTCTAAAAACCTCCATAATTATTAATATCTCCGCCTCGCCCTATTACCGCGGAAAAAACGCCCGCCGGCTGACCATCCTGTCCGGGCTCGCCAAAAAAATGCGGGCTCACATTATCTACGCCAACCAGGTCGGAGCCAACGACGAACTTATTTTCGACGGCAACAGCTTCTTACTTGCCCCATCGGGACGCGTGCTCGCGGCTGCCGGCGCTTTTAAAGAAGATCTGCTGATCGCTGACACTTGTGCCGCGCCGGACGCCTCCGCGCCGCGGCCGGACGAAAGCGCTGACGAGATACTTTCAGCGCTGACTCTTGGCATCAGAGATTATTTCCAAAAGCTCGGCTTTAAAAAAGCGGTGCTGGGTATCAGCGGCGGCATAGATTCCGCGGTGGTTGCCGTGCTGGCGGCGAGGGCGCTGGGCCCGGAGAATGTGACCGGCGTGCTCATGCCCTCCGTCTATACCGCCAAGCGGAGCGTCTCCGACGCCCTGTCTTTAGCCGCCAACCTGGGCATAAAGACGCGGACGCTGCCTATAAAGGATATTTACTCCAAATTTCTTAAGACGCTCAAGGCCGGCGAGCCCAGCGGTGAAGTCAGCCTGACGATGCAAAACCTGCAGGCCAGGATACGCGGAACTATTTTAATGGCTCTGGCGAACAGCAATAATTGGCTTGCCCTTACCACCGGGAATAAATCCGAGATCGCCCTGGGCTACTGCACGCTTTACGGTGACACAGCCGGAGCAATAGCCCCGATTGCCGATTTATTAAAAACTGAGGTCTACAAACTGGCCTCCCGCATGAACAGGGACGGAGAGATAATTCCGCGCGCGATAATAAAAAGGCCTCCGACCGCGGAACTCAAGCCCGGCCAAAAAGATCAGGACGACCTGCCGCCCTACGCGACGCTGGACGCCGTCATCCGCCTCTACATGGAAGAAAACCGGACCCCGCTGGAGATAATAAAGAAGGGCTACAAGCCGGAACTGGTGCTTTCGATACTGCGCAGGATAGAAGCCAACGAATACAAGCGCAAGCAGCTGCCTATCGGCCTGAAAGTGACGGAGAAATCTTTCGGCTACGGCAGGAAGATGCCTATAGTGAAGGCGATGGGATTTATAAAATAGACATTGAAAGGGCAGCGGAACAGTCCTGCCCGTAACACACCATGACTAAAAAGATCCTGACATTCTTCTTTCTGCTTACGCTTTGCACTTCAAATCTTTACTGTCAGCCCCGCAGTTTTTCCGAGGAACTCGCGGATAAAGTCGTACGCCAGCTCCGCTCTTTTGGCCTATGGACGGAGGTCAGCGTTTCAACTCCTACTCCGACTGCCGACGACACCTCCCTGAAAAAACAGAGTCTGCCGGCCGCGCCGCCAAAAAAGAAACTACCCAGAAACACAAAGATAAAAGAAGAAGTTGTGAAGCGCGCGCCCAAGACCAAGGCGGAAATACTAAAACCTATTGAAATCGCCGAAACCGCCGTAATCGCTCCCCGGGAAAACACCCTGGCCCGGGCTCTTGGCGCCATCACTATAAATACGGCCAGGGGGCCCATAATCCCGTTCCCCGTGGTGGATTCAAATAAGGATATGGGGGCGTCCTTCGGCATCATGCCGATTATGGCCGTCAGAAGCAAGGACAACAAAAACATCAAAGCGGTCCTGGCACCCTCGGCCACTTACAACGAATATCTTAAAACCACCCTCACTTACAGGCACTACATCTTTCCCGATGAAAAAAGGCTTTTCCTGCTGCGCGCATCTTACTCCCAAAAAGTGGAGAAGGAATTCATCATCTACTATTACACACCGCAGGCCTGGGGATCGGATATACGCATCAGCGCCGAAGCCAAGAACTGGGTAACCGGAAAGCCCTCTTTTTACGGGCCCGGCATAGAGTCTTCCCAAAAAGACAAGGCCAATTACGCCCTGAACATGACCGGCGAAGAATTCACCGTGGATCTGCCGCTCATAAAATACCTTTTCTTTAATTTCAACCACGCTTATTATCTTAAAAGAATATCCGACGGCCCGCAGGAAAACGGGCAGGTCAGCGGCCTCTTCCCGGATTTTTTCACCCAGGCCTCAAAGGAAAGGCAGTTCCTGACCCATCGTTTCGCCTTGGTATATGACGATACCGATCACCCGTTCCTGCCTAAGATAGGCACCTACACCTCCGCTTCTGTAAGTTACTCTGACCGGCGCCTGGTCTCCGATTACAACTACCGCACTTACGCGCTTCAATTGAAGCACTACTATAACTATAAGGAAGAGGGGAACTATGTTACCGCCATCCATTACCTGTTCCAGTTCACACGCGGGGACGACCTGCCGTTCTACGCCCTGCCTCAGCTGGGGGAAAGCACCGGTCTGAGAATGGCCGGGGACGGCCGCTTCGTGGACCGTGGCAAATTTGTATTCAACATAGAGGAGCGGATAACTCTTTCGCGCTCTCCGTTCATGAAATTCATCAGCGAAAGCGAAATAGCACCGTTCCTGGACATAGGAACAGTGTTTCCAAGGCCTTCCGCTTTACGCGCCCGCGACCTCAAGTACAGCCCCGGCATCTCGGCCAGGATCGTCATACGGCCCCAGGTGGTGGGCACGCTGGACTTCGCCTTCGGCTCCGAAGGCACCAACGCCATAATCAAAGTCGGCTATCCGTTCTGAAGATTTATTCTATAGAATAAATCTCTGCCATTCGCCATAGGCCATAAGCCATACGCAGAAATTAAGACTTTGCTTTGGCGGCGGTTTTTTTGGGGGAGGGGATGGAGAATAATAACGGGCTAAAGAACGGCTATTTAAATTTATCTATCAAAAAGCTCCCGGCAAAATGGCTTCCTGTTATTACCAGTGCGGCAAGGCCCATATGCACCAAGGCCTCATAAAACGGGTTCTTTTTGCTTTTGCGCTGTATAACATAGCTCAGGGCGGCCAGGACGGCAAAGCCCCATACAATCGAGCAGAAAACTGCCGTTCTTATCGGTAGAAAAGCTATCAGTAGCACAAAACTCAGGGAAACTCCAAGCCGCGCCAGATAGTTTGTAAGAGTGGCAAGCCACACCTCTTTTCCTGCAACATGCTCCGACTCAAGATAAAGATGTATTCCCATAGAATCTGATAAATTGTCAGCCAGTGCGATAACCAATATACTACCGATTATGCTTGATTTAGGGTGAGCTACACTGTCCAGCCCGGTAATAAGCGCCAGACTGGTAATGACTGCGGATGTGACGCCAAAAGAGACCTTGGTCTGATAAGGCCGCGCTACCGCATTAATGTCTGAGTTTTTATCTTCCATGCTGAAATTACATTTCACTTTTTGGGCGCTAACACGGAAATTAAATCCCTGCCGTCTTCCTTTATATGGCGATGATCTGACCCCGACTGGGCATTCCGCGGCACCACATCCGAAGTTGACCGGACCGGGGGATTGCTTTACTGCTGCAGTTGGGACAAGTCCGCGACATCCTCGAAAAGGCTGACCAGCGAGCCGATAAGTCGGAGCCGGTTTTCCTTCACTTTTGGATCCTCAACCATAACCATTACTTTGTCAAAAAAACTATCCAGCGCTCCTTTGATGGCGACAGTATCCATAAGGCTTTTTTCATACTCCCGGTTGGCGATATGGCTTTTCAGTTTGCCTGAAAGGGCTTTGATACCGGAGTAAAGAGCTCGCTCCTCGTCTTTTTCAAAAACAGCTTCGTCCGGGCCGGCCGCGGCTGAGTGCTTGGCCTGTCGGAGGATGTTCTTAGCTCTCTTGAAAGACATAGCCAGCGCTTCAAAGTCGGAGTTTTTCCTTACAATATGCAGATCATTTATGCGGCGACGGCAGTCCAGCAGATCCGCATTTTTGATAAAAAATTCCTTAACCGCCTTCACCTCGTCAAAGCGGAAACCTTTTTCCTCGAACAGAGTTTCGGCCCGCTGCCAGGTGAAATCCAGGAGCGCGGATATGGTCTTTTCTCTGTCAAAACCAGCGGCCTTCGCCGGAAGGAGTTCAAGCGCGCGGCTAAAAGCCTCTTTAAGCGGCAGCTCCAGATCATTCTCAAGGATAATCCTGGCCAGACCAAGCGCCTGCCTCCTGAGAGCGTGCGGGTCCTCGCTGCCGGAAGGAATTAATCCGATCGCGAAATCGGCAGCCAGGGTGTCTAGCTTGCCGGCGATAGATACCACCGAACTTTCTCTGGTTGAGGGGAGCGGAGACTTTGCGCTCATTGGCCAGTAGAACTCCCCCACGGCCTTCGCGGCGGTTTCGCTCAAACCGGCATTTTTGGCGTAATAATAACCCATTACGCCCTGCAGTTCGGTGAACTCGCGCACCACATTGCTTGAAAGATCGGCATAAACCAGACGCGAGGCCTTCCTGACCGCCTCCGTATCCAGGCCGTGGACCGCAGCCGCCAGCCAGCCCGCGAGAGCCTCGACCCGGCCTGCCTTGTCGAACATTGAACCCAGCTTTTCCTGGAAGGTAACGGTCTTCAGGACATTCAGCATGTTTTCCATTGGTTCCGTCAGATCGCGCTCATAAAAGAATATCGCGTCCCTGAAACGCGCTTCCAGAACGTTCCGGAAGCCCTCTTCCACGTTCTTCTGTCCTTTTGAAACTCCGTCCCGGATACCGACAAAATAAGGCTGAAGCTTTTTTTTAGAGTCGCTGACGGTGAAGAACTTGAGCTGCTTCTTCATCACAAGATGCACCAGCTCCCTGGGAAGTTTGAGAAATTCCTGGTCGTAAGTTCCGACTACGCATACCGGATATTCCACCAGATAAAGGTTCTCATTGAACAGCTCGGCGTCAGCCTCCACTTCCAGCTTGGTCCTTTTGGAAACCTGTTCTATCTCCGTTGCCAGAACTTTGGCGCGCTCCTCGTCTTTCACCAGCACATTTGCGTTCTCAAGTATCTTCAAATACTTCTCAGCCGACGGAATATTCGTAACCCGCGACCCTTTGGCGCTCAGGCCCATGGTAAAGCGCCCGGTCTTTATGCCGGCAAAAGAGAAGGCAACTATCTTTTCGCCGTAAAGAGCCGCCAGACTCCGTATGGGCCGGGCAAAACGCACGCGCGTTTCCTCCCAGACCATGGTCTTGGGAAATTCCAGCGTGCCGATAAGTCTGGGGAATATCTCGGCCAGAACTTTTGACGCGGGCCTGGCGGGAATTACCTTCATAGCCACCAGAACCTCACCCTTTGGAGCGGTCTCAATGGTAAGTTTGTCGGGGGTCGTCCCTTGCCCCTTCGCGAACCCGGCGCTCTGGGGGGTATAAGCGCCTGCTTCATCTTTCCAGAATTTTGCCAGCGGCCCTATGGCTTTTACTGTCCGCTCCTCGGATTTGCCCGGCAGGCCGATTATATGGAGGACAAGTCTTTTATAAGTGCCGTAAGCCTTAAGAGTTTCAAAAGGCAGATTCGCGGCGGCCAGAAGCTCGCGGGCTCCGGCTTCCAGCTGCGCTTCGGCGGAAGTTATAAAGCGGGCTGGGATATTCTCGATGCGGATTTCAAGCAAAGCGTCTCGTTTGATCATTGTCCATCTCCATTTAAATTAGGGAAACTCAGCGACAAACAATCTGCCACTTGTTTACTTATGACTGAGTGACGTCTGCCGCGCTTATGTTGACCGGTTCATTAGCTTTCACGTGCGCGGCGGCGCAGGCCTTGGCGATATCGCGTATCCTTTTGATCATGCCAACCCGCTCAGAAACGGAAATGGCGCCCCGCGCGTCCATCAGGTTAAATGAATGAGAACATTTCATCACCAGGTCGTACGCCGGCAGATAGTGTCCGTTCTTTATCAGAACGAAAATCTCACGCTCGTAATCGTCAAAATTCCTGCGCAGATTGGCGACATCCGCGTATTCAAAATTATAATGCGAGAACTGCTTTTCCTGGGTCCGGTACATCTCTCCGTAGGTGAGCCGATCGTTCCACATAAGGTCATAAACGCTTTTTTTCTTCTGCACAAACATAGCCAGGCGCTCCAGGCCGTACGTGATCTCTACGCTTATCGGATTAAGTTCGAAAGAAGCCATCTGCTGGAAATAAGTGAACTGTGTTACCTCCATCCCGTCCAGCCATACCTCCCAGCCCACGCCGGAGGCGCCCAGGGTCGGAGATTCCCAGTCGTCCTCTATCCAGCGGATATCGTGTTCATCAGCGTTGATGCCGACAGCCTTGAGTGATTTCAGATATATCTGCTGTATGTCTTTTGACGGCGGCTTAATTATTACCTGGTATTGATAATATTTACCTAAGCGGTTGGGGTTCTCTCCGAAGCGCCCGTCTCCGGGCCGCCGGCAGGGCTCAACATATGCCACGCGATTCGGCTTAGAGGTGAGCGAGCCAAAAAAAGTGGCGGGGTTAAAAGTGCCGGCGCCCTTTTCAAGATCGTAAGGCTGTATTATGGCGCAGCCCTGCTTGGCCCAATACTGGTCAAATTTGAGTATGATGTCCTGAAAATTCACGATAAACCTCCGTAAAATAAGGGGCTAGGGGGTAGGGTTTAGGGTCAAGGAGTTCCTTATGCCTCCACCATCCGCGCTCCACCCTGTGTTTTACTATTATACTTAAATAAATTCAAGCGTTTTGAGTTGCTGATTAAGCTGTTCCGAAAAAAACCTTTTCAGGAGGTTGTCCAGGTAATCCATTGCCTGGGGCTGCGCCTCCAGGACGTGGACATCGGACCAGGCTCCGTCATGCAAGGTTTCCCAGAGCCTGGAGTCCAAACCCAACGAACTATGCTTAAACCCGAACCCCGCGGTCTCCAGCGCGCGAAGAGTGAAGGCCCGACGCATCCATGGGGATATTCCGCGCACTTTTGGGTCGCGACTGACGCCAATTGGCGCAAGGTCAGTGCCCGGATATTCTGCTACGCGGCCGAAAGGGCGGGGCAGGCCGCCGTCCAGATTTTGAAGCGCCCCCAACAAAAGCTCGTATTTCTCCGGACTGGGCTGATGGGAGGGCGTAAGTTTGTTAACCACTTCGCAGAAATACAAAGCGGTGAACAGGCTGTCGGTATTCAGCCGGATGCGGGGGAAGACGGAAAGGGAACTGCCGCCCGTACAGACGGGGAAATTGGATCCGTTCTTAAGGTAAAAGCGATAGTCGCCCCAGCTGACCGGCTCAGAAAGAGCCCGGAGCTTACCCTTGGAAAGCCGCACGCTTTTGAAATTAACTTCAAGCTTACCCCTGTCTTTGGTGAAAACAGTTACGATGCGGTCGTTCTCACGCAACGGCCTGCGCCACAAAACAATGCCGTAATCACAGAAAATCATAGTGATATATTAGCAATTTACCTTCGGCAAATCGCGCTATAAATAGCGCGACAGCAGATAGCGCTGCAGGGCAAAATAAGCAATTTTCACAAATTTTCTCTACTGTTATGGTATTCGTGTTCTTCTGCTGTCGTGCTGTCCCGCTGCCGCGCTGTCCTGCTATCCGCCACTTGCCCTTTGTCTTTTGTATATTAATTTAATATAATTAAAACACTATGCTACCTACATACAGACCAAATGTCAGAAGAAGAAAGAAGACTCTCGGTTTTCGCGCAAAAATGAAAACCGCTGGCGGAAGAAAAACTTTAGCGAGAAGACGCGCGAAAGGGCGATGGCATCTCATTCCCGACTAGACGCTTGCGCGTTTATTGGCGTCGTTAAATGAAAAAGTTTTCTTTTACCAGGAACGCACGCCTGCGCTGCCGGAAAATTTTTGATTTCGTCTTTAACGAGGGGGAAAAATCCTCCACGCGCGACTTAGTGATGTGGGCCTGCGTGCCGGGCCCCAGTAAAGCCGGGACAAAAGCGCCCGCCCTTATCGCACCCGGCGGCAGAAGATTAGGCCTCGTCATAAGCAAAAAGACCGGCGGCGCGGTACGGCGCAACAGGCTTAAAAGGCTTCTGCGGGAAGCCTACAGGCTGTCAAAGGACGACCTGCTGGACGGAGCGCACATAATAGTATATCCGAAAGCCGGATGCGCTATAAACAACCTTTTAGAGGCCCGGAAAGCGCTAAGCGCGATCTGGGCAAGAGCGAAGATAAAAAATGCGGAGCGATAAAAACGCCCTGAAAAAAACCGCGGACGCGGTTCATACGGCGTACAGACTTTTCAGACCACTACTGGGGCCTCGCGCCTGCAGATTTCACCCGACCTGTTCAGAATACAGTTTCCAATCCTTTAAAACATATGGTTTACTCAGGGGCGCTTTTTTAAGCGCCGCGAGAATCCTCCGCTGCCATCCATGGAATCCGGGCGGATATGACCCCGTGCCGTTATCACAACCTCCGTCCGCCGCAGACTTAAACATTGCAAACATCAGGGAGACAAATTAATGCAGAAGAACCTCGTCCTCGCGGTCGTGCTATCCTCAGCTGTGTATATATTCTGGTACTCTTACATAGAAAAGAGACCTATGCTCAATCCAGCCTCCGCGCCCACGGCGCAGTCGCAGCAAAGCTCCCCGGCGGCGTCCGCTGCCACAGCCCTCACGATTTCCGGGCAGTCAGCGGTGGCCGCGGCCTCCGGCCCGCTGGAAGCTGACTGGACTAAACGCTCCGTGGAACTAAATCTCAACAAAGCCACCTACGCCTTCCACCCCGCCGGCGCCTCAATAAAGAGCGTGGTTTATCAGGGCCCGGTGTCCCCCGTGGAACTTGTAAAAGACCCCTCGCCGGGCTTTCTCAGCTCTTTTGACGACCTGACTTTCACCCTAAAAAGCAAAACCAACGACAGCGTAACCTTCGAAGCCCGCGCCGCCAACGGCGTAATTATACTCAAGAAATTCACCCTTAACGGAGAGCATAAGATAAATCTGCTGGAGATAACCGCGGTAAACCCTTCCGCGGCCCCCGCGGTATTCGCGGCGTGGAACATTAAGCTGGGCCCCGGACTTGGCACCGTTAAAAGCGAAGAAAAAGAAAACCCCTCTCTTTGGAAGGCTCAATACACTTTTCAGGAAGATGGCAAAAAGTTCCCGACCATAAAAACCATCAAGGAAAACCAGAAAGCGGGGCCCTGGATCTGGGCCGGCGTGGATAACAGGTATTTTCTGGCCGCGGTAATGGGGGGAGATCTGAAGCGGGACGTACTCAACATCTCCCAGCCGGAAATAGACGGAAAGAAAGCGCCACTCTTGTCTATTCCCTTCGAAGCGGAACTACTGGCGCCCCGGGAAACCCGCGTCTGGCGCGTAGAATTTTATATAGGGCCCAAGGACTACAAGCTGCTCCAGACCTTAGGGCGCGGCCTTGACCGCTCCGTGGATTTCGGGTTTTTCTCCCCGCTTGCCAAAATCGCCAATTCGGCTCTGGACTATTTCCAAAAGCTCACAGGCAATTACGGCGTAGCCATTGTTATAATAAGCGTTCTCCTGCAGATACTTATTTTTCCGCTGAGCTGGAAGTCCTACAAAGCCATGGCTGTAATGAAAAAAATACAGCCCGAGATGCAGGCCATCCAGGCCCGCTACAAGTCGGACCCCAAGCGCATGAATACGGAAGTCATGGAACTTTATAAGCGGCACGGCACTAACCCGCTGGGCGGTTGTCTGCCGATGCTCCTGCAAATCCCCATTTTCTTCGCGCTTTTCACGGCGCTGCGCAATTCATGGCCGCTGCACGGCGCGCCCTTTATCTTCTGGATAAAGGACCTGTCGGCAAAGGACCCGTATTATATCCTGCCGCTTGTCATGGGCGGCATCATGTTCCTGCAGCAGCATCTGAGCCCTCAAACGGGAGGAGACAAAGCGCAGATGGCCATGATGAAGTGGATGCCGGTGGTATTCACCTTTATGTTTCTCACCTTCCCGTCGGGACTGGTTCTTTATTGGCTGATAAACAGCATCTGGGGCTTCGCGCAGACGATGATTTTGCAGAAACAACAGGCGCTGAAGGATAAAGGCTATTAGACTGAAGGAAGGTCAGGCTGAATTTTACACACAGTATTCGGAGGAATAAAAAATGAAAGAAACAAAAGTAGAAGCTAAGACCATACAGGACGCTGTTGAGATAGGCCTCATAGAACTGGGCCTCAGACGCGACCAGGTTGAAGTTGTTGTAGTGAGCGAGGGAACAAAAGGTTTCCTCGGTTTAGGTGCAAAAAAAGCATGCGTAATGCTACGCGAGAAAAAATGGACCGGAGGCGGTCATCATGAAGAGCGCGACACCCGTCGCGAACGCCCTTCATCCGGCCGCGGCAGAAGCGATGCTCCCCGCCGCGACGGAGGTCCCAGACGCGACAGATATGACGCAAGACCCCGCCCAGCGCGCCCGTCCCAAGACAGGCCTTATCCGGAGAGACGCCCTGACGCCGGTTACGCGAGACGACCCGACGCGGTCTACCAGGATATCAGCCTGGCCATGGAAGCCGTGCAGGCGCCGGAAGATCCCATGGAACACGCGAAGTTAGCGCTGACTACAACCCTTAAACTGATGGGCCTTGAAGCCAGCATCACTGATACCAGGCACGACGCCGCAGAAGGGATCATCTCCATGAAATTCGACTCCCCGGACGCGACGGTATTCACCGCCGAGAACGCCAGAGGCCTGCAGTCCCTTCAGTTCCTTATCAACTCCATAATCAACAAAAACCGCAAGAACCGGATATCTGTAAGGATAGATACCGCCGACTACTGGAACAAAAAGGAAGAGGAACTTGCGCTAAAAATGGAAGCGGTTGTAAAGGATGTTATTGGAACCGCCCGCCCCTACCGCCTGGAACCGATGTCCGCGCCTTTGCGCAAATTCGTACACAGCCTTATAAAGGCCAAGTATCCGGAAGTGGAGACGCTTTCGGAAGGCGAAGGTAAATGGCGCAAGGTCGTCATACGCCCGGTTACGCAGAAAGAAACCGCGCAGCAGTAATCACAACAGTGGCAAGTGGATAGTGGCGAGTGGACAGTGTAGAGAGGGTTGAGAGACAACCAGTAAAAAGGACTCTTAAAATCTCTACGCAATACACTCTACACTATCCACTTTTAACATCTTGGCACGCCACTCTCTCGACTTCCTTATGCTCATCCCAGACACCACCCAGACCATAGTGGCGCCGGCATCGGCACCGGGCCTCGGCGCCATAGCGGTGGTGCGGCTTTCCGGGCCGGATGCGCATAAGATAGCATCCGCCTTCCTCAGACCTCTCTCCGCTTTTAAAAAACCAAGGCCGGGATCGTCCTATCTGCTGAACGCTGAAGAAAACGGCCGTCTTCTGGACAAAACTGTCGTCATTTTCTACCGCGCGCCGAAGAGTTACACCGGAGACGATATGGTGGAGATTTTCTGCCACGGTTCGCCTTATATAATTTCCAGGCTGCTGCGTCTCGCAATAGCCAACGGGGCCCGCGAGGCCGCACCCGGCGAATTCACGCTGCGGGCCTTTATGAACGGCAAGATTGACCTGACCCAGGCCGAAGCCGTGAACGATCTCATAATCTCAGAAAGCGAAGCTTCCCACCGGGCGGCTATTACACAGGTGGAGGGGGAGGTTTCCGCCCGCATCAGGAAACTGCGCGAGCGCCTTGTGGATCTGCTGAGTGAATTGGAGGTCAGACTTGACGACGCCTACGGCGAACTCCCGGCATTGCACCCCGGAGCTTTCGCCGGACGGACGGCCGCGGCCGCGGCTGGAATAAAAACTCTGGCTGACAGTTTTGAACATGGGCGGCATTTAAAACACGGCCTTCATGTGACCATCGCCGGGGCGCCCAACTCAGGCAAATCGTCGCTTTTAAACAGGGTCACGGGCAACAAACGCGCGATCGTATCGCCAAAAGCCGGAACCACCCGCGACACGATAGAAGAAAGGATGAATCTCTCCGGATTTACCGTAATTTTTACTGATACCGCCGGGATAAGCCCCGCTTCCGAAGACGCCGTGGAGCGCGAAGGGATGCGACGCTCGATCAAGGCACTTAAGGCGGCCGATATCATACTTTGGGTCCGCGATCTTTCAAAAAAAGATTCCTCAGCCGACCGCAGGGTGGCGGATGCGATCAAGCGCGCCGCCGCGCCCGGAACCGAACTTATAAAAGTATTTAATAAAAGCGACCTGCCGCCGGCAAGAGCGCCGGGAGAAACGGCGGGAGGGATCAGTATTTCATGCAAAACAGGGCGGGGCATAGACGCTTTAAAACGCCTGCTGGTCGGAGAGGAAAAAAAGATGTTCTCAGCCGAGTCTTCTTCGGTGATAACCTCAGCCAGGCACTATTCCGCGCTGCTCAGCGCTCACGGCGAACTGACGCGGATCGGGGGCCTTGTGCACGGGCCGAAATTCCCTCTGGAACTAGCCGCGGAACATCTCAGAGGCGCGCTGAACGCCTTAGCTGATATTCTGGGTGAAACGACACCGGAGGATATTTTGGGCAGAATTTTTGAGAAATTTTGCGTCGGAAAATAAGGCGGAATCCGGTTGTACGGATTAAAGATAGTTTTTACTTACAACTTTATGACTTATGACTTACACCTTATCACTTAATCCTTACACCTTGTTCTTACCATGAAAAGATTTAAAAGCATTTTATTGATGGCTAAAAAGACACTGACGGACCCGGCTGGGGCGGCTGCGGATTTTATGGCACCCGGCGCTGGATTCGGCGACCCGCTAGCCGTCTATTTTGCCTATTGCGCGGCCTACGCCCTATTGCTTTATATTAAGCCCGTAGATTTTCCGTCCGATTTTTCGGAAACTGCCAGAGAATTCTCCGGCAAGTCCTACGCCTGGCTCTTAGCAGTTCACTCCTTTCTTGATTTAGCCTTCAGCTGCACCTTATGCGCGATATTCGCGACGTTTGCTGGCTTCATGAAAGACGGCAGGCTGATCTTCAGGTTGTTATGCGGATGCGCCGTCTGTGGCGCTTACGCGGCTGCGGCCTTCTATTACAAAGCGGAACCGCTGTTCGCTTTACCTTTTCTGACAGCCGCTGGCGCCGCGGCGTACGCCGGGGTGCGCGCTAAAACAAAGGAAGCATTGGCTTTTTTTCGCTTCTCGCTCGTGGCAAACGCCGCCATGCTTATCTGCCTGCCGGCGTCCCTGCTTGCGGCGATCACGCGCAACGAAACGCTCTACACTGCGGCAGAATTCGCCGGGGGGATCTGGTTGATGGTCCTGATCATAAAAGCCGCTAAGGCTATTTTCGGGGGAACAACAGTGCGCTCAACCCTGACCCTCCTGTTCTCCATGACAGCGGCTGTACTATCTTTTTATACGCTAAAGAACCTCGGAATCATACCGTCCTCAGTTTTCAGATTCATGATGTTTATGTGAACTTATGGCTTATTTCGACTATCCCGGTAATTTTGACATCATAGTTGTAGGTGGCGGACACGCCGGCTGCGAGGCCGCCTTGGCCGCCTCGGGTATGGGCATGAAAACATTAATGATCACCCAGGACCTGGATACTATAGCTCTGATGTCATGCAACCCCTCAATAGGGGGCGTGGGTAAAGGCCAGATAGTCAGAGAGCTGGACGCGCTGGGCGGCCGCATGGCCCGCGTCACGGATTTTTCAACTCTGAGCGCGCGTATGCTCAACACTTCGCGCGGCGCGGCCGTCCACTCACCCAGGGCTCAATGTGATAAAAAATTGTACCAGTCGGCCATGAAGCACGCCCTTGAGCTGGCCGAGAACCTGGCCCTGATGCAGGACGAAGCGGCGCAGATCTGGACCGAAGGCTCCAAACTCCGTGGCGTAATTACCGCGCGCAACACGCGTTACAAGGCCGGATGCGTCATTCTTACCACCGGCACATTCCTGAATGGCGTAGTGCACATCGGCTCCTCGTCTTTCCGGGGCGGACGCTATAACCATCCGCCATCCGACGGCCTGTCTCCGTCGCTGGCGGCGCTGGGAATCAAACTCGGGCGGCTTAAGACCGGAACTCCGATGCGCCTGAACGGGCGTACCATAGATTTCTCGAAGTGTGAAGAGCAGAAGCCCGATGAACCGCCGGCGCTTTTCTCACACTTCACCGGACGCACGGAGCGCACGCTCCTGTCCTGCTGGATAACGCGCACCGGTTCGCGCGCCGCCGCCGTAGTCAGGGCCAACCTTAACAGATCTCCGCTTTACTCTGGACGCATAAAATCCGCGGGGCCGAGATACTGTCCCTCAATCGAAGACAAAATAGTCAAATTCCCTCACCATCCCGAACACATCCTGTTCCTGGAACCGGAAGGGTTCGATACCGAGGAGTACTATGTTAACGGACTCTCCACCAGCCTGCCGGAAGAAGTGCAACTGGAACTGGTGCACTCGGTAAAAGGGCTGGAGCGCGCCGAGCTTATGCGCGCGGCCTACGCCATCGAGTATGACTATTGTCCGCCGCAGCAGCTGGATTACAATCTTGAATCCAAGACGCTGCCTGGGCTATTTATGGCGGGTCAGATAAACGGCACAACAGGATATGAAGAAGCCGCGGCGCAGGGCCTTATTGCCGGGATAAATGCAGCCCTGAAACTCAAAAATCTGGCGCCGCTTATTCTAGGCAGGGACGAATCCTACATAGGCGTGATGATAGACGATTTGATCTCCAAAGGCGTGGACGAACCCTACCGTATTTACACAGCCCGCGCGGAATATCGCCTGCTTCTGCGCCAGGACAACGCGGATCTGAGGCTCATGCCGCACGGCTTCCGGATCGGCCTGGTGCCTGAAAGATTTAAAACTGGTTTCGAGCTTTACAAAAACACCGTGGAGCTCTTCAGGTCCCGCAATAAAAAATTCGGCGGCGCGTCAAAGGCCTGCGCCCGTCAAACCGCCTCCGATCATCCGGAGACCGACGGCGCCATGGCCCCCTGGACCCGGGCGAAAGCTGAGGCAACGGCCAAAATTGAAAAGGAATACGCCTCCTATATCGCGCTCAATATACGCGAGGCCGAAAAAATGAAGCGTTTTGAACATGTCATTATACCGGAGAAGCTGGATCTGGCAGCCATTACCGGCCTCTGCCTGGAGTCCAAACAAAAATTGCTCAAGGTTCGCCCCGGGACGCTAGCCCAGGCCGCGAGGATTCCCGGAATAACCCCGACCGATATACAGCTTTTATGGGTGCATGTAAGCCGTATGACAAAAGTAAATACCAAAATCTCGAATCGGGGCGGACGGACTTGATGGATGAGATAATCAAAGAAACCCTGTTAAAATGGAATCTGGCCCTGACAGAAGAGCAGGCCGCCAGACTCGAACTTTTTAAAGAAGAGCTGCTGGAAAAGAACTCGCGCTTTAATCTGGTTTCCCAAAATGACGCCGGAGATCTCTGGCCGCGTCATATATTGGACGCTCTGGCCGGCGCCCCGCTCCTGGCAAGGCTGCTCAAGCCGGGCGACAGCGTCGCCGACGCGGGGGCCGGGGCCGGCTTCCCTGGCATACCGCTTGCCGTCGCGCTGGAACCGACAGCTTTCGACTTATGGGACTCCAGCCTCAAACGCTCAATGTTTCTTACCTGCGCGGCCTCCCGCCTAAAATTAAAAACCGTCCGCGCCCTGCATCTGCGCATAGGACAGAGCGGCCCGGTCGGGACCGGGAAATACGGCGCCGTGGTTGAACGCGCCATGGGAAAACTTGAAAACATACTGCCTCAATGCTTAAATATGGTTAAAAGCGGCGGGGTCTTTCTGGCCTGGCAAACCGCCGCGCAGCTGGCCCAGGAGCGGCCGGCCGCCAAAGAAGCCGCGCGCAAATCCGGGGCGGAGTTGGCCGAGATAGCGTCGTACAGGCTGCCGGGAGAAAAAGATGACAGATCTATACTCGTGTTCAGAAAGGTATGATAATGCAGAGGTAGATAGGATGCCCGCAGAAAGAGAGTAGGGCCGGAATACGGATCTTGATACTTCCTTTTAATTTTTATTCGTCGTTTCTATACTTCGCCGCTATATGGATATTCTAGGAAAGCTAAGGGTGATCTTCTGGGGCCTTGTTGTGGGGCTTTGGGGGCTTTTTATGTATCAGTACATAAGTGACGACCTGGCCCCGGTCCCTAAAATCCAGATTACAAGAAACCCCTTCTCCGGCAAACCCATGGCGGACAGGGTGACTGAGACCACCCAGACCTACGCGCCTTACGTCCAGTCCGCGACTGCGGTTCAGTCCGATCGACCCGCGCAGCCGGGCTCGCACCTGATCAGCCCTTTGGCGGGGGGGCTGGATATAAAGGGAATAGGCGCGGATGCCGAAATGATGCCCGAGCACTCCGCGCAAGAAAAAACGACGGTCGCGCAAAGCGTGTCGGACAAAGAGGAGGCCCCGCCGCAGGCCCCGCCCGGCTTCGCGATGAAAACGACGCGCAATTTCATAATCTACGAAGAGGGCGCGGAAGTTTCCAAAGACCTGCTTAAAAATATGGAAAGCCTGCATGGCAATATCATGCTGGACCTTATAGCTTTTTCGCCATGGACCAGGGACAGAAAAGTCTTCGTTTATTTCACCAACAGCCAGGACACATACAAACGCCTGACCGGACGCCCGGCCTGGTCGGGCGGCGTGGCGTCTTTGAGCGAGCGGAAAATATATCTTTTTAAGAGCGAAGAGGCGTTCGGAATACTGGCGCATGAACTCACACATATTTATTTTGACAGCTTTTTCCCGTCTGACCGCCAAAGCCCGCTGTGGCTGAGCGAAGGCATGGCGACTTATGTGCAGTCGGAAAGAGGCCATTCCACTCCGCGCTGGCTGACGCAAAATCTCGCATTACTTGGCAAAGGCGAGGGGTTCAAGCTGGCCGATATGGTGCGCATAGAAAACATGCAGGGAGCTGACGAAGACAGCGTGCGGCTCTGGTACGCGCAGTCCTACAGCATCGTCAGGTTCCTTACGCGGATGCGGGCGGGCGAGGCTTTTTATCTGTTTTGTAAAGGCTTAAGAGATGGAACACCTGTACCCCAAGCGCTTTTTCAGGCTTACGGAATGCCTTACAATAAACTTTCTTCGCTGGAATACGCCTGGCGCTACGACCTGAAAACCGGCAAAATTTCCGGCGCGACCCACTAATCCTCCAGTACTCTAGTCCTCTAATCCTCCAATACCGCGACTGTTTTCACGCCGTTTTTAATCAAAAAGTTATTACATATCAACGCTTTTTTTAATTTGGCATTGACAACCACCAAAGCATTCACTATACTCTAAGTCCAGTGGTTTAAAGTGGTGGATAATGTTAGTAAGTGGTTTATAATGTTGTAAAATGTAACCATTGATTACCCGGCTGCAGCACTAATTTTATGAGCACTCTTTACGGCGAATACTCTTACGTGATGGATTCAAAAAATCGCATGTTCATTCCCGCGCGATTTCGGGAAGAACTCCGCAAAGAGGACAAGAACTATTTCATGCTTTCCATAGGACTTGACCGCTGCCTCTACCTTTTTATGCCGTCAAAATGGGAAGAACTTATAGCCAATAATATGGAGATTTTTAAATCGGAAAACAAGGAAGAGGAGCGTGCATTCAAAAGATTTTTCTTTGGCAACGCGGCCGACGCCCAGCTGGACGAACAGGGCAGGATACTTGTGCCGCAGAATCAAAAAAACTACGCCGCCCTTAAAAAGGACATCATGATACGGGGCGTTGGGAACAAGGCGGAAATATGGGATGCGCAGAACTGGGTGAAGTACAAAAAAGACGTGATGGAACCCTCGTTCAAAAAATTCAGCAAGATTTTCGATTTATAAACAGCCGGGCATTGCCGCCCGCCCGGGCACTTAAAGGACACAATTCAATGGATGGGAATTACACGCACCTGCCGGTGCTTTTAGAAGAAACAACGCAACTGCTGATAACTGACAAGTCCGGAATTTATATCGACGCGACGCTGGGACTCGGCGGCCACACCATAAAAATGCTCTCTATCCTGGACGATAAGGCAAAGGTGCTAGGCGTAGACTGGGATCCGGAAATGGCGGCTCTTGCCGCTAAAAATCTTGAGCCTTACGGGCCGCGGGCGAAAGTTATCCAGGGCAATTTCGCGAACATAGATGAGATTCTTAAACGTGAGAATCTGGGGGGGATAACAGGCATATTGTTCGATTTGGGGATCTCCTCACTGCATTTTGACAAGCCGTCGCGGGGATTCAGTCTCAAGCACGAAGGCCCGCTGGATATGCGCATAAATTCCGGCAACCCGCTGACCGCGTACAGCATAATAAACCACTGGCCTTACGAGCAGATAGAACATCTGATCCGCGTCTGCGGCGAACGCCATTCAAATAAGATAGCCCGCGCCATAGTGGATAAACGGTCCGCCAAGCCCATGGAGACCACAGCGGAGCTGAGGGATTTAATAGAAAGGGTTGTTCCTTTCAGAGGCGAAAAGATTCACCCGGCTACCAAAACGTTCCTGGCTCTGAGAGTGGCGGTCAATTACGAATTTGACAATCTTACCAGAGGCATACAAAAAGCGATGCCGTTCCTTACCAAGGGCGCCAGAATGGGGATAATAACATTTCACTCCCTGGAGGACAGGATAGTTAAAGAGACTTTTAAGATCATGGCTGACATGGGCGATTGGAAGATGGTGACCAGAAAGCCGGTCATCCCTTCCGAAGCGGAAGTGGCGACAAACAAGAGAGCCCGCAGCGCAAAACTGCGCGTCATAGAAAAAGCGTAGTTTTAAGCCAGGCGGTCATCCGCCCCAAGCATTAAGCGAGGGGCGCGACAGTGAGGAGGAAAGTATGAATCCGGAAAACATCCTTAGGACTGGTTCAAAAATAGGCAAGTTCCTCGGCGGCCGGGCCGCTAAATCCAAGCTTAGCGGGCTCAAAGCCGCCGTCTGTCCGACCAAGATATTCTACCTCTGGGAAAAGCACGGCATCAAAAGAATAGAACTCTTTAGCATGGAATAAGTCCGGCGGAGCATTTATGAAAAAAACAAGGACCTTGAAACTAGCGCTGCTCGCCGCCGCCGGAGCCGTCTTCTTCCTCTTTGCGTGGGAGAACGTGCAGGCGACGAGGCTTGGTTATAGCATTGAAGGTCTCCGCAGGGAGATAAAGGACCTTGAAAACAGCAACAACTACCTTAAGAAAGAGATCCGCGCTTCGCTGGCTCCGGAAAAGCTTCAGGCCGAAGCTTTAAAAATCGGCCTTGTCTATCCTGAACCGGACGCGCTGGTCCTGATGGATGACGCCAGCGTAAATAAACCCTCGGCAGGCTGGCTGGCCAAACTTCTGCGCCTGGGAAGCTCTGAAATATAAACATTATACCGCGCGAAGCGCGCCGCGGGTTGGGCGAAGCGGCACAGACCTATGGCGGCGCCATATCAAGGGCTATACCCGTCAAACGGCCGATTTAAACAGCGTATCCCGCAGGCTCCGCGAAAAGGAAAGCTGGCAACTGCAGCTTTTACCCCTTATCCCTAATG
The DNA here is from genome assembly GCA_037137395.1 of Elusimicrobiota bacterium. Taxonomy (GTDB): domain Bacteria; phylum Elusimicrobiota; class Elusimicrobia; order Elusimicrobiales; family UBA9959; genus YA12-FULL-51-18. Next base: position 44,876 of record JBAXKK010000010.1, read on the forward strand.
ACCGCAAAAACCTTGAGAACAAGAATTCAGGCCTGCCTGTTTATCGCCGCTCTGCCGGCTATTCCTATAGCGCTTAGGCTGTTTTATCTCCAGACCATAAACCACGAGAATCTTTCCGCGACAGCCGGCCGCGAATTCAACAGGACGGTTTCCGAAACCGGACCCAGGGGCAGGATATTTGATTCCCAGGGAAATATTCTGGCGGAATCAATAATCACCTGGAATTGCAGCCTGTTCAAGAAAGAGCTGGAAGATCCGCCCGGCGCGCTTTCAGCGCTGGCGTCGGCTCTGGCCATCCCCAAAAAAGACCTGCAGTCTAAATTCCGCAAAAGCAGAAATTTTGTCAGCGTAAAAAAGAACCTCGACCGCGCCCAGGCTGAGGCGGTAAAGGCCCTGAACCTGAAGGGAATTCTGCTCGAAGCCGGACAAAGCCGCTATTATCCCTCCGGGGACCTCGCCAGGAATATCCTGGGGGTTGTGGGCTCGGACAAGGGCCTCACGGGAGTAGAAGCACTGTACGACAAGGTGCTCACAGGGCAGGTACTCCACAGGGAGGTGGTGCGTGATAACAGCGGCAAGATTATCTACAAGAACACATCGGAGGGCGAGGCCGCCCCGATGGATATATACCTGACAATAGACAAGAATATACAGTTTTTCGCCCAGGAAGCCATCAAAAAGTATGCAGAAAAGAACCGCTCCGATCTCGCCATGGTGCTGGTCCAGGATCCCAATACCGGCCGCATCCTGGCCATGGCCACTTATCCCGAGGATCTTGAGAAGATAGAACCGGTGGAATGGGTGT
>JBAXKK010000011.1:0-44434 GCA_037137395.1 Elusimicrobiota bacterium
ATCGCGGATAGGGTAAGGGCGCGAAGCAGGACAATGCAATATGCGGAATAACCGGGGCAAAACAAAAGACGCGACAGGCAAAATTAACAATATTTTGCTGAAGGTGTTCTATTGCCTTGTTGCCACTTTGTCGGCCACTATCCACTATTCACTAACCACTGCCCCCTGTTACGCCGGAGGCTTCAACAATAATTCCGCGGGCACTACCACGGCACAGTTTCTTAAAATCGCGTCAGGCGCGCGCGGCGTGGCGCTGGGAGAGGCTTATTCGGCCATGGCTGACGACGCTTCGGCCATGGACTGGAACCCGGCCGGCTTGATAAAGATTAAGGGCCATTCCGTCTCGTTTATGCACGCCCCTTACCTCGCGGACACCTTCGTTGATTTCTTCTCCTACGGCGAAAAATCCGGCGAGATGGGGGCCATGGGCATGGCTTTCAAATATATGAATTACGGAACGATAAAAAAGACCGACCAGGCCGGCGTGGAGATAGGAAAGGTCACACCCTATGATATGGCCTTTAGCGTTGGTTTCGCCACTTACATCACCGGCTTCAACAAGGACCCCGAGGAGCGTTTTGTTCTGGGAGCCTCCGGAAAGCTCATCAGGTCTCAACTGCTCTCCTCGGATAATACTATTTCAGCCGATATTGGAATATTGTTCCCATATTTTTTTGATAACCGCTTCCAGTTGGCGATGACGGCGCAGAACTTCATAGGCACACTGCGCTACGATAAAATTGAATCCCCCCTGCCGTTGATACTCCGTCTGGGCAGCGCTACGCGCATCACAGATTACCTCGCCGTAACCGCGGACATAGTGGCCGTAAATGACAATTACCCCTTCCTTGCCATGGGCGGAGAACTTAAGGCGGGCCTGGGAAGCGACGCCGATCTGTTTCTGCGCGCCGGCTTCAACACGCGCGCGATTTCCGACATAAGCGGGTTGCGCAATTTAACCTTCGGGACCGGATTCCGCTACACTTCCTACTCGATAGACTACTCTTTTTCCCCCTTCGGCGAACTCGGCTCGGTTCACCGCATCTCCGCGAACATGAACTTTTAACAACAATCACCGCCGACCGGTAACAGGTCAGCGGTGAATATAATGGATATCCTCCACCGGCTACCGATTACTGGTTACCGACTAGTTACTACACGATGTTATTATTTAATTCCCGGTTACTTTATCGCGGCTGGAAGTGAGAGGGAAGGCGATGCCGGTCCAGAGGCCGGAGAAAAGCATAGCGGCGCCCGCATAGGCCGCGGCCGGAATAGCGCCGGCGGCAGTCGCAGCCGAAAGGACAACCGAAGTTACTCCCTTTGAAAAACGGTAGGAAAAGGCGTCCGCCACCTGTTTTGCGCGATAGCGCGTGTCATATGAGAACGGGATGTACAGCGTTTCCTTTGAGGCTCTGAAAATAGAATAGTCCATGCCTTTAAACAGCAGGAAGGCAAGGCCCGCGGTGAATATACCGGGACGCATCAGCAGAAAAGCGCAGGTGCATATATGGACCACAGGTATCGCAACCTGTATCCACCGCACCTTTATATAGCGAAGGAGCAGCGGGGTCAGAAGGAACTGCATGCTGAAGGAAAAAATATTAACCTTCATCCAGAAAGATCCGAAAAACGCGGTACGCAGATCTTTTTCCGGCAGGACCTCGCGCGCCAGCTGGGTAAACCTTAAATCAAGAAGCGTGCCGACCACCTGCGCGGTGAATATGATTATGGCGATATACAGAACGGTCCTGTTCTCTTTTAATATGCTCAAGTGCAGGTGGCCTTTCCTGCCGCACGCCTCCGCCTGAGTCGGCGCCGGTTCCCCGCCCTGCTTATAAGCAAGCCAAAAAAGCGCCAGCGCCGGCATGAAAGCCGCCGCCGACAATAATATGAACGTCTCGCTGTGGAGCGCAACTACGTAACGGCTAAGAATAAAGCCGCCCGCCAGAGATCCTAAAGCCCCCAACCCCGCCACCGGCCCGTTAAAAACTCTCCCTTCTTCATCCTTAAGCGTGCTGTTAATAAAAGACCAATACTGCTCGGCAATAATTACCACATATGATTCTTTGAAAATATAAAATAAAAAAACCAGCCATTTATTACCGGTTTTTAAGCCGAAAAAGGCCAGCGTGAATACCGTGGCGCTTATAAGCATGGAACCAGCCATGGCCCTGGCGCTTCCAACGGCCGAAAGCAGGCGGCCATAGAGATAGATAAGAGCCAGCATCATGACCGGCACGCAGCTCAAAGCGTAAGGCTTGCTCTCGGCGCTGAAATGGGAAAGAAAAATAGATTCGGCTGTGGAACGGATAAATTCATAGCCGCAAAAAAGGAACATGGCGGAAAACCCCGCCAAGAACACGGCCTTGGCAACATGCAGGCCTCGCTCTGTCTTTAAAGCCGCTGTGAGAGTTGACATATAGGGAATACTTAAGGATTAAGCACTAAGGATTAGGTTTGTAATTTTTTACCTCTTACCACTTAATCCTTAATCCTGATCTTAGTACTTAAATTGACCTTTTTCGTAGATGGTGACCGCGGCCCCGTTCTTAAGCTTCGCGGTCACTTTTTTATCCTCGGTGTTAATCAGATCCCAGTGGACGGCTGAACTGTTATAGCCAAGTTTTTCTTTTTTCTCTTTGGTGAGTTTGGAGATATCGCCCGAGTAAGTGTCGGAATATGAATCGCCTATGGCCACATGACAGTTGCCGTACTTGCCGCCGTGGTTCTCGTCAAAAAGAGTGTCGGCCATGAATTTATCAATCCGGGAGAAGCGTTTATCGGTGAGCGAATATTCGCCCAGCTGCGCCGCGCCGCGGTCGGTCACCATGATCTTTTTCACGTATTCCGCGCCTTTGTTAGCGCTGACCCTGACCGCTCGGCCATTTTTAAACTCTATGCGTATGCCTTCAACATAGTTGCCGCCCCGGAAAGCTGGCAGGTTGGCGTAATACATACCATTAGTGCCGCGCCAATCCGGCGAAGTGAAAATCTCAAAGCTCGGGATATTGTGGCCGCTCACTCCCAGAAAACGCCGCATGTCGCCGACCTTTATCTCAAAGTCCATGGACGCGGATTCGGTCCGGATCGTGTCAATGTTAAGGCCGTTTAGCCATTTTTTTATGGATGTGGAATTCTTGTATATATCCGCCCATTTCTTAACCGGATCTTTTTCGCCGAGGAAACAGGCTTTGGCGATCTGAGTGGCGTATTCCCTTACGGACAGCCGCGCCTGTCTGGCAAGTTCCGCCGTAGGATAGGTGCACAGCGTCCAGCCGAATTTCCCCTTTTCCTCGTTGGCGGTCATAATATCCCTGAGAGGCTTGCGGGCTATAGCCGTTTCGGATTGTCTCTTTGTGTCTATCCCTTTGAGGTGAGTGAGCGAGGCAGGCGCGTGGATATATATATTGCCATTGATCGCGCTGAAAAATTCCTTATCTCCGGCCGCTACAAATTTGCGCTGGGCCTGATCGGAGTGCATGTAAAAATCGCGTTCAAGCTGCGGGCTGGCCATAAAGCGGAAGACCACATTATTTTTGGCCTGTATCAGTTTGCGGTTGAGGATCTCTCCGAGTTCTCTGCCTTCAAGATCACAGCGGACCAGAATAGTGTCATATTTTTTAAAACCGGGCCGGGCAATCTTAAGCCCCCAGATCAGCACATCCGCGTATTTTTCCAACTGCACCTTTGACAGAACGCTCATTTCAGCCTCCATGACGGCGATTTAAATCCGCTTATATTATTTTAATTCTTTTATCTATCACGCGGCGGGTCTTGCCGGTGCGCTGCACGCGCTCTATACTGCCGGGCTTCAATATCTCTATCTCCGGCTTATCCAGCCACTTCATCCGGATACTATCCTTCAGATCTTCGCAATGTGCCTCTATCTCTTCCATAAGCCGGCTTCCGAGCTTCCCAACGGTCTTTGCCGGAATTACGGCGTCTTTGGATTCCACGCGTATCTTCAGCGTGTCCTTGTGCCCTTTCTTATCGATAACGACCTGAAAATTAAAGCTCAGCTCCGGAACCCTGCCAAGAGCGTTTTGAATATCATTGACGAACAAATGCGCCCCGCCCACATGAATACGGTCGTCGCAGCGGCCAAGGATCTCAAAACTCGGCTCTTTGCGTCCGCACGCGCAGCGCCGGTCCACCCAGCGGCCCAGATCACCGACCCTGTAGCGGATTATAGGCATATGCTTCTTATTAAGCCCCGTGACAACCAGCTCACCGATCTCGCCGCGCGCCACCGTTTTAAGGCTGTCCCTGTCCACGAACTCAATGTACTGGCTGAAGGCGAAAAGATGATGCAAACCCTTTGAGCATGCCTCACACTGGAAACCGATCACGCCCGCGTCCGCGGTGGCGTAGCCGGCGGAACGGACCGCCGCCCCTGGAAACACGCTTTGAAAAAACTTGATCATCTCTTCTCCGACATATTCCCCGCCGTAGAAGATCTTGTTGATATGCAGTTTATACTTCCCTTCTCCCGCGGCCACGAACTCAGCCAGTTTGATCATGAAAGACGGCAGGCCGATTATTGTTGTGACCTTAAAATCCTCAAGGTATTTAACAATACTCTCTAAAGGTAAATTGCTGCCTATCGGCACCGAAATAGCCTTGGTATAAGCGATCGCCTTCTCAACGGAAAGCCAGCTGGACCACAGGTTCCCGGCCACGAACAGATTGGCGATAACGTCGGCGGCGCCCAGCCCTCCGGCCTCAAAAGCGAAAGACAACATCCTGCAGGTATGATCGTATTCGTGCTGGTCATAAAACACGTACTTCGGAGAGCCGGTAGAGCCGCCGCTTGCAAAATAAATGCCGCGCTGAACCTTAGAGGTCAGCAGGTCGGAGCTGTCAGGGGGAGTGTTCTCAAGCACATGATGTTTTTCAAGGAACGGGACTCGGGCAAAATCCGAGATGGAGGCTATCCTAGGAACATCCTTAAAATGCCTCTTATAGAAAGGGCTGCGGGACCTGGCGTGCTCAACAAGTTCGCTCAAACGGTCCAACTGGGAGGGTTTTTCCTCCATCGGAACCCAATTAACCAGCGACATCATCGGAAAGATCCCGTCATGGGGCGAACCGTTTGCCTCCTCAAGCATTTTGCCCAATTTAACCACGCGCGCGATACCGGCGGGGCCTAATATTTCCAGGACCCGCTTGCGCTCGATAGACCCGCCCACGCCCACAGTTTGTATATAGCCGCGTAGCGGCTTAAGCTTATCCCGCACTTCTTCAAGGGTCTCCACGGTTTTAACATAAAGCACGCGATTCAACGGCGAAACACGATAAACCGGATCCTTCTCATAGATCACGGTCCAGTCGGTCTTAGGAGCCGAGCTCTCGTACGAGGCCGCGCCCAGAGCCGCGTCGGCGCGGGCAAGCTGACGGGCGCGGGTTATTTCAACCTGCTCATCCTGAGAGAGCCGGCCGGGCGGCAGCTCTTTGGCCAGGCGCGAAAAATGCTTGCGAGCCTCTTTAAGAAATGAGGCCGCCAGCGCTTTATGTCTTTTGGCCGGCGCTATGAAATAAAGGGTGTGAAGCGAGGAGCAGGCGGCCTGATCCCAAAGCGAAGCGTCCAGGGCTGCCCGGCGGGCTATTTCGCCCATTCCCTCGTTGTCCACACAACTCTCAAAAACTACTCCGACGCTGGTCTTTGGACCGAAACCTTCCACACGGACGTCTATGGGAGCTATCCTTCGGTAAGACTGCACGGCGTCGTAGCCCCCCCAGACAAAAACAGCGTTCACATTTTTCAACGCTGCCTCTTCCAAAACCTGGTCCCCACCCTTCCAGTTCAGCACCGCGGCGGAAGCCGAAAGAACGCCTTTCCCGTCTGCCTCTTTAAGCGCTTCCATGAAAATATTTATAAAATTGGAACCTGACGATGAAAGTTTCACGATATTGACGTTCTTGGTCAGGAAACCCGTCACCATTGAGTCCAGTATCCCGAGAAAAACATTGCCGGCCCCGACGTGCAGAACCACTCCTTTCGGTAAAGCCCTGATAAGGCCGTCATAGCCCCGGCGCTCCACGGGAACTTCCAGCGCGTAGGGCAGGAACAGCTCCATATTCATGCGCTTTATCAGCGTATTCTTTTCCAAAATTTTGGGAATTAAGTCCAGACTTTTATCTATCACCGGTTCCGAGAAAGATATTTGCTTTTTTAGATGCCCCAAGGCCGCAGCGCGGTACTTGCCGCCCTTTTCAAAAAGTCTGCCGGCGCCGGACAACGTCTCGGCTATATAATCCCGCGATACGCTCCGCATAAGCGCGCGCGCGTCCTGCGCTTTAGCGCCTATGGCCTCCAGTTCAGCCGGAGTCCATGAAGACTTGTTTAAGGTTTTCCCGAATAAATAAGTGTTTTTAATGTTCATAAAAAATGCCGTTCGCCGTAGGCCATATGCCATAGGCAGAAACTTAAGAGACCTCTTAGAAACTTATGGCCTAAAGCATACGGCTTATGGCTTATAGCAAGCGCGGCGGTTACAACATTGTCGCCGCGCTTATCGCACAGCCTTTAAGCTTCCTGACTCCGCCGCGGCCTTTTATAACCAGCACATCTCCGCCTATACCGCATTTACATCCTTTCTCCACGCGGCCCATGTCGCTGGAAAGAAGAGAGAGAGACGGGTAGCTGGTCAGATATGGCGTGATAAACTGCAGCAGCCCGTCACGCCCATAGCCAAGCGGTTTCAGCGTGCCGGGATCGCGCGCTATTATACGCCCATAGTTTGGGATATGGAAATTACCCAATGGGCAATCCACGTAGGGAACGCCGTGCTCCACCATGCCAAACAAGTCGCGCACGTTTGCACCAGGGATGCCCAGATTTTTGGCGAGTATTTCGCGGTAGATTTTTTTATCTATCGCCTCCTCGGCCAAAGTCTTCCAGCCGCCGCCGGTTATGACGCTGGATCCGGGATTAAGTTTAACCGGCCGGCCGTAACGTCTGCGAAATTCTTCGGTCAGTTTAAGCGCGAAAGCCGGGAAACCGATGAGGCGGGTGAGCTTTTGGGCGTCCTCGCATTCCTTAAGCGTCTCAAGGGCTCCTTCCATATCAAAATAAAAATCTTTCTTTTCTTTGCTCCAGCGAAAAGTGTAGAAAATCCTTCCCTGTTTTGTAAAACCGGACAGAAGTTTGTCGGTCCACGCCGTTCCCAAGTCTTTAGCGACGGCGGGGTCATAGGTGAAACAGATATAATCATGCTCTCGCCGAAGATCCGTCAGACCCAGTCCCTCGAACACCTTCCAGGCCATGCGCCTGACGCGCAGAAGCGAACCTCTGTCAAGCTGTATGCGACTGCGCGTGCCGGTGGTGCCGCTGGATTTAAGTTCCAGGACTATCTTTGATTGCGGCAAAGTGGTGAGGTCCCGTTCTTTTAAGGCGGCCACCGAAACGAAAGGCATATTGACAATGTCATGCTCGGTCTTTATAAGGGCGGGGTTAAAGCCTTCAAGTTTCAGATAGTTCCCGAGGAATTTGGAATGCCGGGCCTGGAAGCTAAAAGCTTCACGCATGGCGGCGCAGAAAAGCCCGGAGGGTTTAGCCCCGAATTCAAAAGCGGGCGCCTCTATAACGCGGTCCATGGCGGACTGTATCTTGAGGGGTGTGTAAAACGGGGGCGCGTCAGCGCCGCAATAATTAGCAGCGCTCTCCTGTCTTGCTGTCTTGCTATCTTGCTGCCGCGCTGTCCTGCTGCCGCGCTGTCTTTTCATATCAATCATTCCTGAAAGCGGATTCTATGTAATGTTCGCGCCAGAGCGACAGGTATTCCCGCAGGAAATTCTTATATAGCGAGAGAAGCTTCACGTTCCGGAAATCCAACACTTCGAAGGTTCTGGAAAAAACTATGCAGTCATAGCGTTTGTTGCCGGATTTCTTTACGCAGGGAAAATAGCCGCTGGGGATGTAGCGGGCGTCCATGGCTTCGCGCTGAAGTTGCGGAGTGTAGGCGTCCAGGATAATCTCTACATAGGCCATGTTCATATCGCTAAGCTTCAGGGCAATGCTTTCAAGGACCACCGTAGCGCTTGTCTCTTTGGTTACGCCGCCCATGATAACGCTGTATTTATCTTTCTGGTTGTAACTCAGATAGACTTCCGTGGACTGGTCCGGAGCGATAAAAAGCAGATTCGGCTCATGGAAGGGCATGTAGGCGTGTTCGAAAAAGCTGTTGCTTTTGAGATTTTTAAATCTGTTCTTTATGAACGCCGGCGCCGTTATTATCTCCAAAGGCAGGGGCGGTATCATGTGCCGGTTTTCCTGATAAAGACTTTCGACCTCGGTTACGGCAGGAGCTTCCAGATTTATCTGCCGGCGGACCAGGTCGTAGAACGGAACAATTTCATGAACAAGATTTGGTTTAGGCTCCCTTTTCTTCAGCGCCTCTTCGGTGAAATAAGCGGTCAGACAATGCGTCTCATTCTCATTCACCTTGTGCGTGTTCGGAAAGATTCCGAGCTTAACGAAGCCCAGGCTCTCGGTCAGTTTTTGCGGCGCGTGGCTGGCTGTGCGCGTGGTGGCGTAAACCACGTCCGCCAGCTTATGGGTATGAGTGATAGCGTCCAGAACCAGCTTCATCATGGTGTACGCCAGATCCAGTTTCCGGTATTCCTTAGACACCACGGCGCCGAAAGCTTTCGCTATTCGGTCGGAGATATCCAGGGCATAGACCAGGCTGCCAATAATTCTCCCCTCGCTCTCTGCTACCAGCCAATAATAGCTGTCGTTCTCTATGGCGCGCCGCATCTTATCTTTGTCGGTTATAAGCGATATGGCGTAATTGCCGCCGTAGACCTCGGCGTATAGCATCTGAATACGGCGCATGTCCGGGATTTTGGCCAGCCTGATGGTGATATCAGCTTTCCCCCCGTTCTTTATAGTCTGTTCCATTTTTTTTAGCGTCATAAACCCTGCCCCTTTTATCAGCGTCCAGCTGGCCGTTTGTCGGCCGCAAGCCCCGGTGCGTCGCATCCTGAGGATTGTTCCGGGGCGCTATATAATATAATATAGTAAAAATGGCCCGCCTTTTGCATGCGCTGAGATAACCAAGTGGGCCGCACTCTAAGGAAAACAATAATGAAACTCAGGAATTTTCTTATTCTGGCCGCGCTTTTACTGACCTCGGGCTGCGCCTCATTCAACTCCGGAGACGTACTTATACCCAGGGGCTATCTGCGACAAATGTTAGCCGACCGCGGCGTGAAACCGGCTTCGGATATAATGGTGGTCTGGAAAAACTTCCCCTATAAGAATCCCACCGACATGATCGGAGAAGGCGCCATTGATCCGCCTAAACCTCAACCGATACCGGTGCCGATCAGCGACCTGGTATGGCTGAAAGATCACGCCAGGAGCATATTCTCGGAGGCCGGACTTTATGACGCGGAGACGGGTTCAGGCACCATAAAGATAACGCTGATATCGTACGGCCGCTGGACCTACGGAGAAATATTCAGATCTTTTCTGGTGGATACGGGATACATCTTTATAATCCCGGCCAGCCTGCTGGTGAACCATCAACTGGTGGCGGAATATGACGGACTTGCGGGCCGGGCAAAAGCGGAGGAGATCGGCCGGACCAAGACCACTTTCCACGCCATCCTATTCCCCCTTTATCCTTTGTTTCGTCCCGGTGCCACGGAGCATTCCCTCCTGAAAAGCATGCTCTGGAGATCCGCCACCGACATCTACTCTAAAGCAAAACGATCGAACGCCCCCACCGAACCTTCCCCGGAACCCACGTCGGAAAACCGCGCCGCAACCGAAGTTACGGAAACAGACGATTAAAACACCATTGCGCCCTACTTTGCGGTATCGGAACCTTCGCCCGGCTTGGAATCGGCGGGCTTAGTCTGGGCCGGCTTGGCCTCTTCAGCTACGGGCTTTTCCTGCGCGGGCTTCACATCTGCGGCTTTAGCCCCGGCCGGTTTTGATACATCACTATTTAAAATCGGCGCGGTCGAGCCGTCCTTGGGCAGATTGGCAAGCGCTTCTTTGGCGTCGGCGGCATAAAAGCTGTCAGGATTGTCTTTGATAAATTTTTCCATTGCCGCTCTGCCTTCGGCCAGTTTACCATCCACCACCAGCTGCACGGCGGCGGTCATAGCCTTTTTCTCGTCGGCCAGTTTTTTCTGGGCCTTTTCCGAGACGCCGCCCTTCCAGTACAGCGCGTCGGCGTCGGCACCCTGCTTTGCGCCGCGCACGGCGGCGACGGCCGAGACGCGGTTCTTGGATTCAAACTTCTTCTGCACCTTGGACTTCAGCCCCTTGAGCAGGTTGTCATAATAACTTTTCCAATCCTTGCCCTCGCCGGCAGAAACCGAGTTTACGGCGAACAACATTATAAGACCCATCAATATTTTTTTCATAAATTCTCCTTGTTTAAAATGTTTTAGAATTAAGTAGTAAGGAGTAAGTTCCCGGAAATTTCTCATCACTTACCACTTATCACTTACCACTTACTACCTGCTACTGCCTACTTCAGCAACTTATCCCCGATATTCTTCACTTCCGGATCCAGCTGGGACGCCCGGTCCACAAATACTTTCACATCATCCTTTTTGCCCAGTTTGGCCGCGGCGCGGGCCGCGTTCAGCCAAATATTGGCGTCGTACGGGTCGGCCTTGGCGGCTTTAAAATAATAATCTCTGGCTTCCTGATAACTCCCGGCCTTAAAGCTCGTATTGCCAAGATTATTAAGCGCGGCCGCGTTGACGGAATCCTTCTCCAGAACCTTTCCGAAGTTTTTGGACGCCTCTTCGTATTCCCCGTACTGAGCGGCCAGTATCCCCAGATTTATCTGCGCGTCTGCGTCGTCCGGATTTTCAAGCAGGATAGCGCCGTAATACTTTTTAAAATAATCATAGCGCGCTTTGAGCATGCCAGCGATGGCCTCTTTGGCGCGAGCGTTGAATTTCGCTCGGTCCGGGTTGTTTTCAACTTCCGAATCCGGCAGCGTCACGGGCTCGAACTCCGCCCAGGCGACCCGCACGTCCACAATCTTAACTTCGGCGGCCATGCTCCTGTAAAGGTCAGCCTCATGCTTTATCGAATCGTAGAAATCCTTGCCAACCATCGTTGTCTCCACGCCCACCCAATATGTGTTGTTGTGCTTTATCAGGTATTCCTCCGGGATGCCCGCATCCCTGGCGTCAGAGGCGCCGGTATCGAACATCAGCGCTATATGGCTGGGGTAATCAAGAAGGACGGCGTGCAGGCCGGAAGCCTCAAATATGGAGGAGAACAGCGCCGTAAGATCGTCACAATCTCCGCTTTTCAGCTTCAGCGTGTTCCTGGGGAACTGGACCGTATCAGTGACGAATTCCTTAGAGGATTTCTTAACCGAGTAAGGGCTCACAGGGTCAGCCAGGTAACTGAGGCCTTCCTCGCCCAAGCCCTCCCAGATCATCAGCGCCGAGAGAACGTTCTCGTTCAGAAGGCCGGATTCATCCTGGTATTTGTTTTTTTCATTCAGGACGAACCTGCTGAAACTAAACACCGGCGTATCCTTAGGCGTTATAAAGTTGGCCAGTCTGTCAGCTTTATCCCAGATGATGGCGTTTTTGGAGAGAACTTTCACGGGCTTATTAAGCGTGAATGTTTTCTCGGCTCCGTCCTGGTAATAAGTCATGGTAAGCTGGCACTGTATGGGCGTATCCTCGTTAATATTCAGGATGCGATTGTTAAGGGTGGCCATAAGGTCCACTTCCGCCTTGGACTTCGGGGCGATCTCGCGCACGATGGTATCGGACGGGAAATCCATGAAGTCCTTGAGAAAAAAAGACACCTTAACATTACTGAAGGCTATATCGGTGTTATTCTGCACCGCTATGCGGCCTACAGGGTTCTTCATGTAGTACTTATAATTGGCGGAGAAGATGTAGCTGAGATCCACCGGCACGATTTCCATTGGCGCTACATTGGCGGAGGCGGGACCGGAAATTTCCGCGGCGGCAGCCTCTTCTTTTGTTTCTGGGCCTTTAAAATAAACAGCCAACGGGGCTGAGCGGGCGCCGATATCATCCGTCACGGAGATTCCGGCCACGGCGTAATAATAGGTGGCGTTAGTGGCCAGAGCGGTATCGGTATACTCAGGCTTGTCCACCGTACCCATCCGCTGATAATCACCGTTTTCGGAATCGGCCCTGAAAACGGCGAAATTCTTGAGCCATGGAGTCTTACCAGCCTGCCATGAAAGGACCGCATTAACATCGTCGGCGGAGTATTTTAAACCGGAAGGCTCTTCCGGCATATAGGAAAGCGAGAATGCCAGTATCTTGCCGGCGGTGTAATCCGAGATATAGACTTTATTGCCGGCTATATCCATATACTGCGGATCCATGAGCTCGCGTTCGCCCGGGCCTTTGGCGAAAAAGCTGGAGATATACTTTCCTTGGTCGTCGAATATCTTTACGCTGTACGCGCCGCGGTCCAGGATGTAGAAATAGGTCCTACCGTCATAATCTATGGAGACGGGATCCTGCAGGTGTCCGGAATCGTCCCAGACGCGCAGAAACTTGCCGTTGGCGTCCGTAACTATGACTTTTTTCAGCCCCGCATCCAGAATATACAGGTTGCGGAGGTTATCGGTGCGAACCCCTATGGGCTTCTGAAGATTTATACTGCCTATCACCGGACCGACGGCGAAGAGAAAGATGCCGTCCGAGTTAAAGGCCTGTATGCGCCTGTTCCCCGTATCGGCCACATAAATAACACCCTTAAGATTCACGGTAATGCCGGTCGGGTCGGAAAACTTGCCCTCTTTGAGGCCGCCGGACATAAAGCCGGCCTTTTCGCCGAACATGCCGGAGTATGTCCCATCGGCGTTAAAAATTTGCACCCGGCTGTTGCCGGTGTCGGAAACATAGAGCTGTCCCTTGGCGTCTACGGCCATGCCGCGGGGAATCTTCACTTGTCCCTGCTGATCGCCGCCGCGCATTATGGTGGTCTTATTGCTGTCGGTGCCAACCAGTATCACTTCCCTGGCCTCTGGCAGGTAGGCGGCAACACTGAGGTCGGGCCGCACGGTAAAGATATCGCTCTTATAAGCATACTTATTGACCGGGCCTTTAAGGTTGAACCGATCCATAGGCTGGGCGTGCGGCAGCGCCGCCGGGTGTTCGCCCTCAAGCCGGATAGCTGCAATCTTCTTGTTCCCCTCGTCTGCAAGATAGATCACGCCGGCGGCGTCGATGGCTATGCCGCGCAGTTTCAGAAATTCGCTCTTACCCTTGCCGCGGGTGCCGAAAGTTCCGACAATATCCCCCGCTTCCGAGATTTCACGCACCTTTCCCTCTCTGCCGTTTATGACATAAAGCCCGCCGTAAGCGTCGACGGCAACGCCGTCATTAGCGAAAGCGTAATTCCTCACTGCTTTGCCGGTCCTGTCGTATTTCACTATAAGAGAATTATCGGCATCGGCTATATAAATAAAACCGGCGTTGTCGGTCACTATTCTGCCGGGGCTAAGCTTTGTAATGTTGTCAGCCTTCCGGACTGGAAAGCCGTAGAGGAAAATACCGTCGGAATTAAAAACTTCCACGCGGGAATTACCGGTATTGGCGACGTAAACCCGGCCGTCGGCCCCGAAAGCCACATCCATGGGCCCGTCCAACTGGCCGGGGAGCGATCCGTCGCTGGAGAAGGCCCACAACATCGCGCCGTCAGCGTCCAAAACCACTACACGGGAATTGCCGGTATCAGCCACATAGATGCGGCCGTTTCCCACACTAAGGCCATTGGGCTCCTTCAGCGGCGCGGAACTTCTCTTAAGGAGCTTTCCGTCAACATCGAAGATGAATACCGCGTTGGCTTTAGAATCGGCGGCGAGGATTTTTCCATCTATAGCCGCCACGGCTGAAATTTTCATCAGCGCGGGATTGGAGATTTGGCTTTTGAATTCTATCTTCTCGTAAGCCGACAAATTTATGCCGGCCGCAAACAGAATGCCCGAAAATAGGAATTTACGCATCTTACCCTCCGCTAAATGGAACAAGTTTTATGGAAACAGGTCAAAGGATAATTATAGTTAATAAAAGACCCAAATAAAACAAGGTCCCGCCGTAGCCGGTAAAAACATGTGTGCGCCATGAGTAAAAATTCACTTCTGCCGCGCTGTTTGCAATTTCACCGCCGCGCCGCTACTATTAGAAACGCTAATGGCATTTAAGTTTTTCTACTTTCTTCCCGCCCCGCTTAACATGTAAAATATGGCTTAAGCGATAAGTGATAAGAATTAAGCGGCAAGCGGGCAAGGAATCTGTATTTTTTTTCGCCGTTTACTCCTTAATTTCAACAATTCACTCTAATTCACCAAGGACCGATAATGAACATTACTTTCATCAAAAGGCTTATTTTCACTTCCATAGGCAGAAAAGTCGTCATGGCGGTAACAGGCTTAATGCTGGGCGGATTCATGTTGTTCCACCTGGCAGAGAACCTGCTCCTGCTTAAAGGAGAAGTGGCTTACAACACCTGGGTGGACATATTACTCTCCAATCCGCTGATCATCCCGCTTGAGCTGGGGCTGGCGACTGTTTTTCTGGCGCATATTATAACCGGAGTCTGGGTGCGTCTGGAAGACTGGCTTAACGCCCCCCGCGGCTACGAGGCCCGCAAATGGCAGGGCGGCAGGACCGTCGGTTCGGCCACCATGCTTTATACCGCGGCGCTGATACTGCTTTATCTGGCCTATCACCTGCTCACTTTCCGCTTCGTTGACCACTCCATCGGCTTCTATCAGATGGTAACCTCGTCCTTCAGAAGCTCAGTCTTCGTAGCCGTATATGTGGGCGGAGCGCTGGCGCTGGTACTGCACCTTTCCCACGGCATGCAGAGCGCTTTTCAGACTCTGGGGTTGACCCACCCGAAATACACGCCTTTTATAAAGATAGGCGGCCTGATAACAGCCCTTATAATGATGGGGTTCGCGCTCATCTCGGTCTATTACCTGTTGAATCTGGACATAAAAGCCGCAGGAGGCACGCTGCAGATGACGATACAGTGATCATAGCGCTAAGCACTATGATCACAATAAGCTTCAAGCCGTAAGCTATAAACTTTCAAGGAGTCTCTTCGGTTTTCTGCTTATGATTTATGGCCTAAAACTTACGACAATTAATGTGCCTTATTTCAGCATTTAGCTGACAGGAGATTAACATGCATTTAAACGCAAACATACCCGCGGGGCCGATAGAGAAGAAATGGGACAGCCATAAATTCAACCTTAAACTGGTCAACCCCAACAACAGAAGGAAATACGACATTCTTATCATAGGCTCCGGCCTGGCCGGCGCCTCTGCGGCGGCTTCGCTGGGCGAGCTGGGATATAATGTAAAAGTATTCACGCTTCACGATTCCCCCCGCCGGGCTCATTCCATCGCGGCGCAGGGCGGCATAAACGCGGCCAAGAATTACCCCAATGACGGAGATTCGGTATGGCGTCTTTTCCACGATACCGTAAAAGGCGGCGACTACCGCGCCCGCGAGGCGAATGTTTATCGTCTGGCCCAGGTCTCCAACCAGATCATAGACCACTGCGTGGCCCTGGGCGTACCTTTCGCGCGCGAATACGGCGGATCGCTATCCAACCGCTCCTTCGGTGGCGCCCAGCTCTCCAGGACCTTTTACGCCAGGGGCCAGACAGGCCAGCAGCTTCTGCTGGGAGCCTACTCCACCATGATGCGTCAGGTCGCGGCAGGCACGGTAGAGATATTCAATCGCCGCGAGATGGTGGATATAGTGCTTAAGAACGGTGTCGCGCGCGGAATCGTAGCCAGAAACCTGGTCACAGGTGAGCTGGAATCCCATGCCGGTCACGCCGTGCTGTTGTGCACCGGCGGCTACGCGAATGTTTTTTATCTTTCCACCAACGCGGCCACCTGCAATGTGTCAGCGGCCTGGGCCGCCTACAAGCGCGGCGCCGGATTCGCAAACCCGTGCTTCACACAGATCCACCCCACCTGCATTCCCCGCTCGGGCGACCATCAGTCAAAGCTCACGCTGATGAGCGAATCTCTGCGCAACGACGGCCGGGTTTGGGTGCCCAAAACCAAGGGCGATAAGCGGCCCGCTAACCAGATACCGGATATTGAAAGGGATTATTTTCTTGAGCGGCGCTATCCGGCGTTCGGAAATCTGGTCCCCCGCGATATCGCTTCGCGCGCGGCCAAGACGGTGGTGGACGAGGGAAAAGGCGTCGGCCCTACCGGCCAATCGGTCTACCTGGACTTCCGCGACTCCATCAAGCGCAAAGGCCTTGAGAAGATCAGCGGCGAATATGGTAACCTCTTCGACATGTACTACCAGATCACCGACGAGGATGGCTACAAGACGCCAATGCGCATCTACCCCGCCCCTCATTACACCATGGGCGGCCTATGGGTGGATTACAACCTTATGACCACCATCCCCGGGCTCTTCGCTCTGGGGGAGGCCAACTTCTCCGATCACGGCGCCAACCGCCTGGGAGCCTCAGCCCTTATGCAGGGCCTAGCCGACGGATTCTTCATCGCCCCGTCCACCGTTGGCGGCTACCTTGGCGCCACGAAGTTTGAGGATGTCGCCAGGAGCGACGCGGAATTCGGCGCGGCCTCCAAACAGATTCAGACGCGGATGAACAAGATCCTTGGCGTTAAGGGCAAAAAGACCCCCGGCGAACTGCACCGGGCTTTGGGCAATGTTATGTGGAACGACTGCGGCATGGCCCGCAATGAAACCAGTCTTAAAAAAGCCCTGAAAAAAATACCCGAGATCCGCGAGGAATTCTGGTCCAATGTCATCGTGCCCGGAGCCGACAAGGACTTCAACCAGACGCTGGAGAAGGCGATGAAAGTGGCCGACTTCCTGGAATTCGCGGAGCTCTTCGTCAAAGACGCGCTGGAGCGCAAGGAATCCTGCGGCGGCCATTTCCGCGAAGAGTCCTGCACCCCCGAGGGCGAGGCCAAGCGCGACGATGCAAAGTTCTCGCACTCAAGCGTTTGGGCCTACGCCGGTGAAGGGAAAGAGGCGGTGCTTCACAAAGAGGCCTTGGCCTTCGAGCACATCAAGATGGCGGAACGGAGCTACAAGTAAGCGAATAGCGAACCAGGACGGGACACGGATTTTAACGGTTTTTCACTCGCCATTTCGCGATTCGCCGACTACCAGCAATCATGGAGACTTATTATGAATAAACATTTCAATGTGACTATCCGGGTGTGGCGACAGGACGGCCCGGAAGAACCGGGCCACATGAAAGCTTATAAAGTCAACGCCGTTTCCCCGGATATGTCTTTTTTAGAGATGATAGATCTCCTTAATGAAGACCTTATCAGGAAAAACGAAAAGCCGATAACCTTTGAGAGCGACTGCCGCGAAGGCATCTGCGGAGCGTGCGGCCTGGTAATAAACGGCGATGTGCACGGCCCGGACGACCATTCCACCGTCTGCCAGCTTCACATGCGCAGATTTAAAGACGGAGATGTCATAACCGTGGAGCCCTGGCGCATAAAATCATTTCCGATACTTAAAGACCTGGTGGTGGACCGCTCGGCCTTTGAACGAATAATGGCGACAGGCGGTTATATTTCCGTAAATACCGGCGCCGCCCCCGACGCAAACGTCATCCCGGTGAACAAGGATGACGCCGAGGAAGCTATGGATTCCGCCGCCTGCATTGGCTGTGGGGCCTGCGTGGCAGCCTGCCCGAACGGCGCAGCTATGCTATTCACCGCCGCCAAGCTTTCCCAGTTCGCTCTGCTTCCTCAGGGTCAGCCTGAGCGCTCAAAACGCGCGCTCAGCATGCTTGAAGCCATGGACAGAGAAGGTTTCGGCAACTGCTCCAACGAATACGAATGTGAAGCAGTCTGTCCGAAAGAAGTGAAAGTCACAAATATCGCCCGCTTAAACCGCGAATTTCTGTTAGCCAACTTCTTCGGCAAAACCGATCCCAAATCAAGCGCCGCGCACCTGATATCCACGCCGGACATCCCGGAAGACGAATAGGTAACGCCAGACTGCAAGTTCGCGGGCTGGCAAATGGGCCGGAACGCAAAAACGGTGTCGGCCACACCGTGGCCGCACCTCCGGACCTCGGCACTCGCGCTTACGCAAGCTCGGGCCTCCGGTACGGTTTTGCTAATCCGGCCCCTTCGCCTCCCGCTCCACCGATATGCCCCCGCTGCTTATAACCTTAAACATGAATACATAACCCCGCCCTTATCATTGGATACATCAATAACTATCCACTCGTTGGATACCGATACAATTCCTGTTTTTAAAACAGTAAAAAAGTTAAAATACGGTATCAAGATGTTAGTTAACCAAGGAATCTATTCAGATTTAATACCAGAGCGGGTAAATCAAGTTGTAATTTGGCCGGGGCAAAGATGTTATATTTTATAGAGAAGCGCCGGGGCTGATTGCGTCAAAAGCATTAAGTGCGTAAGTTTTACGCGGGGTGGCTCCGGTAGGCCTTTTTGTCCCGCAGTCGGATGAGGGAAGCAAAAAGGCCTACCGGAGACAGGACCCCGCTTTACTATCCTGCTGAGCATAAGCCAAAGCCCACCAGCCTGGCGCTACTTTGCACGAAGAGGAACCTTATGACCGACAATAAACCTAAGTTCAAATATCAGGAAATGTTCGAGTTACAAAAGTCTGATACCAAATACCGCAATGTCGCCAAAACCGGCGTAAAAGTCGTAAAAACCGGCGGCCTGGAGATCCTAGAAGTCTCCCCCGAAGCCCTAATCACCCTCGCCCGCGAAGCAATACGGGATGTTTCATTTCTCCTTCGCCCGGCGCACCAGGAACAGGTAGCCAAAATATTCAGCGATACAGAAGCCTCCGAGAACGACAAGTTCTTGGCTTACTGCATGCTGGAGAACGCGGCCATCTCAGCGCGATTTGAACTCCCCTTCTGCCAGGACACCGGAACCGCCATCGTTATAGCAAAAAAAGGCGAACAGGTCTGGACCCGCTCCAACGACAGCGAACTGATATCAAAAGGAATATGGGAAGCCTACACCACGGAAAACCTTCGCTACTCCCAGACCCTGGCCATGGACATGTATAATGAAAAAAATTCAGGCGACAATCTGCCTGCACAGATAGACATATACGCGAAAAAGGGCATGGAGTATGAATTTCTGTTCGTCACAAAGGGCGGCGGCTCGGCCAATAAAACCATGCTCTACCAGGAAACCAAAGCTACCCTTAACCCGGAAAAACTTGAACCATTCCTCATAGAAAAAATGAAATCACTCGGCACCGCGGCCTGCCCCCCCTATCATATCGCTTTTGTAATCGGCGGAACTTCAGCCGAGATGTGCCTTAAAACCGTTAAGCTGGCCTCCACCGGATATCTGGACGGCCTGCCTGACTCCGGAAATGAAAGCGGTCGTGCCTTCCGCGATAAGACCTTGGAGGCGCGACTCCTGACGGCAGCTCATAAAACAGGCTATGGAGCCCAGTTCGGCGGAAAGTATTTCGCCCACGATATTCGGGTCATCCGCCTGCCCCGCCACAGCGCATCATGTCCTATCGGCATGGGCGTATCGTGCTCCGCCGACAGGAATATCCTGGCCAGGATAGACAAAGGCGGCCTCTGGCTGGAGGAAATGGAAAAAGAGCCGGGCCGCCTGATACCAAAAGATATCAGGGCCAAATTCTCATCCTGCTCAAATTGCGTAAACATCGACCTTAACCGGCCAATGAAAGAAATAACGGCTGAGCTTTCAAAACATCCCATCGGAACCAGGCTTTCCATAAGCGGCAAGATAGTAGTGGCACGGGATATAGCGCACGCAAAGTTTAAGGAACTTCTGGATACGGGGAGACCTCTGCCTGAATATCTAAAGAACCATCCGATCTACTATGCCGGCCCTGCTAAGCAGCCAAAAAACAAGCCGTCAGGCTCTTTCGGCCCTACCACGGCAGGCCGCATGGATTCTTATGTGGACCTCCTTCAGTCAAAAGGCGCGTCTATGGTAATGATAGCCAAAGGCAACCGCTCGCAGGCCGTGACCGACGCCTGTAAAAAGCACGGCGGCTTCTACCTGGGCTCGCCCGGAGGACCCGCCGCACTCTTAGCCGAACGGAATATAACAAAGGTGGAAACGCTGGATTATCCGGAACTGGGCATGGAAGCGGTCTGGAGTATAGAAGTGCGGGACTTCCCCGCCTTTATTCTGGTGGACGACAAAGGAAACGACTTCTTTAAACTGGTTAAATGACTCAATTGCGACAAGGCTTGGAATCGGCACTAGAATAGTATCAGCGCCGGATCAAAGGCCACCGGTTATAATTTTCTGTTTTCTGACCAATAGCGTTACCCAGTAAGCGCCAGCCAGGGCCAGCGCCAAACCCGCCATCTGATAGGCTTGTATTTTTTCTATACCCAGCGCGGCCGAGAGGATGGCCGTCAGCACCGGATAGGAAAGGACTATCGCCGTCGCCTTGGATAAATCCATATTAAGTATTGCCTTATACCAGAGAATGTTATTGAAAGCCGTGAGCACCACCCCCCAGACCAGAACTATCCCTAAAGTTTTAAGATCCGCCTGAAAATGAAAAACAGGAGTAAAAAATCCGGCAGCGAAGAGCGGAAGTATACTAAGAGCGGCGAACAACGTCCTGGCGGAAGCGACGAAGGTGTGGGGTATTCCCTTCGGCAATTTTTTGCTGATAAGGTGCGAAATCTGATAGGAAAGCGGGATTGCCATGACTATGAGGTCGCCGGTCCAGCGGAACGTAAATCGTTCTTTGAAAACTATCAACATCGTCCCGGCCAAAACCAGCGCGGTTCCGGCCAACTGCCTGGCGCAGATCTTCTCCCGCAGGAAAATGCTGGTCAGTATTACGGAATAGATGGCCTCTATCTGGCCTATAATTGCCGCGTTGGCAGGAGTGGTATATTTAAGCGCGATGACCAGGCCGACTATGGGCAGGGCGCTGCCGAAAAATCCGATACCAAGAAGACTGGGCCAAAGCCCGGGCTTAAAGTATTCCTTCAACAGATTCTTTTTGAGTATCCAGGGAAGAAAAGACGCGAACCCCAGGGCAGAGCCGAGAAAAGCGAACAACACAGGGGAAATCCTGCCGGCGGCCAGATAACCGAATATCGGAATGAAAGAATTTATACAGACATTTATCCAGATCGCGCCCAAAGGGGTAAGTCTCATGACTAAATTATACAAAAAGGCGCCTGGAACCTTTTTCTTTTTCCCTTTTTCAGGCAATAGGCTGTCAGCATTCAGCCTTCTGTTATTTATATAATCATGCTGGAACTCAAACATGAAAAACTACCATCTCTTCCCAGTTTTCCTGACGCTTCTGGCGTCTTATATCGGCCTGCACTTATACTCAGCCTCTTGGTTCGCTCGCAGCTTCGCCGTATCCGCCGCTAACGCGCGCAACCTCCGCATCCTCTTTCTGCTCCTGGCCCTGTTCTCCCCCCTAACCATGTTCCTGCGCCACCGCTATACAAATCCGGCGCTCGACTGGTTCTATACCGCGGGTTACGCTTGGATGGGAATTATATTCCTGGCCGGCGCCGGGTTCATTTTTGCGGACTTAATCAGGCTCGGCCTGAGATTCTTTCTTAATCCGGTCTGGGTGCAGTGTTACCGCTACTGCGTCCTGGCGGCTCTGGGGCTTGCTTTTCTCTTCGCTTTTTACGGCGGCTCAAAAGCTCCGGAAATAAAAAAACTGACTATAGCCGTCCCCGGCCTACCGCCCGCTCTTGAAGGGTTAAGAATCGCTCAGATTTCCGACATCCATATCGACTCGGAGCACAAGCTCCGCCGATTTTCCAATACCGTGGATATAGTAAACCGCGCTAAACCCGATCTGGTGCTCTTCACAGGCGATCTGATTGATCCGGGGCTGACCGGCAGCGGTCTACTGGGAGAACTGGTCCGCAAAATTAAACCCCGGCTGGGAGTATACGGTGTCTTGGGCAACCACGAGTATTATTACGGCTACGAAAAATCTGTAACATGCTACAGGGAATTCGGAATAAATCTTCTCAGGAACGAAGCCGCGGATGTGGCGGGGATACATCTTATCGGTCTAAGCGATATTCTCACTGAAAAAATGACGGAAAATGATATCAGGGATATTCTAAAAAAGCATCATAAGCCAGGTGTATCAATCTTGATGACGCATCAGCCGGTGATGTATCCGCTGATAGCCGAAAGCGGAGATTTTGTGGGACTCTCAGGCCACACCCATGGCGGACAGATCTTTCCTTTTCATATCTTCACCCGTATGTTCTATAAATATTTTTACGGGCTTTACCGATTTAAGAATTCAGTTTTTTATGTCACTTCCGGAACCGGCACATGGGGCCCCCCCATGCGCTGGTTGGCCCCTTCAGAGATCCCGATAATCACGCTGACCGCCAAATAACCCTTCAGTAAGGACCCAAAAGGCCTAGCCCCGGCCAGTCCTATTATTTAGCAGGCCTGGGCCCTTAGAACCTTGTGATCCGGCAGGGATCGTGATAACCTATATATGTACAGAAAACTGCAAAGGAGCATTGAATGAAACTAAGCCTCGGCGCCATAATATTAGCGACAACTATTTTTTCATTTATACCTGTTCATGCCGCCAAGAACGCGGACTTGAACGTTGCGGCCTTTGAAGTCGAAGCCGGTCGGGACGCCGAAGCGCTGGCGGGATCATCATCCATAAGGGCGCCGCTTGCCGGCGATGACGCCTCCGTGGATCGACTGCTTGCCGACATCAGGAACTATACGACAGGACTCGCCAACAGAGGACCGTACGAAGAGGACCTCAAGCGCCGGTTGGCAGCCATAAGCTCTATCTGGTCGCTGGGCGAAATCGGCAACCCCAGAGTGATGGATAAACTGGCCGGTTTTTATTTTGAGTCGGATGAAATTATACGCATGAATATACTCATCAGCATCGGCAAGCTGAAAACTCAAAAAGCCATTCCCTTTCTCAGGCAGACCGCGGCTTCCGAAAATGAGACCATGGTAGTGCGCTCAGTCGCTTTTGAACTGCTGGAAGC
Source organism: Elusimicrobiota bacterium (assembly GCA_037137395.1). Taxonomy (GTDB): domain Bacteria; phylum Elusimicrobiota; class Elusimicrobia; order Elusimicrobiales; family UBA9959; genus YA12-FULL-51-18. The sequence goes on from JBAXKK010000011.1 coordinate 23,028, forward strand.
GTTAGGCGACGACTTTAAGCTGGAGCAGGTCGCCCCCTCAAGGGTCAGGGGAATGGAAGACTCCGACATAATCTTCACCGGCAGTTTCCTGGGAACTCCCATTGGTGAACCAATAACCACCCCGGGCGGCCATGTGGGTTTATTCGTAAAAACCGAAGTTCGGGACGGCAGGATAATCAGCGAGATAGTTGACTGCATGCCAAACGTTGTCAAACCCGGCGGCGTGAGAAAGGCCTCATGGAGCCTATTCACCACCAAATTCAAATTTCCTTTTTATGGCAACCGGACAACCAGGGAAAAACCTTCGGCCGCGCAGCGAGCCGCCATATCGGACGCCGCCCTGGCAGAACTGGGGCATCGATATAACAATCTCCACGACACTCAGAAGGGCCCCTTGGAGTTTGACTGCGTGGGTCTGGTGGAATACGCCTACGAGTCTGCCGGCCTAAACCCCACGCCCGACAAATTTGAAACCGGCTGGAGCTGGCCGCTCACCCCCGCGGAGCAGTTCCTTCACACCGCAGCCAATCAGCCGGCCGCCACCCCCTACATTACCGCCGCAACGCCAGGCTCAAAAAATGCTGAAGCCTCTCTTAGTCTGGGACTATTCGGCGTAACAGGGCCGACGGCAGTAACCACGAGTATAACCCCGGTTCCGGCAGACTGACGCGGAGCGCTTATAATTTAACGCTGCTACAGGTCTGGCGCGGAAACGCGGAAAACCCGATGAAAAAAATATTTTTACTGCTTTTTTTTCTAGTTTTTATATTACTTTCAGCGTACTTTATTTATCCTTTCGCGCTGCGTTCTGCTTTTCTTATCCGTGGCACGGCTGAAGTAACGTTTGAGTTAGCGGAAAGGGCGACCAAGCCCAACACCATGTTTTTTTTGGTGGCCAAGAACGAAGGCGGCGTGCCGGTGGCAGTCAAGAAGATCATTAACCCTGTTTTTCCGCTAGATTTTCAAATGACCCCCTCCGACCTCATCATGCCTGATATCCTGACAAAAAAAATATATCTGGAAGCCTTCATCAACAGCCACGGAGAATTGGGAGTTTTTAAGAATGGAGATTTTAAAGGCTCCATAAAAAGTCCGCTCCTCATCTTCAGCAAAAACAACCACATAGTAATCGACACGCCCACCAAATAGAGCAGCAATTTAGAGGCAAAGCAGTCCAGATGCACGGCCAAGTGCCTTGCATCTAAATCGCTAAATGGCTTTGCATCTATTGCTGCACCTATTGGGCCTTAAGACCCATCCGCGCACGGGCCCTCTGACACCTGTCTCGTTTCAGAATTGTTGTATACTATTATGGGGAAAGGTCAGGGGGAGGGATTATGACTTGGGAAGAACTCAGCAAAAAATACGACAAAGAAAAAAGCCGCATACCGCTGCTTGAGCAGGAACCTAAACTTGAAAAGAACTGGGGACAGCTGGTCCGCTCTACAGATAAACTGATGTGGCTGTTCGCGATGTCCAACGATGGACGGAAAAAACTTACACGGGACGACTCAAAGACCTGAGTCGTTTCTGATTTCAAAAAAATATCCCGCGGTTGACCGCGGGATATTTTTTTATACTTTCAGCCGAAAGTGAATGCTCACCAGACCAGAATTCTGCTGACACCCATGTATATGAGAGTGGCGCCCACAAGGAGCAACAGGAAGCCCCAGTTCCTGCGGTGCAGGGCGACATAAGAATCGTTCAGCAGTGTCTCTTTAAGAACCTTATTAATGCGCTCGATTATATCCGGTTTATAGATATAGCCCAGACCAAGCAGGAGTATCACCAAACCGAAGAATAGTTTAAGATACGGATTTATCGTTATCATAATTGAATCGGTTCATCGCTTCGTCTAAACCTTTTTCTATGACCGTCAGCAGAGCCTGGCATCCACGTTCCAGCGCGGCCGCCAGCCCGACCTCTTCCTCTTTTGAAAAATGTCCCAGCACAAAACGCTTCGCGTCTATTCCGGCAGGCCTTGGACCGATTCCGATCTTGATCCTGGCAATTTCCTGCGTGCCCATAGTCTCAACGATTGAAAGTATCCCTTTATGTCCGCCGGCAGAACCGCCGCGCCGTATTTTCATTGAGCCAAAAGGTATAGACATATCATCATAAACCGCAATGACCCCGGAAGCGGACACCTTGTAAAAATCCGCCAGACTCCTGACGGCCAATCCGGAATTGTTCATATAGGTACCGGGCTTTAAAAGAAAGACCCTGGCGCCCCCCAGCCTGGCCTCAAAACATTGCCCAAGGTCCTTCCAGGCCCGCCAACGCCCATGCCCGGAGGCGCGGGCGGCAAGATCAGCCAGCAGAAATCCTATATTGTGCCTTGTGCTCTCGTATTCGCGACCAGGGTTTCCCAGCGCCGCGACTATGTAAATAGTTTCTTCCACCTCTGCCACCTCTTGTAAAAAAAAGAGCGGGAGCTAGCCAATGTTTGCGCAGGCGCCGTATAACCGGCCTATGGCCATCGTAAGGCCAATTCCTGTACTCGCATATGACCCGCTCCCGCTCCGTTTGAAAAGAAGGCTATTTCTTGGGTTCGGCCTTCTTCTCTCCGGGCTTCGCGGCGGCTCCAGCCGCGGGTTTCGCCCCGGGCTTGGCCGCGCCTTCCGCGCCTTCTTCCTCTTTCTTGCCCTTCGCGGCTACTATCTCGGGCTCGGCAGCTGCGGCTCCGGCGGCCGCTCCGGCGGCTGTCACGGGGGTTTCAACAACTTCTTCCTTCGGCGCCACAATGCTGACAATGATATGGTTCGGATCGTCCAGGATCTCAACCTTGTCGTGCTTAATGTCCTTAACACGGATGGCCTCATTAAGCTTCAGATTGGAAACCTCGACTTCTATCTCTTTGGGGATGTCCATCGGCAAACTGAGGATGTTGAATTCACGCATCGAATGTTCCAGGATGCCGCCCTCTGTCTTAACGCCAAAAGCCTCTCCCACAATCTTAATGTGAACCTTGACCGTAATCTTCTCGGTCAACGAGATCCTGTGAAAGTCTATATGTATCACTTTATCGGTGACTACATGCCGCTGAACTTCCTTGATAATAACGTTGTCCTCTTTATCGGAATACTTCAGCCTGAGGACGGCGTTGGAGCCCCTCTTGAGAACGCTGAGCATTTCTTTTTCGGAAACTGTGATCTGTACCGGCGGTTTTTTTAAGCCGTAGATAACGGCGGGCGTTACGCCTTCGGCCCTGAATTTGCTCAGAACGCCCCTGACTCCGGCTTTTTCCCTGAGCTGCGCTGCCACATTTAACTGTTCCATACGTCCTCCTGATATTAAATAATTCAAAATTCCGGATTTAAGATTCAAGATTAAGGAACATCCCGATATAATCTCCAATCTTGAATCTTCAATCTTGAATCCGGAATCTTAAATCCACCCGATCACTTAAACAGCTCGCTTATAGATTGGCCGACATGATTGCGCTTTATGGCTTCAGCCAAAAGCGCGGCCACGGATATTACCTTAATTTTAGCACTTTTTGAGGTGTTTGCGGGAATGGTATCCGAAATTATCAGCTCTTCTATAGGAGAATTATTTATTTTATCAATGGCGTCCCGCGATAAAACGCCATGCGTGCACGCGGCCACGATAGTGGCGGCGCCATGCTCTTTTAAGGCGAACGCCGACTGCACCAGAGTCCCGGCCGTGTCCACTAAATCGTCAAAAATAAAGCAGTTCATGCCTTTAACATCCCCGATGATATTATATACAACCGCCTCATTCGGACGGGGCCGGCGCTTATCAATAATAACCAGGCCGACGTTCAGACGCTTGGCGAAAGACCGCGCGCGCTCAACGCTGCCCACATCCGGCGAAACCACCACCAGATTCTTCAAGTCCCTGTTTTTGATGTGCTCCAGCACCACAGGCCGGGCATAAAGATGGTCCATGGGTATATCGAAAAAGCCCTGTATCTGCGCCGCGTGCAAATCTATGGTTATAACACGGTTGGCGCCGGCAGAAGTTATCAGGTTGGCCACCAGCTTCGCCGTAATGGCGACGCGGGGAGCGGGCTTGCGGTCGGCCCTTGCGTAGCCGTAATAGGGCAGAACGGCCGTGATGCGTCCGGCGGATGCCCTTCTGAGAGCGTCCATCATAACCAGCAGTTCCATAACATTTTCGTTGACGGGCGGGCAGGTGGGCTGTATGACATAGCAATCGTCGCCGCGCACATTTTCCATTATGTGCACGTCTATCTCACCGTCAGCGAAGCGGCCGACCCTGGCTTCTGAAAGCGGCACGCCGAGAATATCGCAAAGCTTCTGCGACAGTGCCGGATTAGCGCTGCCGCTTATGATCTTAAGCGCTCCCGTCTTCCATGAATCGCTCGTCATCAGTTTTACCTCTTTTTAAGCTGTTTTACCGTCTGTCTCGCCCGGGCAAGCGCAAGGGTTTTTGGTGGAACATCTTCGGTTATCGTGGAACCCGCGCCTATAAGAGCGCCCGCGCCCACTTTAACCGGAGCCACCAGATTGGTGTTGGAACCTATGAAGGCCCCCGCTCCTATTACAGTTTTATGCTTACGCACACCGTCATAGTTGCAGGTGATGGTGCCCGCGCCGATGTTGACTTTTTCGCCCATCTCCGTGTCGCCCACGTAACTCAGGTGTGACACCTTTGAGCCGCGCCCGATCCGTGATTTCTTTATTTCTGAAAAATTGCCCACTTTCGCGTCGGGACCGATATCTGACGCTGGCCTAAGATGGGCGAACGGTCCCACCGCTGAGCCGGTCCTCACCCGGCTTTCCGACAAGAAACAGGAAAATTTTATCTCGGAACCATCCTCTATCAGGCAGCTGTCAATTACGCCGTAAGGGCCGAGCCGGCAGTTCCGGCCGATCACGGTGGAGCCCTTTATATGCATACCGGGCTGAACCACGGTATCGCGCCCGATTTTGACGCCTTCTTCTATATAGGTGTTGTCGGGATCAACGATAGTGACTCCGTTATCCATAAGCCGCTGAAGAACTCTTTTATTTATCATCTTATAAGCTCCCGCCAGATCCCGCCTGGAGTTAATGCCGGTTATCTCCGTTTCGTCCGCGGCCTTGAAGGCCCTGACTTCTCCGCCCGAAGACAGAATATTCTCCAGAGAATCGGTCAGATAATATTCCTCTTTGGGGCCTTTCTTCCTGAGAGTTTTGACGGCCGCAGCCAAGGCGGAAGTTCTAAAAAAATAAGTTCCGGAATTCACCTCTTTCAAATCCAATTCCGCCGGGGAAGCATCCGAAGCCTCGACGATAGACTCAACGGCGCCGGCCGGGTTTCTTTTAATCCTGCCGTAACTGCCCGGCACGGAAAGGTCCGCCGTCATGACCATGCAATCTGGCCTTTTCGCCAGATAATCCGACAGCATCTTCCTGAGTGTCTCTGTTTTAAAAAGCGGCGCGTCCCCGCAGAGCACAAGGGTATGTTTGAAATTTTTTATTTCCGGCAGAGCTTCCCGCACAGCACGGCCGCTGCCCTTAAGCAATTTCTGCGTGACAAAAATGACCTCGGCGCCGGCCGGATTTTTTGCGAGGTGCCGGCCCATGGTTTCCCGGACCATGCCGGCCTTATTACCTACGACAATGATTATTTTAGACGGTTTAAGCGCGGAAATTTTTTCAACAACCCTCGCGAGCAGAGGCAGGTCCCCCAGGACATGAAGGACTTTGGGCAGTTCGGATTTCATCCTGGTGCCAAGACCGGCGGCGAGTATTAAAACGCAAAGGCTGTCTTTTTCGGGCATAAAAAAGAAAAGTCCTTCAAACCACAGGTGAGAGTACCAATAAAATTTTACAAAATAGTAAGGCGTGTAAGAAAGGAATTACTGATTAGTCCGCCCACACAGCGGTGACCGCGCCGCGGTCCCCGCAGGAGAACCTGTAGGCGTAAACACCATTGATGAGATCGAGCCGTTGCGGGGGCTGACCGTCCCAGCCGCGCAGGAGTGACGCCATGTTGCGATAGGCCCAGAAGCCCAGTTTACAAACCCCCGCGCCCGGAGAATCATCCTCTTCTCCGCTATAGATGAGCCCGGTTTGGTTAAAGTAGCCAGGGCCTATCTGCGCGCTGTTCATGATTGACCAGGCCCAAAAGACTTTCGTGACTCCCTGGCCAAAAGCGGTCACATAACGCTTGACCAATTCCGCCGCCTGCTCCCGCTCAGAGTGGCAGGGCAGTCCGCGCGGGCAGCCGCTATACACTCCCACCTCCGTCATCCAGACCGGCACATCTTTAAATCCGGCCGCGGACAGGTCGGAGCGGATCATCTTAAACACCTCCGGCAGCATGCGCCATTCGCCGGGATGCCCGTACCAATGGACATCAAAGATGTCCATATCCCTGCCTCCCAGCTCTTTTAAAACGGGCAGGATCGTGCGGCGGTATTCCTCAACGGACTCCCCGAACGGCAGTTTCCAAAAGCCGGCAAGAAGCACCTTGGCGGACGGGTCCGCCGCTTTGATGGCGCGGCCGGTGATGCGCACAAGCCGGCCATACCCACGGCGCGCGGCGCGCGGCTCATTGTCCACCTGCCAATATCGCACCTTGTGGCGCAGTCCCGGCATATCGTCCTTGCCGTCTCCGTCATAGCGCTCCACCACCGCCCTGACCCAGGCGGCGTACGCCTTCTCGTCCGAAGGGACATAGCCGCCGGCCTTGATATAGGTCCTTGGATCAAACCCTGGCCGACCGGGCCGCCGGGGCCCGTCGCTTCGCACCATCCCATCCTGCACCGGACAGATGTTCTTGAGCGGAAGAATACCGGATGGCAGCTGTTGAAAATACAGATCGAGCTCATCCCAGAAATAGTTCCGCAGGGAAATGTCCGGCTGGCCCAGCGCCCACATGAGGTAGAACCCGCCACGATCCCACTTGGCTCCTATCTCCCGCGCATAAGAATAATCTTCCCCCTCCGGAGTTTGCACAGAAGCGGGATGGAAGCCGAATGGAGACGCCTCCGCCGGCCGCGCGGGGCCGGAAACACCCTCCGCGATCCAGACCGGGTCCTTCCCTACTCGGACCGTAACAAAGCCGCCTTCCGGACGCAGAACCTCCTGAACTGTAGCAGGCGTTTCTTCGGAATCGGCGCCGCTTTCGCCCTCAGGGTAAGCCCGAACCAAAACCGCCTCAGAAAAGCGCACGGGCACGCGAACATCGCTCCCCGGAGCGGCCAAAACGGGCACGCCAGCCGCCAGGAGTACCGCCACCGTTAAAATAATTTTCATGTGTTCCTTACGCGCGCTAGTGGAGTGCGTCAATTCTTCTTTTTCCATCCGGGACATTTTTTTTATCCGGGCTTCAAGCTTTGACGCGGTAGAACGGGTTTTGCTTTTTTTATGCCAGACAAGGTCCACGGGGCCGAAGGCGGCGGTGTATTTTGCGCCTTTGCCAGAGTTATGATCGGCGATGCGCCCTTTCAATCTGTTGGTTATGCCGGTATACAAAGCGCCGTTGGCGCAGCGCGCGATATATACCGACCAGGATTTAACAGGCGGAGTTCTGGGTTTCATGAGCCGGAATATGGAAGCAGCCGAGATCTATATACTGTCCCCGGAATTGACCGTTCGTACGTCTACTTTTTGGGGGCCATGCATATAATAAGTGTATCCGCTCCAATGAAGTTCCCGCGACCACATTGAGTTCAGCAGGCAGGGGAGCTGCAGGAACGGAATTAATGGGGCGATCAGGCCGGCCCGCAGAGAATAATGGATGAACGAAGGAGCAATGGAACATACGGACTGCGGCGCATAGCGCCGGTAGGCCTCGAAAACAAGATACAAGGCGAGCATATCAACGACAACCATAATAGAAAGCAGCGGATACTGTTCCATGCGAAGGAACCAGAACCAGAGATAGAGCTTACCCAGTATCCCAAGCGCGCCCAAAACCCAAATCCTGAACGCGTAGACACTGCACCATCGAAATCCTTTGGTAAACCAGGCGAAAAGCGCGCTTAGATCGCAATCTTCCCAACAAACCGGGATCGCTTTAAGTTCCAGCTCTATCTTCTTGCCCGCTTTTTTCAGCGCGCTGTTTACTACCAGATCATCTATGGCACTGCGCAGCCAAAGAGCGGGGATACCGAGCGTTTCAAAATCTTTTTTTCGTATAGCCCAGGCCGGGCAAAAAACCTGCGGAAATGTCGCCGAATAGGATATTAAGAGACTCGTCCAGACCATGCGGAAAAATTGCGCCATGCCGGCGCCGTGAGCTACATATACCGGCGGATTTGTCACGACAGTCGTATCGGGGTTTTTCAAACGGCACACCAGATTGCTCAGCCAATTTTCCGGCACGCGTATATCGCAGTCGGCGAAGACGAAGACTTCCGGTTTTTTCGTAACGCGGTTAAGTGCGAAGAGCATGTTCATCGCCTTTTCGCAGCAGCGCACGGGAACGGCCTCGGATGAGAGCAATTGCCACGCGACTCCGGTGTGGCCGGGCAGCAGGGCTTGCAGCGCCCGATATGCGGAGTCCGTAGTACGGGGGCTTACAAAAATCAACTCGTAAGGACCGGGATACTTTTGCGCAAGGAAAGAGAGCATGTTCCTTTCAAAATAGCGCGAGGCCCCTTTGCATGAGATAACGACCGACACCGGCGGCGCATAATCGGGTTCCGGCGCGGAGCTTTCCTTGCGGAGTTTTATCCGGAACCGGATCGCGAGCAGCAGCTGCCATGCCCCCACTATCACCACAACCCAGGTCATAGTGGTGACATTAAAGAATCCGTTAATAGCCGACCATATCGCCTGCAGTGTAATCATGAATTTGGCTCCCGGGCTAGGACTCGAACCTAGACAAACGCCTTCAAAGGGCGTCGTGCTACCATTACACAACCCGGGAATAAAACTGTTATCCGCGGTTACGCGCGTCCCTTAAAAGCGAGGCTCCCGCATTATTACTACTCTTCGTTACCGGCGACCTGCGCCGCGGGAACGACGCCTTTTGCAAGCTCATCGCTGTAAGCCTTAAGTACAACTTGTTCAAGCGTATGCCTAAAGTCGTTCGCTATGGGATGGGCAATATCTTTGTAAGATCCGTCCTTTATCTTTCTGGAAGGCATACAAACGATAAGGCCATTATTGCCATTGACCACCTTCATGTTATGTACCACGAAAACGCCGTCAAAAGTTACCGTGGCGAAAGCCTTCAACCTGTCCTCACTGCGCAGATGTATCCTGACCTCTGTGATGTCCATACTGTTCCCCCCCTAATATAACCCGCCCCCGGAAGACGCTAGTGTGCTGGTACGGCGACAACATAGCCTTTACCGGCATAATATTAGGATTTTAGCAAAAAATCCACAAGGAAAACCTTGCGATTCGATTTTTTTATGATTTTTGAGATTTTACCGGCGGATGTCCTGTTTTCCACCAAGGCAAAAACCGACGCGCCGGAGCCCGACATCAAAACAGCCGACGCGCCGGCCTTTATAAGATCGTCCTTCGCGCGACGCACCGCCTCGTAAAGGGGGAGGACCGGCTCCTCCAAGCGGTTAAAAAGGAGGCTGCCCCAATCATTGAGGGGCTTCCCCGCCTTAAGCTCTTTAATAAGGAGTTTAATTTTTTTAATATTGCCGGCCATTTCGAAAGCCGCAACGGGCTTAAGAGCCTTATACACAGGCCCGGTGTAAACGGGCACTCCCGGATAAACCAGAATGATAACGGGCAGACGGCCTTTTGTTTTAACAGGGGTCAGTAGTTCCCCCCGGCCTGTGCCGGCGGAGAACGCTCCTATGGTCAGAAAAAAAGGCACGTCTGAGCCGAGCGTTAAAGCCGCGGCCCTGAGCTTTTTAATATTTTTGTCTGCGTTCACGCCATACAGGCGGCACAGGCCCTTAAGAGCCGCCGCGGCGTCGGATGAGCCGCCGCCAAGGCCCGCGCCCACCGGTATTCTTTTCAAAAGAGTGATTTCTACTGCGGGATTTATTTTAAAAATCTCAAAAAATGCCATGGCGGCTTTGTAAACTATATTATCCCCGGTTTTTAATGGCTTCAGGTTGGCTTTATTGACGACTCTCAGACTCACGCCGGGCTTTTTCGTTTTTTTCAGGGTCAGGCTGTCGGCAAGCGAGATCTTCGCGAAAAGCGTCGCAAGATTGTGATAACCGTCCGGCCGATCGCCGGTAACCTCCAGAAAGAGATTTATCTTTGCCGGGGCTTCTATCCTGATTATACGGGTCGGGTGTTTTTTCATTTCAAAACCCACTTGGCGAAACTGAAGGATCTGTTAAGGTATAAAGACCTGCACCGCGCTATGGAATAAGGGTATTAAATTCCTGCAGGTTTATCTGACTCTTGTCCAGCACAACTTTAAGAGAGAAGAATGGTATCTTAAAATCCATGGTGGCCGGAATAAGGTAAAGGTTCTTAAGGAAATAATCACTGAAGCCAACTTCGAGTTTTTTTTCTTTCAGCGGAATTAACTTTTTTACGCCGAAGTCATCGCCCAGGTAAATCTTCCGGGAACCACCGAGCAGGATATCGGAACCCCAGCCGTTCTCAAGTGCCGCACCTGAGAGAAAGCCGCCGGACAGGTAGTCTTTGAGTTCAGTCCCGATCAGCGCTGACCAGTATCCGAAAGTTTCCGCGTCTACATTATTAAATGAAGCCGCGTCCATGGCAACGTCGCTCCCCTCTATTTTTATCTTCCATATAGGCGCCATCAGCGGCCCCACCAGCGTAAAGGCAAAACTGTCCGGCGGGGAAAACCGCAGCACTCCATCCAGTTTTATCTTCTTGCCTTTGAATCCGGCGTAAACCTTAGCGAACGCGGAAAAATCCTTACCGTTGAGTCCAAAAGTCTTCAGCAATTCCACGGTGAGCGCCGAAGCTTCGGCGTCTGGTATCCGCTTACGGACGTTTTTTATCTTATCCTGAAGATCTTTCTTTTTACTCGCGCGCTCAAGCACGAGAGCAATATTGTAAGCGCGCCAGGCGCCTTTCCAGTCCGACTCGGCAGCGTAGATATCTCCCGCATGGCTCCATAATATTGCATCGCCACAGATAACTTTGAGCGCGGCGTTGATCTCTTTATGGGCGTCAGCGTACTTCCGCTGCTTGAAATGCACCCAGGCCAAAGAATCCGTGTACGCGCCGTTGGTGGGGTCAGATTGAACCGCCCTGCCTATAAGATCCTCCGCTTCGTCCAACTTGAGTCCGCGGTCAGCTAAAGCGTAGCCCAGATAATTGAGTATGTTGGCGTTCCCCGGATCCTTGACCAGCAGATACCTAAAATTCTCCTCGGCGGACGACATGTCGCCCTCACGCTCGCTCAAAACGGCATACTGGAGCCGCGCTTCCGAATAATCCGGATTCTTCGCGAGTATACCCTTCAACAATTCAGCGGCCCTGGAGGTTTTATGGGTGTCATCATAACCAAGCGCCAAGAAATATGAAATTTCAAGATTGTCGGGCCACCTCTTATGCCCATCCTCCAATAAAATTATGGCTTTATCGTAATGCCCGCCCTGCGTATAGTAGTAGCTAAGCCGTAGCGCCGTGCCGGGGTTTTCCTTCAGATCCTTTGAAGTTTCAAGGTAACCGGCGGCCGCCGCGAAATCACGCCGTTGCTCGCTTATCACGGACAACCAGAAGCAGGCAGCCGTATTGGTTCTATCCAACGCATAGGTTTTGGCAAAGTATTTTTCGGCCTCGTCAAGATTTGAAACAGCCGGAGAAGAGTAAATCTCTCCGATATGATTCATAAGCTCGGTGTTGTTTCCCTCCAAGACGAAAAGTTCTATATATTCACTCAAAGCCGCAGCAGTGTCGTTCTTCACTTCATAATAGTTAGCCAACATGTAGCGGGGCTGAACATACGTGGAATCCGCTTCTTTGGCCTGGAGCAGGTGTTTCAACATCGTAGCAGGATCATTTTTCACGTTATAAAGCAGCGCCAGCTGGTAATTAATCTCCGCCGCCTCATCCGGCTTAAGGACCAGGTAGCGTTTAAGGTATTCTATGGCTTTGTCAGGATTCTTTGCGCTCAAAAGGCTCGCTAACTGGTAAATCGCATCCGAATTCTCACTATCCAGGGCTACCGCCTTTTCAAAAGCGGCGCGGGCGGAGTCTATATCGCCTTTAGCCCACTGCACGCTGCCATAAAGCACCCAGTTCTCAGCAGAAGTTGAATCCGATTGAACCACATAATCAGCCCATTCTTCGGCCTCAGTCATCTTGCCTATATGCAGGGCCAGGTTAAGGGCCTGCTTATATACGAAAACCGATTGGGGGTCCAGCAACATAGTGGTTTTGTATTCCTGCAGGGCAGAATCAAAACTTCCTCTGCGCTCAAGTATCAACCCGTTCATAAAGTGGAGGTATGAGGATTTATCCGCCGCGCGCGCACCCGTAAGGCCAAAAACAAAAACCAGCAGAACCAAGGAAGTTATTTTCTTTATCATCATAATCTCCAAAAGAAACCATGCCGGGGCATCAAGCTTTCATCATCTTGCGCATCAAAACAGCGGCGTCTGAATTATTATAGAACTTTGGCCGCCTGCCGACTACGTCAAAACCGAGCTTCCCATAAAGCGCTATCGCCGGCGCGTTGTTTTCATTGACCTCAAGGTCAACTTCAGTGCAGGCATTTTTAACGGCATATTCGGCCAGCTTACCTATAAGGGCCGTAGCCGCTCCGGCCCTCCGCGCTTTGGCGGAAACGACTATGGAATTAAGCTGTATCTGTGGCTTCAGGATCCAGAAATTAATAAAGCCCAGCAACGCGTCTTCAGACCAGATCGCGAGCGTAACTGAAAATTTCTTTTCAAATTCCGCGGCCAGACCGCTCTCGCCCCAGGCGGGATACCCCGGGTTCTCGACTTCCATGGCCGCCAGGGCCGGGAGATCCTCTCTGCGCGCTCTTCTTATCAGCATAGGCGGGACTTGGACAATGAACTGAGTCGGCGGAGCGTCATTTCAGACAACTCCTCTTTTTTTCCTTCCAGAATCTGGCCGGCCTGGACTTGTTCTCCAGCTCATATTTAGCCGGCTTAAGATAAAGCGGCGTGAGGTCCCTGTTTTTGAGAGCGAGTCCTGTCTTAATAACAAACTCGGGCAGTATTTTTGAAACGCGTGCCGGAGCTTTTTCCAAGGCCTCCGGAGCCAGCGAATAGATGTCGGTTTTCTCTTCGGCGTCGGCTATTATATATAAATCGCTTCCCTGGGCGGCCAGATACCCGGCCACTTCCGTATCCTTGAACCAGCGCGGAGCCTCAGCCGGGGTAAGATCGTAAAGCGTAAAGCGTAAAGCGTAAAGCGTGGCCGCCCCCCTGTCTTGCTGCCGCGCTGTCCCGCTGCCGCGCTGTCCTGCTGCCGCGCTGTCCTGCTGCCGCGCTGCTCTGAACGCCTGGCAGAAATATTCGTCTTTAAACGCGTGCACCAGCGCGACTATGCGAACTTCTTTTTTCCCGGCGGCCCAAGCCATAAATTCTTTTGAGGCCGCGGCCTGCGCGGCAAGAATGTCGAACAGCGTGGATGAATATACCCGTATTCCGGCCAGAGTCTTCAGGGCGCTGGCCAAAGTCAGCCCCACCCGGAGGCCGGTAAAACGCCCCGGACCGGTTATGACGCATAGCGTGGAAATGTCGGTTAACCGGGCTTTGCGCCCGCCCAGCAGGCGGTCCATCATAGAAAACAGCACCCTCTCCTGGTTAAGTGCTTTTTTTGAAGCATTGTGAAATTTCCCCTCCGCCAGCAGGGAAAGCTTCACTCTTGAGCCGGACGTGCATATGCCGGCGGTCAGTTTTTCAGCCATTTTATTTTCAATCCTTCCAGTATTCTTTTCGCTGAAGCGCCACTGGCGCGGGCACTTATGTCCCGTGTATCGCCGCCGGCCAGTTCAAAGTCCAGTTCAAGAAAATCCCCGCGGCCGTACAGATACTCGGCGGAAGAGGCCCACTCTATCGCGGTAACCCCGTCTTCAATTCCAAGATAATCTTCAAGGCCTATATTAGCCATCTCTTCCGGCGAGATCCGGAACAGATCGAAATGATACAGGTTCAGCTTAGCCCTCTTTCCGCCTTTATAAGTCCTCATAAGGTTGAAGCTGGCGCTCACCGGCGAGGTCCTTGAGCCGAGCGCGCCAGCCAGTCCTTTAACAAAGAACGTCTTGCCCGCGCCTATCATACCTTTGAGCGAAAGGACTTCCCCGCCTTTAAGCAGGCCGGCCAGCGCTCCGGCCAGCCGGAGGGTGTCGGACTGGCTTCGGCTCTTAAAAATGGTTGAAGCTTTGGGTTTTACCTTCATAGCCTTCCATGACCACGCCAACTCCTTTTTCTATCCGACCGACGCACATCACTGCAGGCAGCAGTTTCTTAACGAGCGCAATCTTGGAGGGTTTCACAGTGAACACCAGCCCGTAATCCTCGCCTCCTGAAAAAGCGTATTCCCGCCATGATCTGCCCTTAGCCGCCGCGTAAGCCGCCAGAATCGGGGAAACAGCCTCCGGACCGGCCTGAAGCCTGACGCGGCACCGGGACAACTCCGATAATATTCTAGCGCTCCGGCCCAGGCCGTCGGAATTATCAAGCATGGCCGAAGCAAGCCCCCGCGCGCCTATAAGCGCACCCTGTTTTAAAAAAGATTCTGGCTCCCAGAAACTGCGCACAAGTTTTTTAAAACGTTTCTTATCTGCGCCCAGCCCGCTTTTGAGTATTTCAAGACCGGCCTTCGCTTCGCCCAGCGGACCCAGGCTGAAAAGCGTGTCGCCGGACCGGGCGCCGTACCGCGTCACAATATTTTTTCTCTCGGCCTCGCCCCAGACGGTCATGTAAAAGTGTAGTTCTCTCGCGCCGGCAAGATTCCCGCCGGCTATGCTGAGACCGAATTTCAGAGCCTCTTTTTTAATGGCCTTTATAAACCGCAGGATGAAATCCGCAGGCAGATCCTTTGGCAGCCCGGCGCCTATCAGGCATGACACCGGCCTGACCCGGCCCATGGACGCCAGATCGCTCAGGTTTACGCGCATCAGTTTGCGCGCTAGCGCTTCCGGAGTGGAAAAGCGCCTCAGAAAATGGGTGTTTTCAACCAGTTCATCGGTGGTGATAACAAGCTCTTTGCCGGGGGTGGTTCTGAGAACAGCGCAATCGTCCCCCGGACCGAGAATCAGGCGCTTATCTCCCGGAAAACGGAAATATTTTTCTATGCGGGCCAGGATCCCGGCTTCGCCTTTTTGTGAAAGTTTCATATATGCCTTATCTTCCGGAAAGCCGCCGGCAGGAATTTGACCAGTTCTCCGGCAAGCACGCAGCGCGATGTAAATCTTTCCGCCGCCAGGTCCCCGCATAAGCCATGCAGATAAACGCCCATCGCCGCGCTCTGGATGGCGGTGGCCGCGGTAAAGCCTTTACGGCGGCCGGCCTGCGCCCAAAGGCCGGTGATAAGCCCGGCCAGAACATCGCCGGAACCGCCTTTTGCCAGCGCCGGGCCGCCGGTAGTATTGCGCAAAAACTTATGTCCGTCGGTAATAAGCGTGCCCGGGCCTTTTAGCAGCCAGACCCCGCCAAAGCGGGCCTGGAGTTTTTGCAGCGTCTGCCTTTTTTCAGGCGGAGCTGTTTTAAAAAATCGCGAAGCCTCGCCGGCGTGGGGCGTAAAGATCCTGACCGCTCCCTGGTCAATCGCAACTTCGCCGCGGCGCGACAGAGCGTTGAGGGCGTCGGCGTCTACAACCGCGGGGATATCAATACTCTTCAGTATTGCCAGGACAAAATCCGAAGTTTCGCCTTTAAGCGACAAACCCGGACCGATAAGACATACGTCGTATTTTTTATCTTTCTGGAAAGCCAGGACCTTGCCGGCCGCTTTAAGCGACGCCGCCCCGTCTACGGAAGGCAGAGGAAGCGTCATGGCTTCTGGGACGGCGCCGGCTATAACCGGCTGTTCGGAGTCCGGGCAGGCCACGGTCACCAGCCCGGCGCCGGCCTTAAGCGCCGCACGCGCGGCCAGTACCGCGGCCCCGGTCATGCCGCGTGAACCGGCGATTATGAGCGCTCTGCCGTAATCTCCTTTATGGGAGTCTTTTTTTCGCGGCAAAAGGAACGGCTTTAAGTATTCAGCGGTGATATTAATATTCATGATAAAACTATTTTTTTGCCATACGCCATAGGCCATTAGCCATACGCAGAATTAAAGGAGCATTTTCAGGCTTTAAACGCTATGGCGGACGCGCACGCGTAATTTGCGGTGTGAGAAAGCGAAAGCATAATGGTTATGCCTTTAAGACCCGCGCCTTTTAGCGCGACTTCCGGCCTGCCGGTTTCGGTTTTAGAGATAGATATCGCCTTAAGCGGCAGGTCCTTCCTGTCCAGCGCCTTTATAACGGCTTCCTTGGCGGAGAAGCGCGCCGCAATGCGTTCACAGGCGTTCTTGCCTTTGAGGCAATAGGCGATCTCTTCCGGAGTAAAAAATCTTTTGAGGAAAGACGGGGTTTTTCTGTAGAGGCGCCTGACGCGGGCAACCTCGGTTATGTCTATGCCCACGCCGCAAACCGTGCTGTTTTTTTTCATACCCTGAACCCTATACCCTTATTTATCGGACCGTGACGCTTTTGGCCAGATTTCTGGGTTTATCAATGTCGCATTTTTTGGAAAGCGCGACAAAATAGGCGAAGAGCTGCAGCGGAATGACCGTGAGCAGCGGCGAAAGTATCTCAAGGGTCTTCGGCACCATTATATACTTGGAAGCTTTTATTATTTTTCTGGAATCCTCGTCTACGATAGCTATCACCTCGGCCCCCCGGGCCTTGGCTTCTTCTATATTGTTGGCGACAAGTGAAAGCATTTTAGAGGTAGTCGCTATAGCCAGCACCGGCATGCCCTTATAGATGATGGCTATCGGGCCGTGCTTCATTTCGCCGGCGGCGTACCCCTCCGCGTGTACGTATGAGATCTCTTTTATCTTCAGGGCGCCTTCCAGCGCGATGGGGAAATTAATATGCCTGGCGATGAAAAGGAAGTGTTCGCTTTTAGCGAAACACTCGGCCACTTTGGAGATGGCGCCCTCGCCGGCCAGCGTGTCCTCTATCAGGCGCGGTATTTTGAGGAACTCATCCACATACTTCCGCGCGTCGGCTTCAAAAATATTCTTTCGGATGACAGCGAAATGGATGGCCAAAATGTACATGGCGGCCATCTGGCCGATGAAAGCCTTGGTGGAGGCAACGCCTATTTCCGGACCGCAGTGCGTATAGAGCACAAAATCGGCCTCGCGGGTCAGGGTGGAGCCCAGGGTATTGGTTATAGCCAATACTTTTCCGCCTGAGGCTTTGGCCTCGCGCACGGCGTAAAGGGTGTCGGCGGTTTCACCGGACTGAGAGACGGCGATGACCAGAATATCCTTGTTCACGATCTTGGCCCGGTCGGAAAACTCAGAGGCAAAATCCACCGATGTCGGCAGCCCGAAGTTTTCAAACACATACCTGCCTACCAGCCCAGCGTGATAGGCGGTGCCGCAGGCTATGATCTGCACGCCCTTTATATTTTTAATTAATTCCGACGGCAGATTTATCTCCTGCTGGAGTATATCGCCGTTAAGAGGCAGCAGACGGCCCCTTAAAGTGTTCTCCACGGACTCCGGCTGCTCATGTATCTCTTTGAGCATAAAATGCTTGTAGCCGCCCTTTTCAGCCATGGTTGAATCCCACTGTATGGTGACGGGCGAATGGTCAAGCTTTTTACCCTGGAAATTGAAATAGGAAACAGAATCGGCTTTTACCGCGGCGATTTCGCCGTCGTTCATGAACACGGCTTTTTTGGTATATTTCAGGAACGCGGAAACATCGGAGGCTATAAAGTTCTCACCGTCGCCGAGACCTATGACCAGCGGGCTGTGCTGACGCGCGGCCAGAAGCATATTGGGGCACTTGGCCCACAACACTGCCATAGCAAACGAGCCCTGGAGTTCCGCGATGGCACGCCGGACGGCCTCGAAAAAAACCGGCTCAAGAATAGCGCCGCGCGCGGCGGCCCCGGACACGTTAAGCGTTTTTAATTTTTCTTCTATGAGGTGGACCACTACTTCTGTGTCGGTCTCGGACTTGAATTTATGGCCGGTTTTTAAAAGCTGCCCCTTTAGATCCAGATAGTTCTCAATAATTCCATTATGGACTATTACAACCTGTTTATTGCAGTCCGTGTGCGGGTGCGCGTTATCTTCGGACGGGACGCCGTGGGTAGCCCAGCGGGTGTGACCTATTCCCACCACCCCTTTTTTGAGCGGGTCTTTGGCGATAAGGGCGTCAAGCGCGTCCACACGACCGCTGACGCGTTTAAGGTAAAGTTCGTTCTTGGGGTTTATCCCGGCCACGCCGCATGAGTCATAACCGCGGTATTCAAGCCGCTTCAGCCCGTCAACCAGGATATCCGTGGCTGTTTTTTTTCCGATGTAACCTGTTATTCCGCACATAAGTTAGGGTATAGGGTGCAGGGTTCAGGGGACAGTTCTGAAAAGAAAATCTGTTTAACCCCGTCCTTAATTACCCATGATCTCCTGTTAAAATATTTTTAAATTGCTCTCTACTTACCCTAACCCCTGTCCCCTATACCCTGCTGCTACTGCATCAGCCTTTTCATCTCGGCCACGGAGTTCTTTAGGCCGACAAAAACGGCTTTAGAGATGATCGAGTATCCTATATTGAGGTAATCCATCCCTTCTATTCTGGCCACCGCCACGACATTATAATAATCCAGGCCGTGCCCGGCGTGTAATCCCATTTTAAGTTCTTTTACCAGGAAAGAGGCCAACTGCAGTTTCTCAAGTTCTTTAGCCTGCAGCTTCTTTCCCCAGGATTCTGAATAGGCGCTGGTGCAAAGCTCTATGCTGTCGGCGCCGATATTATGCGCGGCGCGTATGACCTGAGGCTCCGGATCCACGAAAAGGCTGACCTCAATGCCGGATTTTGAAAGGTTTCGCGTGATCTTCTCAAGGTCGGAGAGTTTGCCGGTCATCTTCAGACCGCCCTGAGTTGTAAGTTCATGCGCGGATTCCGGCACTATGCAGACCGAATCCGGCCTTACCCTCAGCGCTATTTTTTCCATTTCGGCCGTGGCGGCCATCTCAAGGTGCAAGATGCCTTTAACTTCCTGCCTGACCCTCTCCAGGTCCGAATCCTTTATATGGCGGCGGTCGCCGCGCAGATGCATTACAACCATGTCCCCGCCGGAACTGAGGACCACGCGCGCGGCCTCCACGGTGTCGGGGTTCTTCTCGTTCCGTGCGTTCCTTAAAGTGGCAATGTGGTCGATATTGACGCCAAGTTTTATATTTCTCATAAACCCTCCTTTAAAATCCAACTCAACTTTTTACTTTTTCCCAGCCAGCGCGCCCGAATGCTTCTTATAATGAGCTATCAGGTCGTCGGCGATGGTTTTGATGGCGGCCCTGGACTCGCCTTCCACAAGTATGCGCAGCAGCGGCTCGGTGCCGGAATACCGTATAAAAATCCGGCCGTTGCCCCTGAGTTCATCCTCAAATTTTAAAATCTTGTCATTAAAACCGCGAACCTTTTCAAGGGGCGGCTTATTGGAAACCTTCAGCGACCCCACCACCTGCGGATAGCGTTTCCAGAGGTTCCTGAAGTAACCCAAAGGCCTGCCCATGTCCCGCACGGCGGCGAGGATCTGAACGGCAGTAAGTATCCCGTCCCCGGTCGGGGCGAACTCCCTGAAAATTATATGCCCGCTGGATTCCCCGCCTATCTTCAAGTCCTCTTTGCGCATAGCGTCAGTGACGTTCTTGTCTCCCACAGGAACCTGGATCACTTTAATACCGAGATCGCTCAGGTGTTTTATGAGCCCGTAGTTGGACATAAAAGTCAAAACGGCCTTCTTATTAGTCAGCCGGTCAGCCTTAAGCATGTAGGGAGCGGCGATCGAAACAAGGTCGTCCCCGTCCAAAAGCCCCCCTTTTTCATCGGAGAACATGCAGCGGTCCGCGTCGCCGTCCAGGCTGATGCCGCAATAGGCGCCTGTGCGCAGGGTCTCTTTACGCATGGCTTCCGTATAAAGAGCCCCGCAGCCGATATTTATATTTTTACCGTCCGGCTTGGCCCCCATAACCGTCACGTCCGCGCCCAGATCTTTGAATATCTTAGGGGCTGTTTTATAAGCAGCGCCATTGGCGCAGTCCAGCACCAGTTTTACTCCCTTCAGGGAAAAGCCCTTGGGCAGCGTGCCTTTGATGAAATCTATATAGTCGCGGGAATAATCCTTTTTCTGGATGGCGTGCTTTATATGCTTAAAAACCAGCGGCTTACCGCTTAAAAGCAGGGCTTCTATCTTGCCCTCTATGGCGTCGCTCAATTTAAGCCCGTCGCGGGAGAAAAATTTTATGCCGTTGAATTCCGGCGGGTTATGGCTGGCTGAGATAACTATACCGAAATCCGCGTTCTCTCTTTTAACCAGATACGCCACGGCCGGAGTGGAGATGACGCCGAGGTCCAGAACCTTGAACTTATTCGCCCAGATGCCCTCGACCAGCGCTTTTTTTATGCGCTGGCCGGAAGCTCTGGAATCCATGCCGATAAGGACCACCGGTTTAGTGTCCGGATGCCTGTTATAATTGGCAAGCACCCGCGTGGCGGCATAGCCTATCTTGCTTATAAAATCCTCGGTAAAGGGATATTCCCAGGGAATGCCTCTGATACCGTCGGTTCCGAATAATTTACCCATAAAATTAGAAAATTCCAGCAATGGCACCCCGTGCCAGACTTTTGCCTAATGAATACTAATTTTATATTATATTGTCGTCAGTCGTCTAGGACATCCTCCTTCAAAGCAGGTAAAAACCGGAAGATGTATTTATGCAGAACAAATTTTACGTATACTTGCTGAAAAGCCTGAAAGATGGCAAGATATACACAGGCTGTACGGCTAACCTGACACAAAGACTCAAGGAACATAATTCAGGTCTTTCTTAATACACGAAAGGACACAAGCCGTGGGATTTGGCCTGGTATGCGGTATTTTCCGATAAAACGACCGCCTTCGCTTTCGAAAAATACTTAAAAACCGCGGCCGGGAAAACATTTTCCAGAAGGCATTTAGTCAGCCCAGCGACAAGTCCGCAATGATGCAGCTCTCCCCCGCCGTAGCGACGCGGAGGCGGAAATAAAGACTCGCCGAAACGACGTGGAGGCGGGCCAAGGACGTGTCCTTCTATTTAGAGCCTCATATTATGAGGCTCTAAATAGAAGGAGAGGTGTGTGAGCGGTTGAAACAGCAGGTCTCGAAAACCTGTAAGGCGCAAGCCTTCGAGGGTTCGAATCCCTCCCTCTCCGAACTTTTTGACTTTTAAAAAATTCTGCCGAAAAAAATAAATTTTCCGCGCGCGCAGAATTAAAATTAAGCAGTAATTCCCAAGGTTTTTTGAACTCGACGGAAAGCCGCCGCCTGCCTATACGGA
>JBAXKK010000012.1:0-43598 GCA_037137395.1 Elusimicrobiota bacterium
TGCGACGGAGCACCGACGAGAGATCTCATGCTCATCTTACGATTAGAAAATGCTGAATAAACAATAAATATCTGTTCCGACAGCCCCATCGTTAACTATTGCGCAAAATCACGACAATCTGTATCATATTATTGAAACCCTGTCATAGTATGGGTGTGAAGCGAGCCATGATTCTTAAAAGCAGCGCGCGAGCCGCGTGACAGGCTGGGTAAACTTTCCAGCAATTCAAACTTTACTGCAGGATGGAAAATGAAAAAAATATCGACTTTGTTTTTAGCGGCAAGCCTCTTTTCACTTTTTAACGCAAATTTCACCTCGGCGCAAGAAGCGGCGCCCGCGGCGTCCGTTTCTTCAGAGCTCGACATCGTGTCCAAATATGTATGGCGCGGGATGCCGCTATCCGAAACTGAGGCCTACCAGCCCTCGATCACGCTTGAGAGCCATGGCTTCGCGGCCAACGCCTGGCTTAATTATAGCGTGGATAAGCCGCAACAGAATAAATTCAGCGAGCTTGACCTGGCGCTGAGCTACGCGGGCAGGCTTAAAGATTTATCCATTTCTCCAGGATTTCTCCTCTACACATTCCCCGGTTACTCCTCTTACGGCGAAGCGTATGTGAAGCTATGCTATCCCGTCTCTTTTTTTAAAATCATCACAAATCATTATTTTTCAATGATAGCCGGCGACATCGCGGGGGGCTACTACGGAGACGCCGGCCTGGGATATGAAAAGCCGCTGGCCAACGCCGCCGCCTGGACGAGCTCTGCGCTACTCGGTTGGGGCAACGCCAAGTTTAATTCCTTCACATATGCGACGCCCGACCTTAAAAACCAGCTCAGCGTTTTGGTGTTGGACACCGCGATAGCGTTCAAAACCTACGGCAACGGCGGCGTCAGGCCGCATCTGACATACCAAACAACTCTGCCCGGCGCGCTTCGCGCGGGGCTTCGGGCGGCGGGAAAAACGCCGGACAATCTGGTAATCGGGATAGCGGTAAGCCATAATTTCTGACAAAAGCCTGTTAGAATGAAACCCTCAGCCAGCGCTCCACCTGAGGGAACTGAATCATGGATATTTTAAACACAATACAAGAATCCCTTTACGCGAATTTAATCGCGGGTAAATCCTACCTTCTTATACTTTCCGGCCTTAAAATAACCCTGATCATAACGCTTGCCGGACTTTTTCTGGGCACGCTTCTGGGCGCTGTTTTTTGCGCCATGCATTACTCAAACAGCAAAATATTAAGATATATTTCCAAAAGTTATATTGTAATTGTCCGGGGCACCCCGATATTGCTTCTTTTAATGCTGCTGTTTTACGTCGTGCTCGCGAAAAGCAGAATGGACGCGGTTTATATCGCGGTCATAGCTTTCAGCATGAACAGCGCCGCGCATATCGCCGAGATAATGAAAGCGGCTCTGGAAGCAGTTGATCCGGGCCAAATAATGGCGGCCAGAACGCTGGGATTTACCAGACTTGGCGCTTTTTACCATGTCACGCTTCCGCAGGCAGGCGCGTACGCGAGGCCCGTTTATCAGAACACCGTAATCAATCTCATACAGTGGACCTCCGTAGTCGGATATATCACTATTTCGGACCTGACAAGGGTCATCAACGCGATAGGCGCGAGGACTGCCGACCCGTTCTTCGTGATATTTATCGCCATTCTCATTTATCTGGCGCTCGCCTACGCGACTTATTTAATTTTCGCGCTGACGAACCGGCAAAAGAGAGCGCTCAGATGATAAAAGTGTTAAATTTATCAAAGAGTTTTGGCGCTTCGGAAGTTTTGCGCGATGTAAATGTTGAAATTAAAAAGGGAGAGTGCGTCGCGATAATAGGTCCTTCCGGCGCGGGCAAGAGCGTCTTTTTGTACTGTCTTAACGCGCTCCAGCCGCACGATGGCGGCAAGATACTGATAAACGGCACGGATATCGCCGACAAAAAAACAGATATCAATAAAGTCAGGGAAAAGATGGGGATGGTTTATCAAAACTTCAACCTTTTTTCCCACCTTAACGTTTTGGAAAACATTATCCTGGCGCTGGTTAACGTTAAAAAGATGCCCCGAGCCGCAGCCATAGAAAAAGCCGACAAATTGCTTGAAATGGTAAGCCTTATCGATAAGCGGGCCAGCTATCCGGATGAATTATCCGGCGGCCAGAAACAAAGAATAGCCATTGTCCGGGCGATCGCGATGGATCCGGAAATCGTGCTCCTCGACGAGCCCACTTCAGCCCTGGATCCGACCATGGTGGGCGAAGTTCTCGCGGTTATCCGCGATTTGGCAAAGCAGGGCTTTACAATGATTATCGTCACCCACGAGATGAACTTCGCCAGGGAGATCGCCCACAGGGTATTGTTCATGGATGAGAAGGGCATTTACGAAAGCGGCTCGCCGGATGAAATTTTCGCTTCTCCCCAAAAGCCCAGGACAATAGCCTTTATAAAGAAACTGAAAACTTTCAACTATAACGTCAGCTCCTTCAACTTTGACCTCATCGCGATGTGCGCCCGGCTTGAATTATTTTGCGCCAAATACAATATCGGAAGGAAAACGGTCAACGACACCAATCTGGCCCTTGAAGAAATGATTACATACATACTTAATCATTGCTACAAGCGACTCCAGACGCCAAATATTGATATCATTGTCGAATACGGCGATATTGATAAAAAGATTGTCATTGAGATTGTTCATAACGGAACATCCGTCAATCCCTTTGAAAACATCGCATTCATGGCGGCCGGCGAAGAGAGCGACACCGAAGATTTAGGCATATTTATGGTCAAGAAAGTGGCTTCGGATATTAATTTTACAAATGAAGGCGGACTCAGCAAGTTTAAGATTAAAATCTAAAGGGATGGTTCGTTGAGTATGAATATAAATAAATGGCTGTCTATCCTTGTCGCGGCCGCGATATTCGCGACCCCCGCATTAGCGCACTGCGCAGCGCAAGCAACGAAACAGACAAAACAGGCGGCGGTTGGCGCGAAACCCCTAAAAGCCGATTATTCGTTTCTGAACGGAAAGACCGGGACGACTAACGCCTCCATCTTCAGCGAGGAGAAGTTAACCGCCGCGATAAATCGAAAGCTTGGCAGCCGGATCACGAAGTTCATATATTCCGACACCATGAGCGGAGGCCTATCCATGCTGAAATCAGACAGGGCTGATTTTATGCTCACGAGCGATGTGTCAGCGGCTTATATCATCCAAAGAAATCCGGAACTTAAATCCGTTATTTTCACCGACAATAACGGCCTTGCCATGCTCTTAAGGGTTTCCGACATGGCCTTGCGGGATCAGCTCAATTCAGCCATAAAGAAACTTAAAGCCTCCGGAGAGCTTGCGGGGTTATATAAAAAATGGATCAGCGACTTACCGGTCGGCCAGGAACCCTCTATGCCAAGAATCGGGAAAACCTCATATCCCGAAACCATTTACGCGGGAGTGTCCGGCGATATGCCGCCGCTCGATTATGTCGCGGCCGACGGAAGACCCGCCGGCTACAATGTCGCGCTATTGACCGAGATCTCAAAAATCATAGGCAAGAATATTGAAGTCATGTCTATTGACGCCCCGGCGAGATTTGCGGCGCTTCAATCTAACAAAATCGATGTTTTTTTCTGGCAGCGGGTGCCCGACAAAGCTGAGACGGAGAAATTTAAGAACGATGCGGGCGTGCAGGCGTTTTCAAAAAAGATAGCGGTTACAGAGCCTTACTGCGTAGTTAAAACGGTGTTTCTATTGAAAAAGTAGAAGTCAATAAATTAAAAGGACGAGGTGAATATGAATATTAGCACAAAAAAGGAATCAGCCGCGCTGGTCGTAACGGTCAGCGGCCGGATGGACGCCGTTACGGCGCCGGAATTCGAGAAAAGCATCTCCGACTTCATCACGCAGGGAGAAAAAGCTTTCGTGGTGAACCTGAGCGGGCTTGAGTATATCAGCAGCGCCGGCCTGCGAAGCATTCTCGCCTGCGCGAAGCGCCTCAAGGAGCAGAGCGGAAAGCTCATTTTCTCCGGGCTTCAGGGGCACGTTAAAGAAGTGTTCTCGATCTCCGGCTTCAACGGGATATTCAAGATATATGAGTCCGACGCGGAAGGATTGAAGGGCGTATAGGCATGCCCTCCACCGGACACATAAAGATTCCGGCCGTCCTGGGAAACCTTCAGGCGATAACAGACTGCGTCTCAGCCGCCGCAGCGGCCGCGGGGTTTACTCCGCGGCGCGTGGGAGACATGGAGCTCGCGCTGGAAGAGGCGGTCACTAATGTTTTTAAATACGCGAGCCCGGGAAATCCGGGAGAAATTGAGATAACCTGCGCGGCCGGCGACGGAAAGTTCAGCATTGAAATCCGGGATTGGGGGAAAGAGTTTGATATCACAAAACTTCCGGACCCCGACCTATCTCAAAACATAAGCGATCGCCCCATCGGCGGCCTCGGAGCCTATCTTATTAAGCGTCTGGCCGATGATGTCAGCTACCGCCGTCTTCCGGGATTAAATATTCTGACTCTGGTTTTTAATCTGGAAATCAAAAAACAATGAAGCGTTTTTGCCTCCTCCCGCTGTGGTGCGTCTGCGCCGGTCTTATGGCGCCGCTGGCCCAAGCCGCGCCGAAAAAGCTGTCCTTTATCCCGCTCTGGAGCCCCCAAGCCCAGTTCGCCGGCTATTATGTCGCCCTTGAAAAAGGTTTTTACCGCGACAGGGGGCTGGAAGTGGACATCTTAACCGGCGGCCCCGAAAAGCCCGCCGATTTTTTGCTTGAGAAAGGAAAGGCGGACATCGGCACGCTCTGGCTTTCTGAAGCCATCAAAAAAACGGCGCAGGGCGTACGGCTCGTAAATATCGCCCAGATCGTGCAGCGCTCGGCCCTTATGCTGGTGGCAAAAAAATCAAGCGGTATCCGCAGGGTGGAGGATCTGGACGGAAAGACCGTGGCGCTCTGGGAAAGCTTCCGGTTGCAGCCCCTGGCTCTTTTTAAAAAATACAAACTTCACGTAAATATCATCCCGCAGACACAGTCCGTAAATTTATTTCTGCGGGACGGAGCAGCCGCCGCCTCCGTGATGATCTATAACGAATATCACACCATCATAAATGCCGGGCTAAACCCCGGCGAGCTTACTACTTTTTTCTTTTACAACTACGGGCTTAATTTTCCTGAAGACGGGTTGTACATGCTTGAAAAGAACTTCAACAAGGATCCCGCCGCAGCCGCGGCTTTCGTAAAAGCCACCCTTGAGGGCTGGACCTACGCGTTTAAGCACAAAGACGAGGCTGTTGAAATTGTGCTGCGCCGCATGCGGGACGCGCGCATCCCCGCCAACCGAATGCACCAAAAATGGATGCTGGAGAAAATGCAGGGGCTTATTTTCCCGGAGGGCCCAGCGACGCGCGCCGGGCAACTTAAGAGCGCTGATTATGACAGAGTCGCCGCCGAACTGTTAAAGGCGGGGGGCTGGAAAAGCGCGAGCTACTCCTCATTTTACAAGGGTTGTGTAACCAAGTGATCAAATTTAAAAAAGGCATAGCTTTTAAACTCGCCCTGATCTTTTCAGGCAGCGTGATCCTGATTTTCTTCATGATCTTCGGCCTGTATTACCGCTTCACAAGGGTGATGATAGAGAAAAACACCGCTGAAAACGCCAAAAATCTGACGCTGGGCACGGTAGCGCGCATTGAAGGGATACTGCGCTCGGTGCAGCAAGTTCCGGAGAATATGGCCGGAGCGCTGGAGCGCGGCCCGGTTACCAAAGAAGAGCTTCTTGACATGGTAAAATCGGCGGTTAAAAAAAACCCCGAGCTCTACGGCTCCGCGATCGCCTTCGCACCCTACGCCTTCGACGGCACATCGTTTTATTACGCGCCTTATTATTTCCGGGACAAAGGTTCCCTTTCGTGCGTCTGGCTCGGGAACGCGAATTACCGCTACTTTATGCAAGATTGGTTCCAGATTCCGAAAGAGCTGGGCAAGGCGCAGTGGTCGGAACCCTACTATGATGAAGGCGGCGGCAACGCCCTGATGGCCACATATTCCGTTCCCTTCTACAGGATGGTGAACGGGAAGCGGACTTTTTCCGGGGTAATCACCGCCGACATGTCGCTGGAATGGCTGCGGGATATGGTGTCCGCTATCAAAATCATGGACACAGGCTACGCCTTTCTGCTTTCAAGAAACGGGACTTTCGTCACACATCCGCGCGAAAAGCTGATAATGAACGAAACTATTTTCGGAGTGGCTGAAGAGCTTGGCGACAAAAATCTGCGCGATATAGGCCGCGACATGATAGGCGGAAGGGCGGGCTTTGTCCATTCGCCAAAGATCAACTCAGGGCAGCCCGGACTTTTATATTACTCGCCGGTGACCTCATCGGGCTGGTCGCTAGCGGTCCTGTTTCCGCAGGCTGAGTTGATGGCTGATATAACGCACCTCAACTGGCTGGTTTTAATTCTAAGCGCGGCCGGCATGCTGATTTTGTGCATAGTGGTCGTTTACGAGGCCCGCTCCATCACCGGCCCCCTCACGGGCATGGCTGACGCGACCGCGGAAATTGCCGCGGGGAACCTGGACTTTAAAATGCCGGAGACGCGCTCCGAAGATGAAGTAGGGATTCTCTCCCGCGCCTTTAGCGCGATGCAGCAGTCGCTAAAAAATCACATCGCCCGCCTTACGGAGGCGACCGCCGCGAAAGAAAGGATAGAGAGCGAGCTGAACATCGCCCGCGAAATACAGCTCAGCATTCTTCCTAAAATATTCCCGCCGTTCCCGGAAATGCCGGGCCTGGATCTCTTTGCCGTGCTCAAATCGGCGCGGGAAGTGGGCGGCGACCTGTATGATTTTTTCGCGATAGACGATGATCATTTTTGTTTTGTCATAGGCGACGTCAGCGGGAAGGGCGTGCCGGCCTCCCTTTTTATGGCGGTAACAAAAACTCTGTTCAAGGCGACGGCGCTAAAAGATACTCCGCCCGAAGTAGTCCTGGACAAAGTGAACAATGAGCTCAGCAAAGGAAACGAAAAATCCATGTTCGTCACCGCATTTTTCGCGATTTTAAACATCAGGACCGGGGTGATAGAATTTTCAAACGGCGGGCATAACCTGCCTGTGGTTATCAGAAAAGCGGGAAGCATAGAGTACCTGTGGCGGACGGGCGGCATGGTTGTGGGGGCGATGGAAGGAATAAAGTTTGAGCGGGGCACGCTGAAGCTCGCCTCAGGCGACAGATTTTTCCTTTATACCGACGGCGTCACCGAAGCCATGGATGAAGGCAAAGTTTTATTTTCCGAAGAGCGCCTGCTCAGGGAGCTGAAGATTCTGGAAGGCCTGCCGGTGAAGGATGTGTTGAACCGCCTTCTCAAGATGCTGGTGGAGTACTCAAAAGGCGATCAATCGGACGACATAACAATGATGATGCTTGAGTATCAGGGACCAAAATAACAATCTGCCGCCCGCGGGAGAGAGCTTCCGCGAAGGAATCTGGAAAGAGCGGCGGCTCGTGGCATTTTAAAAAATAAAGAGGTTTGTCAATGAAATACGCCTTTCACATACTCCTGCTTTTTTTTACCGCCTTATACATATCAGCTTCTCCATCCCGGGCCGGCGCTGAAAAAACTTCGCCCGGCGCGGGCATGGCCAGAGACACGCTGAGCCTCGCGGAAATGACAGGCACGGATAAACGGATATTGGCGCTGGCGAATGCCGCCGCCGCCGACTGTGCCAAGGCTCTTGAAAACGCTGTTAAATCCGGACAAAAATCCGAAGAAGACATCTTCAGCACACTTTACTTTCCGCTACTGCCACTCACTTCACCCCCGACCTTTTCAACATTTTACGATGACTACACGGACAAGGTTATAACCCCCATAGTGGACGCCTACCTGGCCAAAGACAGCTCCATACTTTCCGTCGGTCTGGTGGACAGGAACGGGTATATTCCTTCCCATAACTCAAAATATTCTCGCCCCCTGACCGGCAGCCCGGAAGTGGATATAAAAAACAACCGGACAAAGCGCATCTTTAACGACATAACCGGCCTGCAGGCCTCCAAAAGCACCCGTCCATTCCTCCTCCAGATCTACCGCAGAGACACGGGGGAAACCGCCGCGGATTTATCGGTTCCTGTTTTAGTAATGAACCGCCGATGGGGCGCCTTAAGAATTGTTTACGTGAGAGGAGAGTAATATGTTTAAAAAACTTTCGGCAAAAATATCTCTGGCCCTGATAGCGGTAATGTCGCTCCTGATGGCGGCATTCACTATCTACCTCGTCAAAAACCGCACCGCGGAAATGAACCGGCTTATACTGGAAAAGGGAATCTCTGCGGCTACCGTTGGAGCCCGAATTACAGGCTATATACTGGATGGTGTGGTCGACAACGGCGTTTTTTCGCTAAAAGAGGTTTTTGACAGGGAGATGGCTCCAATCGAACTTCCGCCCTCTATAATGCAAAAATACCGCGCCGCTGGAATTGAACCGAAAGATTTGGCCGCCGCGCAGAGATATCACTATGCGAGCGGAATGGACTCCTACCTGGAAAACCAGCTTCTGCCGATGGAAGACGAATTTCTCAAAGACCCTCAGTTTGCCTACGCTGTAGTTATAGATATGAACGGCTACCCCCCTGTTCACAACGCGATCTACAACAGGCCGCTGACCGGCGATTTTATTTCCGACCGCCAGCACAGCAGGGCCAAGCGCATTTTCAACGACGAAGCGGGAATAAAAGCCGCCTCACACGTCGAAAGCCCGTATCTCCTTCAAACCTATAGGAGGGACACCGGGGAACTCATGTGGGATATCTCGTCCCCGGTTTTTGTAAAAGGCCGCCACTGGGGAGCTTTCAGGACCGGGTTTTCCATGAAAAAAACCGAGAAGGCCATTTCAAGCCTGCGCAACAAGCTCATCCTAATAATGGGATTTCTGCTCCTGATCATGGTAATAGTGATAGACAGGGTTACAGCCGTCATGATGAAGCCCCTTCTTGCGCTGCACGACGGCGTGGAAAAAGTGGCGAAGGGAGATCTTTCCTTCCACCAGACTGACGTCTCAGAAGATGAGGTCGGGGATCTGGCCAAGGCTTTCAACAGGATGACGGAAGACCTGAAAGTTTATATAAAAAACCTCCGAAAAGCGACCGCCGAAAAAGAAAGAATAGAAAGCGAGCTGAACATCGCGCGCGAAATACAGCTCAGCATTCTTCCTAAAATATTCCCGCCGTTCCTGGGAATGCCGGGGCTGGATCTTTTTGCCGTGCTAAAATCGGCGCGCGAAGTGGGCGGCGACCTGTATGACTTTTTTGCTATGGACGAAGAGCATTTTTGCTTTGTCATAGGCGACGTCAGCGGCAAGGGCGTGCCTGCTTCCCTTTTTATGGCGGTAACTAAAACCCTCTTCAAGGCGACGGCGCTGAAAGATACGCCGCCGGAAGTCGTACTGGAAAGAGTGAACTCCGAGCTGAGCGCGGGAAACGATAAAGCGATGTTCGTCACCGCTTTTTTCGCGATCCTGAATACCAGGACAGGGGTGGTTGAATTTTCAAACGGCGGACACAATCTGCCGGTGATAATAAGAAAAGACGGAAGCGTCCAGTACCTGCCGCGCACGGGCGGCATGGTCGTGGGCGCGATGGATGGGATGAAGTTTGAGCACGGCACGCTGACGCTCGCCCCCGGAGACAGGTTCTTCCTGTATACAGACGGCGTTACAGAGGCCATGGACGAAAACAAGGTTTTATTTTCCGACGAGCGCCTGCTTAAAGAGCTGCGCCTTCTCGCGGGCCTGCCGGTAAAAGAAGTTCTGAACCGTCTGCTGGCGATGCTTGAGGATTATTCCAAAGGCGAGCAATCCGACGACATAACAATGATGCTGCTTGAGTACCAGGGACAGAAGCAAAGTTAGCGGCAGTCGAAGGATTTGAAGGTCATTCTCCGAGGTAGGCGCGGCGGACCAGCGGATTATCATGAAGCTCAGCCGCCGACCCGCTGAGCTTGATTTCTCCCGCCTCCAGCACATACGCGCGCGAAGCAAGCGTTAAAGCCATGGCGGCGTTTTGCTCCACGATAAGAAGGGTCATTCCGCTCTTATGAAAATCAGAAAGCATAGAAAAGACGTAATCTACCAGTTTCGGAGATAGCCCCATCGAGGGCTCATCAAGCAGCAGCAGTTTAGGACGGCTCATCAGCGCGCGCCCGAACGCCAGCATCTGCTGCTCTCCTCCTGAAAGCGTCCCGCCGGCCTGATTAAACCGCTCCTTAAGGCGGGGGAAGAACGCGAGCACCCGATCCAGATCTTTTTCCACGCCGCCTTTTGAGGCGTGCACCCACCCGCCCAGCAGCAGATTTTCTTTGACGCTGAGATTGTAAAATATTCTCCTGCCCTCGGGAACATGCGCAACCCCCCTGCCCACTCTTTCGTGCGCCGGAACCGCCCCAAGATCCGCGCCTTCAAAGCTAACCGTTCCGCGGCTGGGAATAAGCCCTGAAACCGCCTTAAGGATGGAGGATTTCCCCGCCCCGTTCGCGCCAAGCAGCACAACAATTTCCCCGCTTTGGACCTCAAAAGAAACAGCGCGCACAGCCGCTATTACTCCGTAGTTGACCGTCATCCCGCTGACTTCAAGCATGGGCGTCATTTAGCGCTCCCCATGTAAGCTTTCATAACTCCGGCGTCCGACCTGACCTGCTGGGGGCCGCCGTCGGCTATGACCATTCCGAAATCCAGGACTACGATATGGGAGCACATCCCCATGACAAGCCGCATCTGATGCTCGATAAGAAGCACCGTAAGGGAAAGCTGCTTCTTCAGCTCCAGAATAAACGACATCAGCTGCTCCACTTCGCCCGGATGCATGCCCGCGGCGGGCTCGTCCAGCAGGATGAGCGACGGATTTGTGGCCGCGGCGCGCAATATTTCAAGCCGGCGCTGAGATCCGTAAGGAAGATTTTTAGAAACCTCATCGGTGCTTCCGCCCAGGCCGAACCTGTCCAGCAGATCCCTGCTTTCCTCCGTCACTCTTTTCTCCTCGCTCCGGTGCCTGCCGGAGTGAAACAGCGCCTCAAGGGGATTAACCTTCATGCGGGCGTAATGGGCCGCCCTGACATTATCCAGGACTGTCAGCTCTTTAAAAAGGCGGATGTTTTGAAATGTGCGGGCTATGCCAAGCTCGGTTATCTCCGAGGAGCGCATGCCCTCTATCGCGCGGCCCTGAAAAATAATTTTTCCTATCGAAGGGGTGTACACCCCGGTTATAAGATTGAAAACTGTAGTTTTTCCTGCCCCGTTAGGTCCGATGATTCCCGCGAGCTCTCCCGGAGCGACGGAGAAATTAACTCCGCTGAGGGCGCGAAGCCCCCCGAAATGATGCGTGACATCTTTCAATTCCAGCGCCGCGCGGCCGGCTGCCGGGGAGGGAAGTTTTAAATTACCTGAGATTGTCATTTCGCCTTCCCCGCGCCGCGCCCGAAAGAAGGACTCAGCCAGCGCGCTTCGCGATAGCCCATTATTCCCTTAGGGCGAAAGATCATAAGCAGAATAAGAAGCAGCGGCATAACCGCCATGCGCCAGATTCCGAGGGGGCGCAGCGCTTCGAGCAAAACGGTGTAAGTGGCGGCCCCGATTATAGAGCCCGCGATGGAGCCCACCCCTCCCAGATAAACCATAACCAGCATCTCCGTGGATTTTACGATATCGAAAACCCCGGGGCTTATATACTGAATAAGGTGAGCGTAAAGCCCTCCGGCTATCCCGGCGAAAAAAGAGGAGACGACAAAGGCCAGCATCTTCACGTTCCTGGTGTTTACACCCGTCAAATCGGCGGCGATCTCATCCTCGCGCACCGCTAAAACCCCGCGGCCGAAGCGGGAATAGATGAAATTTTTTATTATCCAGACCGTAGCGACAGTCCAGAAAAAAACCCACGGGAGAGTCGTGAGCTTATCCATGCCGAGGAAGCCGCGGGGCCCGCCGACGGCGTCTATGTTTTCTATAACGGATTTAACTATCATGCTGAAGGCGAGGGTTACGATGGCCAGATAATCGCCGCGCGTCTTAAAAGACGGCACGGCGACCGCCAGCCCCACCACGCCGGCGGCCATGCCTCCTGCCAGCACCGCGCACGGGAAGACCCAGACGGGAGAATAAGAAGCGAGCACCTTTACGCTTAAAATAGAGGAGACATAGGCCCCGGCCGCCATGAACCCCGCGTGCCCGACCGAAAATTCTCCCATGTAGCCGTTGACGAGATTCAGGCTCAGCGTAAGGATCAGGTTGATCCCTATAAGCATCAGAATAAGCTGGAGGTAATTATCAAGAAGGTTAAACCGGGCGACAGCCAGAGCCAGCATAAAGCCGGCCGCGACCACGACCTTAACGGATAAATATTTACCAAGGACGCCGGCGGGGCGCATAAACTCCATGATTTTTCTCATACCTTCTGACTCTCAGCGCGTCCGAGCAGCCCATGCGGACGGAAAATAAGCAGGATAAGAAGGAGAGAGAACGCCACGAGGTCGCGATAAGTTGACGGCAAAAAAGCGGCCGTCATTATCTCGACGGTGCCAAGGATATAGGCGCCAAGTACGGCGCCGCGTATATTTCCGATTCCGCCGATTACGGCGGAGATGAAGGCCTTCCACCCTATAATAATCCCGATATACGGATCTATCACGGGATATGCCATGGCGTACATGACCCCAGCCGCTCCGCCGAGCCCGGACCCCAGTGCGAAAGTTAGCGCGATTATTCTGTCAACGGGAACGCCCATCAGCGGAACGATGCCACGGTCGGCCGAAATAGCCCTCATGGCGAGACCAACTCTTGTCTTGTTGACCACAAGATAGAGCGCAAGCATCAGAATGAAAGAAATGCTTATGGTGGCGATCTGAAAAATGGAAACCGACACGCCTCCCGCGTTAAAGCTGAATGAGGGGAGCACAGGGGGAATATATTTGGGATACGGGCTGAGCCCCAGCGTAAAATGTTCCAGGAAAATTCCGACGCCGAGCGAGGTTATTATGGCCGACGCCTTTGGGGCGTTTCGCAAAGGGCGGTAGGCGACGCGCTCCGTGGCGACGCCGAGCATAGTTACGCCTGCCATCGCCATCAGCAGCACGGGGATAAATGAAAGATGCAATACCACGACCCCGACAAAACAAAGGAACGCTCCCACCATAAAAAAATCGCCGTGCGCGAAGTTTATCATGGACAGCACGCCGTAGACCATTGTGTAGCCGAGGGCGATGAGCGCGTATACGCTGCCCAGCTGCGCGGCGTTCAGCGCCTGCTGAAAGAAATATATCACGTCTTACATCCGGGGAGAAAAAAATAAATTTTCATTAAAAACTTTCCGCGGTTACGGCTGCGCGTCGGCAAACCAGGCGAACCCGCCGTTTTTAATCCGCAGAATCACCGCGCCTTTTACGGGGTCGCCGGAGCCCGCGCTGTACTTAATAACTCCCGTGACTCCGGGATAAGCAGGCACCTGGGAAAGAGCGTCCCGCACAGCCGATCTGTCAAGCTTCCCCGCCAGCGCGATAGCTTTGACAAGAACGCCTAAGGCGTCGTAGGCCAGCGCGGCCACGTCGTCGGGGGTGGCGCCGCCGAATTGGGCCCTGTATTGCGCGATAAACTTCTGCGTGACCGGATTAGTAGTGCCGGGAGAGTAATGATTTAAAAGGTAAGATCCCTCGCAGTCAGCGCCGCACATCCTGACCAGATCTTCGCTGCTCCAGGCATCAGACCCCAAAAACGGAACCTTGATCCCGAGCCGGCGCGCCTGCTGAACCTGCAGGGGGACGTCCGTGTAATAGCTTGGCAGGAAGATCAGGTCGGGTTTCGCGCTTTTAATTTTGGTGAACTGAGCGGAAAAATCCTTATCCCCTTTCGTGTAGGTCTCAAAAGCCACGATCGTGCCGCCGTTTTTTTCAAAACTTTTCCTGAATATTTCAGCCTGAATTTTGAGCACATCGGAGGCGACATCGTAAAGAATCGCCACTTTATTGGCCTTAAGCTCCTTGCGGGCAAAACCTCCCAGCACCTTACCCTCAAAAGTATCGGTAAAACAGGCCCGGAAAACAAATTTCTTAGGCTGCCCGGATTTAGCGTCTATAGTGGTTTTGGGATCCGTAGACCACGGAGTCATCAGCACCATCCCGGCTTTTTCCGCAATCTCCGCCGCGGGCAGCGCGTTGCTGCTTGAATTGGGTCCGACGATGGCGATTACCTTGGAATAGGTTATCAGCTTTTGCGTTACCGTTGCGGCCTGCTCAGGCTTAGAAGCGCTGTCCTCAATAAAAAGTTCTATTTTTTTAATTACCCCGTCCACCATTATGCCGCCGGCGTCGTTTATTTCCTTGGCCGCCATCTGCGCGCCGTTTTTGCAGGAAGCACCCACGGCGGGGATGGCGCCGGTTATCTCAGCTATTACTCCTATGCGCACCGTGTCGTTTTTAAATTTACCGCAGCCTGCCAGAATAAAAAAAACCATCAAAGCCATTGGAATATTTCTAGTTTTCATGATGTCTCCTCATAACAACTGTTAATTAATTTTTATAAAAATTTCAGCCACCGCCGGACTTCCCTTGCTTAAAGACGACTACCGACGATTCCTTAGTTCAATTATAACACAATAATGCGCCCGCCTCTAACAGGCGGACGGCAGGATTAGGCCTGAAAAACCGGTGAAACTATTGTAGAATATATTATGCTTACGCAGGTATCCGCCTTACGCGGATGCGCGCCAGACGGACATATTCGGGCGGTTAGCTCAGCGGTAGAGCACTGTCCTCACACGACAGGGGTCACAGGTTCAAATCCTGTACCGCCCACCAGATTTCAGAGAGTTCGGCCGGAACAAAGCACCCTGACCGGCCTTTCACCCGCCTCAACGGCCTGTGACTCCCGCGCTAACCTGCAAAATAATTCTGTCCCCATACTCCTCCTATGAGAACTACTCTGAACTGCAGGATTCAGGATAAGTGTGGCTGGAGTTTTTTGTTTTAAAAATATTATGGAGGTAAAATGTCAAAAATTCATGAAATAAAAGCGAGAGAAATACTGGATTCAAGGGGCAACCCCACTGTCGAGGTTGACGTAACTCTTGAATGCGGAGCGTTCGGACGCGCCGGCGTCCCATCGGGCGCTTCCACGGGCGCGCATGAGGCGCTGGAATTACGGGACACAAAAAACAAGCGCTACGGCGGCAAGGGCGTTGAAACCGCGGTTAAGAACGTGAACACCCTTATAGCAAAGGCGCTGGACGGGGCCGACGCCTTAAACCAACCTCTTATAGACAAAACCATGATAGCGCTGGACGGCACAAAAGACAAAAGCCGCCTGGGCGCCAACGCCACCCTCGGAGTCAGCATGGCTGTGGCAAAAGCCGCGGCCGACGCCTCCCTCCTGCCGCTATACCGCTACCTCGGCGGCTCGGGCGCGCGGATATTGCCGGTGCCGATGTTCAATATCCTGAACGGCGGAGTGCACGCCAACTGGCAGAGCACGGACCTGCAGGAATTTATGATAGCTCCCGTGGGCGCTAAAAGTTTTAAAGAAGCCCTGCGTTGGGGCAGCGAAACTTATCATGCTCTGAAAAGCGTACTTAAGGAAGCCGGACATTCCGTAGGCGTGGGCGACGAGGGCGGCTTCGCGCCGGCCTTAAAAACCAATGAGGCCGCGCTTCAGTTCATAGTTAAAGCCATTGAAAAGGCCGGATATAAGCCCGGCTCCGATATCTCGATAGCGATGGACCCCGCCTCCAGCGGATTCTTTGAAAACGGCAAGTACAACCTGCGCACCGAAAAACGATTAGTCTCCTCCGCGGAAATGGTGGAGATGTACGCCGCGTTCGCGAAAAAGTATCCGGTGGTGGTGCTTGAAGACGGCCTGGCCGAGGATGATTGGGAAGGCTGGAAACTTCTTAACAAAAAACTGGGCGACAAGCTTGAGCTGGTGGGGGACGACCTGTTTGTGACCAATGTTGAGCGCATAGCCAAAGGCATAAAAGAAAACTGCGCCAACGCCGTGCTCATAAAACTGAACCAGATCGGTACCGTAACCGAGACCGTGGCCGCCATAGAGCTGGCCCGCAAGGCCGGCTGGGGCGCGATGGTTTCACATCGCAGCGGCGAGACGGTGGATAGCTTCCTGGCGGATTTCACAGTTGCCATGGGCACCGGACACCTGAAGACAGGGGCGCCCTGCCGCGGCGAGCGTGTGGAAAAATACAACCAGCTTCTGCGCATAGAGGAAGAGCTGGGCGCGGCCGCCGTTTACGCCGGGCACAACGCTTTTGTGCGTTAACGCGGCCC
Organism: Elusimicrobiota bacterium; assembly: GCA_037137395.1. Taxonomy (GTDB): domain Bacteria; phylum Elusimicrobiota; class Elusimicrobia; order Elusimicrobiales; family UBA9959; genus YA12-FULL-51-18. The sequence goes on from JBAXKK010000012.1 coordinate 16,318, forward strand.
GGACCGAAAGCTTATAAAAAGCCCGGCGGCCTTTAAACAGGCCGCCGGGCTTTCAAATTCCAGTGTTAACGACTTCCGCATAAAGTAGGTGCGCGAAGCGCGCCAAAATTATAGAATATCCGGCAGGACGAGCAAAAACATATATGGAACTACTTCAAGAATTGGCGCGGTTATCGGCGCAGTTTGCCGACCTGTTCCTGCACCTGGATAAATATCTGGGGGCGGTCATACAGAGCTACGGAAACTGGACGTATCTTATACTTTTTCTGATAATCTTCTGCGAGACCGGGTTTGTAATCACCCCATTACTGCCGGGTGACTCCCTTCTTTTCGCTATAGGCATGTTCGCCGCCGCAGGAGCCATAGACCTCTCAACAATCTGGCCGCTCCTGATATTTGCATCCATCCTGGGAGACAATGTTAACTACGGCATTGGAAACTTCCTCGGTCCGAAAGTATTTCACTACGAAAACTCCAGGATATTCAAGAAGGAGTATCTGCAGAAGACCCACACCTTTTACGAGAAGTACGGCGGCATGACCATAATACTGGCGAAATATGTTCCCATCGTGCGCACCTTCGCGCCATTCGTGGCCGGAGTCGGCGCTATGACATATCCGAAGTTCCTGCTGTTCAACGTGATCGGCGGGTTCACCTGGGTGACGGTCATAATGCTCTCCGGCTATTATTTCGGCAATATCCCGGTTATAAAGAACAATTTCACTGTGGTCGTCATGGCAATAGTGTTCATCTCTGTTCTCCCTGGCCTCCTTGGCTACCTGCGGCACAGGAAAACCGCAAGGAAACCGTAAAAAGGCCGAAAAGTCGTTGACACGCTATCCGGACACAATTCCAATCATGGGAAAAAGAAGGGTGGGCATTACCGCGCTAAGCGTCGTTTCCCAGACCAGATCCTGAATGCGACCTGGATCATGTTCCTCAAATTCCCCGCAAAGCCGCGATAAAGACGGTTCTTTCCAATTCCTTCGATTTTGGCTCCAACAACACCTGTCTTGTATTTAAGAAATATACGCCTTGACAAGTCAACCCGGTCTGCTATACTATCTGAGCGCTTGTTTTTGCGGTTTCCGCTGTGATTCTCACAAAACCAAGAGCTGAATGTAGGTCCAAAGCCCTATTGACCCATAGGTCCAAGGGCCTTTGAAACCCCGGGTTATTTGAGCGATACTATATTTAGAGGCTGATAAAGGACACAAAGATATGAAACGGAACATCCTGATACTAGCAGTTGCCGCGCTTGCCGCGCTGATGGTGAACATCAAAGCGGAGGATATTTCTTTTGAGCGCCTCTCTGCCGGAGTGGGTGAGATAAGAGCCGAGTCATCCAATATCCCGGATCCTTTCCCCGCGGCCGCGGAGATTTCCAAGACAACCCCGGCGGCGCCGCCCGAGTGGCTTATCCTCATATTCATAAACGGCGTTAATAACCTGGGCATAGCCGGCTTCGCGGATAAAAACATAAACGCCATGGAGAAGATCGGTTCCACCGACAAGGTCGCTGTGGTGACCGAGTTCCGCACACTCGGCCGGGACCCCGATTCGTTTAATATCACATTCCCGCGCGCCTCCAACACCATCCTTATACAAAAAGACGATCTCCCGAGCATCATAACCTCCGAGCTGATAGCCTCCAATAACGACAAGGATATGGGTAGCGCGGACCACTTCGTCCGGTTCGCGCGGCGCAACATCCGCAAGTTCCCGGGGGCCAAAAAGGTCGCTATCATCCTATGGAACCACGGCGGTGGGCGCGCCGGCATCGCGTGGGATGATGTCAGCGGCCACCATATGGAAGTTGACCAGTTGGGTCAGGCGCTGTCAAAAATAAAAGGGGAGCTGAAACACAAAATCGATATTTTCGCCACGGACGCCTGCCTCATGCAGATGGCCGAAGTGGTCTATGAACTGAAGGATTCAGTTTCGGTTATCGTGGGCTCCGAAGAGCTTATACCCGGAGACGGCTATCCTTACGATAAAATATTGGCGCCGCTGGTCGCCAACCCCGGCATGTCGGACGAGGCCTTGGGCAAGCTCATTGTGGACGCTTACGGCACGCACTATTCCGCCACCAATACGGCCACGCTTTCAGCGCTCAGAACCTCAGCTCTGCCGGGATTCCTGAGCCTGTTGAATAACTGGGTGCAAGCCGTTACCGCCGACGCCGAAGCGTTTAAAGCCGCAACCGCGGAGAGAATGGTTAATCGTATTTATGATTTTCCCCACGACGAAAGGAGCGCTAAGCGGCAAGACTCAAAAGACTTGTACGATTACCTCTCAAATGTCGGCCGCAGCCTGCCGGATGGCACGGCAGCCGTTACAGCCGGGTCGGCCCTCAAGGAATACATCGCCAACGACCTTATTATCCGCAAAACCGCGATGGCGCCCAAGGCCCATGGGTTGGCCATACACATTCCGGATCTCCAATATGAGTCGGGCAATTACCAAAAATTCGCCTTCACCAAGGATTCTGAATGGGCCCGTTTTATAAAACTCATAACGGAGGAACGGCTTAAATAGCCGCAAGACCTATGCTCAGCTCTGGCTCCGCCGGCAAGTCAACCCTGGCCGCAATGATGGCCGGGCTGCTGCTTTGCGGGATTCTGGCGCCGGACCTGAGCCGGGCCGACACCGTTACAGATTCGCCCGTACCCGGCCTCCAAAACAGCCTTCCGACCTCCGAAGAAACCGGATTCCTCCCTACTAAACAGGACTCGCGCCTGGCCGCGTACGAAGCCGCTATTTCCAGCGGAGACCCGGTTGCCGCCGATAAATTTTTAAAAGACACGGACCTTATCAACGCCCTGGCCGTTACCGATCCGCAGAAAGAAGCGTCTCTCAAAGCCATGGCGGCGGCGCTAAAAGACCTTAAAGAGCTTCTGGCGATGAATTGGGATGACTCTAAAATAAACAGCCTCAATAGTGCCCTCACTATACGCATGGATGTGGGCCTCCCTTTATCAAAGGTCGGAGTGGGGCCGGAACCCGAAAAACTGCTTTCCTGGCTGGCGAAATACCAACCGGAATACCCGAAAGATAAAACCGATATCGTGAAAAAAGCCATCAGAAAGTGGGAGGATGTGTTCGGCGCTACAACCAACAGAAGCTCCGTCGACTGGCGCCCCAATGTTAATGTAGCCAAAGCAGAATGGCGGACACTGACCCTGGAAGCGCGCAACACCATAATAACCCAAATAATCAACATTGAACTCCACACATCTGCCCCCGACCCCAAGTTTCTGGCCTACAGTGACGCCGCGCTGGCCACAGTAAGGAAACAAATATCACTATCCAAGGCGGTAGAAAAGACCATAAATTCCGGGGCGCTGACGCCGGAGCAACTGGCTAAGCTTTCCGGTGAGAGTCTTTCCGATAAGGTATATTGGCTCGGTAATTTTTTTGACGGCAGCAGTATCGCGGTGAACCCGGAACTTAAGGCGCAAATCAACGCATCCAGGCGTTTGTCGGGGATGAAGACGCTGGATACAGATCGGCTCAAGTTGCTCGGCGACATGCTCAATAAATCCGTTTCAGATGAGTTGGCCGGCACTCAGGCCGGCAAAAAGGTTCTCGCATTCTACGGCGGGCAGGTGAAAATAGTCCTAAACCCCTGCGACGGGAAATACGCCCGCCATGACGCGACCACCGGCACCATAATACTTGATTCCGAAACCATACAGCAGTATATGAGTATTAAAGGCTATACCCCCGATTCTGTTATAAAAGATAAGGAACTAGCCGAGATAGCCAAGTATATGTCCCCCGCTGTGGTTCACGAAACCTCCCTCCTTATGCAGGACGCATGGGCTAAAAAGAAAGGGTTATATAATCCGCGCGCACAGGAAAGCGAAATAGCGGCGATGTCGCTGGAAGGCTTATACACCAGTGAAAAAACGAAAAAGGATCCGGAATTTAAAAAGATACTCAAGGACAGCCGTGCTTTTTCCGACTATGCTTCCCAGCGCCTGGAAATAGCCACCGAGTTCAAAGACTCCGGCTCTAAACAATTCGCCTCGACCGTGCGCCAACGCTATTTCTCCGGACGGCCCTCCATTGATGCCGCCTCTTCACAAATACTTAACGCCGTGACAGCGGAATTGGACCGCAGAGCGGGCATGAGTCAGGCGGAAAAAGCCTCTGTTGATTCTTCAGCCCTCACCCTGGAGGAAGCGTTGGAGATGACGCCCGCTGAACTGGCCGGCACTGCCGGACTGGCTGGCACTGCCGGAGAGCTCTCCACACCCGCGCTTGAAAAACTCCGCAAAGACATGGCCAATCTGGCGCCCTACAAAGACAGCTACGAAGCGTCCGACGCCGATATCCGCACGGCGCTCAAGAGCAGGAGGGCCGGCTCGGCCGCCAAAAAAGGAGCACCCCCGGCATTATGAAAACATTCCTCCTCATATTGACAGCCTTCTCCGTTGCGGCCGCTTTAGCGGCGGCCGGGGGCACGGCCAAACCCGCTGCCCTGCAGTTCAAGACATACACTATGGATAATAATTATTTTTCCTGCATCGCACCTGAAGGATGGAGCATGGCGAGAGAAAAAGACAGGGATGAAAAGTATGAGATATACGAGATAGAATTCCTGGCCCCCCAGTCGGCCAGATCTCCCGCGACCATCCGGGTTTCCTATTACGCCAAAGACAACCCGGACTTTAGCGGCTACGAAGACTTTGTCGAGAGCAACTCGCAGAATATCCTGGGAGAAACCAAGAGCGAAAGAGAGAACTACGAGCCGGTCAAAAAAATAAAACTCAACGGACGGGAAGCTTTCGAATTATCGCGCACTAAAATGACCTACCTGCACCCTGAAAGCAAATCCGACGAGAGCGTACAGAGGAAGGACAAAATATATGTCCTTCCGGCCAAAGAGGGTTTTTACGCGCTTAAATTCTCAGCATCCACAGCCGCGTTTATTAAAAACCTGCCGGTGTTTGAAAAAATAGCGAAAAGCTTTAAAGGCAAACCCTGAGACGACCGCCCGCCTACCGCCAATAGCGAACGCCGCGGCTTTTAGCGCGCGGCGTTTTTAATTTATATTTCTTTTTCGTAGATGCGGAACTTTTTATAGACCTTGGCGCCTACCGCCAGGATAACGTTATTGATCAAATCATTATCCTCCAGCGTCCAGGAGAGATCGCCGTATTCCCACCCCATCTTTACGACTGACGCCAAAGCCTGCTTGATAAGAAGAAGCTCCAGCCCGCGGCCCCGGAATTCTTTTTTAACGCCTAAGGCCAGCAGCCGGCCGCGGTTGATCCTGGAAAACATTTTATAAAGAAACGGGAGGATATTAAGGGGATTAAGGGCACCGTTGACCACCTTGAGAGCGGCGTTGAAATCGGGCAGGAGAAGAACGAAGCCGGCCGGACGGCCGTCCACTTTAACAAAATACAGATACTCGGGCTTAAGAAGCGGCTTGAGGGACCGGGCCATCTCATCCATCTCCTCGTTGGTCATCGGCACAAAGCCCCAATTATTATCCCAGGCGGCGTTATAAATATCTTTCAGGTCGGCCAGCGCCTTATCTATGCGCTTTATATCTACCAGCTCCACCTTGATATTCCCGGCTCGGGTCATCCGCCGCACTATCTTATCCAGCCTTTCGGGAAAACCATCCTTGGTGTAAGCCTGAAAGGCGTAAAGATCCTTAACCTTGGCGAAACCGGAGGCGGAAATGAGATCAGCGTAATATGGCGGATTATACGGCATCATAACCATGGGCGGGGAGTCGAAACCCTCCACAAGGAGGCCGCAGGATTCGTTGGTGGAAGGATTAACCGGGCCTCTGACTTTATCCATCCCCTTGGCCTTGATCCATTTAAGCGCCGCGTCAAACAGGCCCGCGGAGGCTTCGCTATCATCCATACAGTCGAAAAATCCGAAAAACCCGCACTTCTCATTATGAAACGCGTTGTGTTTGCTGTTTATGATGGCCGCTATACGGCCGACGGGCCGGCCGTCCCTGTAAGCCATAAAAAGCCTGCGTTCGCCGTGACGCCAGAAAGGATGGTTCAACCCCAGCAAGTGAACAACGTCCTTTTTGAGTTCACCAACCCAATAGGGATGGCCCTTGAAAAGGTTGTAAGGGAATTCCACAAAAGCGCCGATGGCGCTTTCATCAAGCTCTTTTATTTCTAATGGCATTTTATCTTGTCAGAATGGGAGTCTTTTTTTTAAGGACTTTTTTATAACAGTCCTCGAAAATGTTCAGGGCGCGGTCAAGGTGATCTCTGGTATGAGTGGCCGTCACAACCACGCGCAGGAGCGAGCGTTTTGGGGGCACAGCGGGGCTTACCACCGGGTTGGTGAAGATGCCTTTATCATAGAGCGCTTTCCAGAGAGCGAATGTTTTCATATTATCGCCTATAAGCACCGGGATAATAGGAGTCTGGGTCTCTCCGGTATTGCAGCCCATGGCTTTGAAGCGCGCCATCAGGTACCTGGAATTATCCCAGAGCTTTTTAATGCGCTGGGGCTCGCTCTCGATAATATCTATGGCTTTAGAAATGGCAGCAACGGAGGCCGGCGGCAGGGCGGCGGAAAAGATCATGGAGCGGGAGAGGTGCTGTATATAATGCATAAGCTCCGCGTCGCCCACGGCGAAACCGCCGATGGAGGCAAAAGATTTAGAACAGGTCCCTACCACGATGTCCACGTCTTTGTTAGTAAGGCCGAAATGTTCGCAGGTGCCGCGTCCTCTGGGGCCCAGCACTCCGGTCGCGTGCGCGTCATCCACCATCAGCCTGGCTCCGTATTTCTTGCAAAGCCTGGATATTTCCGGAACTGGGGCGATGTCACCCTCCATTGAGAAAACCCCGTCCACTATCACAAGTTTGCCGTGCTTGGGGCCAGCTTCTTTAAGAACCCGCTCAAGGTCTTCGGTATTATTGTGCTTATAGCGGCGTATCTCTCCCCCGGAAAGCCGGCAACCGTCCAGGATGCTGGCATGGTCCAGCTTATCCACTATAACGATGTCGCCCTTCCCGACAAGCGCGGAAACCACTCCCAGATTCATCTGGTAGCCGGTAGCGTACACCAGCGCGGCTTCCCGGCATTTAAACGCGGCCAGCTTGCGCTCCAGCTCAGTGTGAAGGATCGTGTTCCCGTTTAAAAATCTGGACCCGGCGACGCCTGTGCCGAACTTATTCACGGCGTCTATCGCAGCCTTCTTCATTCTGGGATCGTTAGCGAGACCCAGGTAGTTGTTGGAGCCGAACATTATAAATTTTCTGCCCTGGATGGTAACCTCGGGGGCCTGCTCGGATGAGAGCTCTTTAAAGTAGGGATATATGCCGGCCGCCATAAGCTGCTTAGCGAGATGGAAGTTCCTGCATTTTTCAAATATATCTTTCATTGTTACCTCAATAGCAAATTCGGGGATCAGGAATTAAAGCGTGAAACTCCGAAAGCTTTACGCCCTGCTTTCAATCCTGATACAAGCGCCCAACCATCATCCCTATTTTATTAAATTTAGGGGGCCAATCATAGGAAAAAAGCCTAAAAAAAGAGGACTAGCCGTAAAGGAAGAGCTTGTGTCGCCAAACGCTCTAATCTTACGGTCTTCCAATCCTCTTTTTTGCGTCTATCTTCTTTATAAGCCCGGTCGTAGACCGCCCTTTGACCAGGGAAACCCTGACGGTCCGGCCGGAAAACTCCCGCCCAACTATCTCACCATGGGCGTAATCCGACCCTTTGACCAGAATATCCGGCCTCAGAGCTTTTATGAGTTTATAAGGGGTGTCAGCGGTAAAGGGCACGACCATATCCACGGCCTCCAGCGCCGCCAGCACCCTGGCCCTGTCATTAAGGCTGTTAAGCGGTCTGGAAGGGCCTTTTAACCTGCGGACGGATGCGTCGGAGTTGAGCCCCACGATAAGAATATCACCGAATGAGCGGGATTTTTCCAGCAGCCAAACATGGCCGGAATGAATAATATCGAAACACCCGTTGGTGAAAACTGTTTTTTTTCCGGCCGACGCGGCTTTGCCCCTGGCTGCCAAAGCCTTTTTCAAGGTCACGATTTTATGTTTTGTGGTCATAACTAATAAGGATCAGGGATTAAGCATTAAATTGTATAACTCTGCCGCCTACCACTTATAATCTGCTGCTTAATCCTTATTTCAACAGCCTTTCCATAAAACCCGTGTCAACGTTCCCGTCCTGGAATTCCGGGGACTCTACGATCATCTTGTGTAAGTCGATAGTAGTTGATATACCGCTGACCTTAAATTCGCCCAAAGCGCGCCTGGACCGGGCGATGGCGGCCGCGCGATCAGAGCCCCATACAATCAGTTTAGCTAACATGCTGTCGTAGTAAATCGGGAGTTTGTATCCCTGATACATATGCGTGTCCAGCCTGATACCGGGCCCGCCGGGGGCGACCCACTCCTCTATTCGTCCTACCGAAGGCGCGAAATTCCTGGAAAAATCTTCGGCGTTGATACGGTACTCTATAGCATGACCGTCAAACGCGGACGCCCTGGCGCGGGACAGGCTGAGCTTTTCGCCTGCAGCTATCAGGATCTGTTCCCTGACCAGATCTGTCCGGGTTATAGTTTCTGTCACGGGATGCTCAACCTGCAGGCGGGTGTTAACTTCCATAAAATAGAACTTCTTTTCCCGGTCCATCAGGAATTCCACCGTGCCCACTCCAACATAATCGGCGGTGTCGGCCAGGCTGATGGCGGCTTCCTCAAGCTTGTCGCGCAATTTCTGATTCACGGCGGGAGAGGGAGACTCCTCCACCAGCTTCTGATGGCGGCGTTGTATGGAACAATCGCGCTCCGGAAAAGCTACGGCATTACCCTTGGAGTCACGGGCGAATTGCACTTCTACGTGACGGGGATTCTCTATGTATTTTTCAAAATAAACGTCTCCATTATTGAACGCGGACCGGGCCTCGGAGGAGGCCATATTAAATTCGTGGTCAAGCTGCTCCTTTTCCCTGACAATACGTATTCCCTTCCCTCCGCCGCCGGCCGCGGCCTTTATCATGATAGGAAAACCGATCTGCTCGGCTTCTTTTAAGAAATCTTTAGTGACACAGTCTTTGGTGCCCGGGGTAACCGGAATGCCGCCTTTGACAGCTATCTTGCGGGCGCTGGATTTATGCCCAAGCATCTCTATCGCTTTTGGACTCGGGCCTATAAAAACTATGCCGTTTTCCGCACAGGCGGCTGAAAAGACCGGATTTTCCGACAGGAACCCGTAGCCGGGATGTACCGCTTCAGAACCCGTCACCTTCGCCGCGGATATTATGGCGGAGATGTTCAGATAGCTTTCCCTGGCCATGGCCGGACCAATGCAGACAGCTTCATCGGCTTCTCTAACATGCAGGCAGGAACGATCAGCCTCGGAATAAACAGCCACTGATTTAATGCCCATTTCCTTTAAAGTGCGTATAACCCTGATGGCGATCTCACCACGATTTGCAACCAATATCTTCTTAAACATGTCTAATAACCTCCCAAATGACCACGGAATAAATTTGTTGAACTAAAAACTAGGGGCAATCCGCAGAGCCTACTCCCTTTGCCGCGCAGCCGCTTTTCGCTGAGGCCGCGCGTCCTCCTCAAGCCTTATAATAACACCGGTCCACAGGTTCACCATGAACGCATACACGCTTTTAACATCTTTTTGCCGCGTACTGGGATTTAACCCTTCCTGCCAAAGCACCACGCGGTATTCCGGGCCGGACAGATGCGCGGCCACCCAATTATCCTTCGGCATATACCGCATGTTTTTGGGGCCGAGCCGTGCGGCTGTGGAATCCAGCGCTTTACGCCTTAATTCACCGAAGGGCGGCAAATCGGCTCTGGATCTTGTCTGCTGGGCGAAGAGTATGGCGTCCGCGCGCGCTTCGCCGTTCATAAATCTCATGCGCCTGACCACCTCGGCGCGGTTCGGCTCATCCGTACACACGCTGTCGGCCTTAAGCATATCGTCCAGAGCTGAGTCATATTTTTTAAGTTTCACGTAAGTATCGGCCCGGCTCAGCAAAAGGTTGCACTGGTCCCTCGCGGATCCAATCCCGGATTTAAGCAGTTCAGCGTACGCGTCCAGCGCCAACTCAAGCTTCCTCACGAAACGCAGGCTGTCGGCGTGATAAAATTTGAACCAGAAAAGTTCCTCGGCGGTAAATCCCACCGGATAAGTGGCGGCAGAAACAACTGTCTTCCTGCAGGAATCGACCGCTTCGTCGTAAAGCCCCATAAAGAACTCGGACGCGCACAGGTAGCCGAAACTGCGCGGGTCCATCGGGTCGGTGAGGTATAACTTCTGGGCCAGGAACAGCGCCTGGGGATAATTTTGTTTGGCAATGGCCGTATCTATGGGGTCAAAGAGCATCCAGATATATGGCCGCGTCCAGTTATTATGCTCTTTAACAAAGGAGATATAGTCGGTGCGCCAGGGTTCTGTGCCCACCCGCAGCTGATAGCGCACCATGGCGGCCTCCGCCTCCATAACAAACACCGCCACATCGCTAAACTTCCAGGCCGGGACATTATCGTAATACTGTTTGCTGTAATCAACGTAATCCTTCATTGAGCAGGCCGACTTGGAATTAGTGGAAAGCATCGCGTAAGCTTCTTCATACCGGCCGGTAGAAAGCTTTTTAAGATAATTATTGGCGGCCATCTTGAGCGAAAATTTGGACATATGAGGCGCCGCTATCAGCCACAGTAAAAAACTCAGAACCGCCAACAACCCGGCGATCATAAGCGCGCCATAAATTTTTCTGGAAGAAAATGAAATTCTGGAGGTCAGTTGGAGCTTGTCGGTCTTGGGCGGTCCGGCAATGACCGGAACTTGCGGCGCGGTAGGAGCCAAAACCGGGGCTGCAGGATTATTGGACGGCGGGCGGTTCCTGAAAGAAGCCTCTTTTTCGGCCACCGTATCCTGTATCGGCTGCATTTCGAATTGAAATTTGGGATTTGCCTTTGGGGCGACTGTTTTGTCGTGAGGGGGGGCGGGCCTGACCATATTATCGCCGGCCTCAACGGGGCGCATGGCTTTAAGCGTCAGCAGCACGCCGCACTGGTCGCAGTAGTTCTTTTCCACCTCGTTTGAAAAACCACAGTCGCCGCAGATCTTCTCAAGCCTGGAGCCGCACAGGATACAAGTATCGCTTATAATGTTGGACACGTGTCCGCATTTCTGACATTTTATAACGGCGGATTTTTGAGACATAATGTGGAGTGCAGGGGAAGGCAGAAACAAGGAGTTTTAAACTATATCCCAACCCCTCTACCGCGCACCCTTTCTTTTTACCTGGGTTCGATGAAGAACAATGGCTGTCCGTATTCAACGATCTTTCCATCTTCAACGGAAATAATTTTAAGACACCCGCCTATCGGAGAGATGACCGGCTTGAAGTCTTTCGCCACTTCCACCACGCCCAATTCAGCGCCTTTCTTCACAGGCATACCCTCTTTGAGGCTATGCGCCTTGCCGGGGCGCGCAAAACGGAAGATTCCGATTGAGGGAGACGCCACCGGCTCTATGGTGGAGGAAAATTTGCTGTGGGACTCGGGGGAATTGTTAACTTTGAGGCTGATCTTTTCACCGCCGTTCTTCCAGGTTATCTCTTCCAGGTCAGTGGATTCCATCCACTTGGTTATCTTGCTGAGAGTCTTAACATCCATTGATTCCTCCATGTTAAAAACGTTTTAAGGATTAAGCACTAAGGATTAAGTTTTTAACTATTACGGCTTCCCTATATACTCCACACCGCTTATGCCTTAATCCTTACCACTTACGACTTCGCTACAGCCCCGCTTCCGAAGGATTGAATGGCTTTGGCAAGAGCCTGGAAGCCCGGGTATAGGTAATCTTTTCCTTCTTTTCAAGCGGCTCCCAATCCACGCATATAATTTCCGCGTCCTTTAGAGCGAACTCGATTATAACCTGCCGGCAGGCACCGCAGGGTTTGGCCGACTTCGCCGTCACGCACACGGCGCATAATTTTTTTTCGCCATGGCTCACGGCTTTAAAAATGGCCACGCGCTCCGCGCAGCAGGCCAGACCGAACGAGGCGTTCTCGACATTGCATCCGGAATATATCCTGCCGGATTCGGCCAAAACGGCGGCTCCCACCGGATAGCGTGAATACGGCGAGTATGAGTTCTTCTGAGCGTTCTTAGCCGCCTCTATAAGTTTCTTGCGGACGGAGTTTATCCGGGCCTTTCTACTGCGATTTTGGGCTTCTTTCTTCATAAGTTCAGCCTATAAGAGGTTTAAGCGCTTTATAGAGTTTTGGGGGGAAATTCTCCTTATGCGTAAGCACGGAAGCTTTTATGAAATCCGGGCAATGATTATGGCAGCCGGCCTTCCCGGTCATGGGGATAACCTTCACCAGCAGCCGCCTGATGTTTTCAATGTTTTTTTTAAGGGTGGCCGTCACTTTTTCCTGATCCACCTCTTCACCCTCTTTCCAGCAGTCATAATCGGTAACCAAAGAGACAGGGGAATAATGAAAGCCGGCTTCACGGGCGAGCTTAGCTTCGGTGGCCACGGTCATCCCTATGATGGAGAAACCCATCTTCCTGTGAAAATAGGATTCGGCTTTAGTGGAAAATCCCGGCCCCTCCATGCAGACGTAAGTCCCGCCGAAATGGGACTTGATGCCCAGCTTCACGGACTCTTTATGCATAATTTCAGATAATGCCATGCAGAAGGGCTCAGCCATGGGAACGTGCCCGACTATGCCGCGGCCGAAGAAGGTGGAAACGCGGCCCTTGGTCTCATCCATGAATTGGTCCGGGAACACAAAATGGGCGGGAGCTAGCTCAGCCTTCAGGGACCCCACGGCGCTGACCGAAATTATGGTCTTTACACCTAGAGATTTGAGCGCCCACATGTTGGCGCGATGATTGATTTCACCTGGCAGAATAGCGTGTTTGCGGCCGTGCCGGGGCAGAAAAGCCACCGGGATGCCGGAAAGGGTTCCACATATCACGGCGTCAGAGGGATTGCCGAACGGGGTTTTAACCTTTATTTCCCTGATCCCCTTAAGCTCCTGCATCGCGTAAAGCCCGCTTCCCCCGATCACAGCTACCGCGGCCACCGGCTTACTGATCATCATATCTCCTTAGAACGACCGAATAACTCCGCTCAGGTAAAGGGCTAAAAGCTTACTTCCCCGACATATTAAGATTTTATAATAATTAAAGCCTTAAAACACGGCCTTTTCTGCAGATTAGTTCTCAAAACCCGGATACATCGGGAATTTGGAACATAGCCCCTTTACCTGCTCGGCTATTCCTTTAAGAGCTTTATCGTCATTCTTGTGTTTTATGGCGTCATCAAGGAAGTTGGCGATGGCGGACATATCTTTGTTTTTCATGCCGCGTGTCGTGATCGCCGGGGTGCCGATCCGGATACCGCTGGTAACCATAGGCGGCTGGGGGTCGTAGGGAATAGTGTTCTTGTTTACGGTCATACCGGCCTTATCCAAGGCAATCTCGGCTTCTTTGCCGGTCACGTTCTTGGCGCGCAGATCCACGCTCATCAGATGGCAATCGGTACCGCCGGCCACTATCCGGTAACCGCGGGCCTGCAGCTCCCGGGCCAGCTTTCTCGCGTTTTTAACCACCTGTTTCTGATACTCCCTGAACGCGGGGGACAGCGCCTCTTTGAAGCAAATGGCTTTGCCGGCAATGGAGTGCATCAGGGGGCCGCCCTGATTGCCGGGGAAATTAGTGCGGTCTATTACTCTCGCGTACGGAGCCTTGGAGAGTATCAGCCCGCCGCGGGGCCCGCGAAGGGTTTTATGCGTGGTTGTGGTTACAACGTCGGCGTATTCCACCGGGGAGGGGTATACCCCGGCCGCGATGAGACCGGCATAATGCGCGATGTCAGTGACCAGGAAAGCTTTCCAATCGTCGGCCATCTTTTTTAAGCGCTTCCAGTCCCATATCCTGGAATAGTTGGAGGCCCCGGCCATGATAAGCTTGGGGCGCTCTTTCTCTATAAGTTTGGCAGCCTCATCGTAGTCAAGCAATTCGGTGTCCTTGTGAACATTCATGGTAACTATCTTAAAATAGCGGCCGGAGAAATTAAGGGGGTGCCCGTGGGACAGGTGTCCGCCGTGGGAAAGATTGAGGCCCATAACGGTGTCGCCGGGGTTGATAAGGGAGAGATAGGCCGTTATATTTGCCTGCGTGCCGGAATGGGGCTGAACATTCGCATGCTCGGCTCCGAAAAGTTGTTTGGCGCGGTCTATAGCAAGTTTTTCAGCGATGTCCACATACTCGCAGCCGCCGTAATACCGCTTTCCGGGGTAACCTTCAGCATATTTATTGGTCAGCACCGACCCGAGAGCCTCAAGCACGGCCTTGGAAGTATAATTCTCTGAAGCGATAAGCTCCAGATTGTTTTGCTGCCTGAGAACCTCGCCTTTAACGGCTTTGTAAAGTTGCGGATCGTTCTTTTTAATTTCTTCGTACATTGGTTTCTCCTGAGCGTAAGAATTAGGGATTAAGGATTAAGTGTTAAGCGCCAGATTTTTAGCCCTTACAACTTAATCCTTACCACTACATCCACCACCTGTCGCCCTTATAAACTCTTCTACTTCTTTAGTTTCTCCAATATAATATCCACCGACTTCTTTATCAGGTGGAAAGTCTCAAAATAGACTTTTTCGTCCCGGTCGTATGGGTCGTCAATGTCGCCATGCCCCAAACCGGCGTATTCCCGAAGCGTGTAAGTCTTGTCAAAAGCGGCGGGGAATTTATCAAGAATAGCCGCTTTATGCGCGTGTGTCATAGCGAGTATCAGTCCGGCCTCTTTCACATGCTTAGCGGTAATCCGGACCGGTGTATGAGTAAATTCCTGGGCGCCCTCTTTTATCAGCAGCTCTTTCACAATTGGAGGTGCGGGCATGGCGCCCTCCGCGGACAGGCCGCTGGATGTAAATTTTAAGTCAAGATCCCGTTCGGCGGCCGCCTGGGCCGCGTAATATTGGGCCATCACGCTTCGGCAGGTATTACCCATGCAGACAAACATGACCGTCATGGCCCCGGATCCGCCCTTTTTACTGTCTTCCTCTATAAAAGAAGGCAGCCGCAGCATGACCACTATTTCGCCCTTAACCTCTTTAATCCCGGACAGCTTATCCCGCAGCTCTGCGGCAGTCCCTTTAAGCCACTCTTCATAGATTTTAGTCAGTTCGCGGGCTATTACGATTTCAGCGTCCGGACCAAACTCTTCGCAGACGAGGTCTATAAATTTCTTTATTCTGAAGGGCGACTCGTAAAGAATAACCGTCTTTTCAAGTTCAAAAGCTTTTTTAAGCGCTTTTACTATCTTGCTTCGCGGGCGCGGAAGAAACCCCAGGAAAATAAAAGAATCCGCGGGGAAACCCGACCCGGCGGCCGCTGTAACCACGGCGGAAGGTCCCGGAAGGGAGGTGATAGCGACTCCCTCGGCGCGGGCAAGGGCAACAAGCTTTCTGCCGGGATCGGAAATACAGGGCGTGCCGCCGTCGGAAACAAGCGCGACATGTTTTCCCTGGCGTAAAAAACCCGCGGCTTCCGCTATAGACCGCTCATCATGTTCGTTATAGCGGACTAGTTTTTTAACAATAGCGTAACGGGCCATCAATTTGGCCGTGCGTCGGGTGTCTTCACACAACACCAGATCGGCCGCGCGTAGCGCTTTGAGCGCGCGTAATGTTATGTCTTCAAGATTTCCTAAAGGGGTGGGGACAATGGTAAGCGTGGTTCCTCCCATTCCCTATTCTCAAGCTTTAGGAATGCGTCCACCACCTTGGGGTCAAACTGTTTACCGGCGCCCTTAGTCATCTCTGAAACGCCTATATCGTGATTAAGCGCTTTGTGATAAGGCCGGTCGCTCATCATGGCGTCCCAGGCGTCTATGGTGGCCACGATCCTGGCGCCCAGCGGTATTTCTTCACCCTTTAAACCTTCCGGATAACCCATTCCGTTATACCATTCCTGATGGTAGAGGACCATTTGCGCCACCGGGCCCAGAAAATGAATAGGGGAAAGGATTTGGTAACCGATAGCAGGATGTTTTTTAATCTCCAGGTACTCCGCCTCGGTCAGGCGGCCGGGCTTTGAAAGTATCGCGCCATCTATTCCTATTTTACCTATGTCATGGAGTAGGGCGGCGTACTCCACGTATTTTATCATCTGTTCGGGCATGTGCAGCTCTTCGGCGAGAGCCCTGGCTTTGTGGCGGGCGCGGCCGGCGTGGTCGCCCGTGTAAGCGTCTTTAGCGTCAATAACGCGTGCCAGAGTCTGCACCATCTCTAGATAAAAATTTTCAATGCTTTCATAAAGCTTGATATTCTCCAGAGTTATCGCCGCCTCGCCGGCAAGAAGCGTCAGAAACTTCAGATCATAATCGGTAAATAATTCCTTCTCTCTGGGCAGATGGAGATTCAGAACGCCAAACGCCTTATCCTTAACCTTCAGAGGAATGGCAATAAACGGCTCTTTCTGCTCCTCCAAACCGATAAAATCCTTGTATTGAACGTTCTGTTCAGGGTCGGTGACGAATATGGTCTCACCGGTCTCGAACGCGCGGCCGCCTATGCCCTGACCCGGTTTAAGGCGGGTAGCCGCTATCACTTCCTTGGAAATATTCTTTGAGGCCACAATCTTGAGTTCTTTTGTATGCTCATCAAAGACCATCAGCGAGCCTCTGACGGAATGTATCAGCTCGCAGGCGCTTTCCACCACCGTCTGAAAAAACTCCTCTTTCTTTATGGAGCCGGCGTTGACTATTCCAATCTCATGGATGGTAAGAAGGCTGGTAAGCAATTCGTCAAATTTGTTCCAGGTATTCTTGAGGGAGAAGTCCAGTTTTTCCGTCTCGGAGTTAGGCTTATCAAGCTTCAGAGCGTAGAGCTTCTTAAGCAGATGGCCGATAAAACCCAGAAGGGCGGCTATGACGCCGGCTAATATGTAAATCATTATATTAAACGATAGCAAAATTATTTCAACCGGGGCAAGGCAAAGGGGGCCGGAACTGGGGGGGTGGGGATCATAATGGCTCCCCCTACCCTGAACCCTGACCCCCGAACCCTTATCGCTGTTTGTCTTCCGGCGGTTAAATGAATATAATTACATATATGAGCGCTTCAAAAACCGCCGTCTTAGTGCTTGGCTCCGCCGGAAGGATGGGAGTCAAGATAGTTGAAAAAATCCGGCGCAGTCGGCACTGCGCTTTAGCCGGCGCTTTAGATTTGAAAGGCTCCGCCGGCGCGGATATAAAGCGCGCCATAGAATCCGCCCTTAAAGCCTGCGATGCTGTAATAGATTTTACAACCCCCGCGGCCGGCGTCGCCCACGCGGCGCTATGCGCGAGATATAAAAAACCGCTGGTCATAGGCACCACCGGTTTTGACGCCGGCCAACTGGCTCTTATAAAAAAATGTTCGCGATCCGCGCCCGTATTCCTCTCTCCCAACATGAGCCCGGCGGTGAATCTCACTATCGCCGTGGCCCGCCTGATGGCGGACAAGCTGCCGGGCTTTGACGTGCGCATCAGCGAAACCCACCACAAATTTAAAAAAGACGCGCCCTCCGGAACCGCTCTTAAATACCAATCGCGGATAAAAGAAGTTTTCCAAGGCGAGGTTCCGGTCGTAAGCGTGCGCGCAGGCGACATCGTCGGGGAGCACACCGTCCTCTACGCCGGACCGCATGAGCGGGTGGAGTTGACCCACCGCGCGCACTCAAGAGATGTCTTCGCTGAAGGAGCCGTTCGAGCAGCGCTCTGGCTTAAAGATCAGAAACCCGGCCTTTATGACTATTTCGATCTTCTTGGCCTTAAAAACATATGAAAAAACCCGCCTTAGGAAAAAAACCGGGTGAATTCCCTCCCTACCTGTTCCGCGACCTGGATAAGAAACGGCAGATTGCTGTGAATCAAGGGAAAGATGTTATCTCCCTCGCGGTAGGCGACCCGGATATTCCAACGCCAGCGGCCATAGCCAGATTTGCGGCAAAAGAGGTTCTCAAGCCGGCAAATCATAGTTACCCACAGGGCCGCGGAACTCTGCGCCTTCGACAGGCGATAGCCGGGTGGCACAAGAAACGCCACGGGATAACGCTAAACCCTGAAACCGAGATACTGACACTTATCGGTTCAAAAGAAGGTCTAGCGCATCTCCCTTTAGCCCTTATAGACCGCGGCGACACGGTAATCATGCCCGACCCCTGCTATCCTGCCTATAAGACCGGCGTCCTGCTGTCCGAGGCGAAAATAAAAAGGCTGCCTTTGAACGGGGCTAACGGTTTTCTGCCGGATTTTGACACTCTTCCAAAATCTTTTTTTAAGGGCTCAAAGCTTCTCTTTCTAAACTACCCGAATAACCCCACCGGCGCGGTAGCTGACCTGAAGTTTTACTCCAGCGCCGTGGCCGCGGCCAAACGGCACGGGTTCTGGATAGCCCAGGACGCAGCCTACTCTGAAATATTTTTCGGCAAGCCCAGCGCCAGCATACTCCAGGTGCCGGGGGCGAAAGACGTGGCAGTGGAATTTTACTCGCTCTCAAAAACCTACTGCATGACCGGCTGGCGCCTGGCCTGGATGATAGGCAATCCCGAAGTCGTGGGAGCCCTGACCAAGCTTAAGGAGAACCTGGATTCCGGTCAGTTCAACGCGATTCAGGAAACAGCGGTTTTCTGCCTTAAAAACCACGACGCTCTGGTTGCCCCGATATGTAAAATTTTCCAGGCGCGCGCTGACTTCTTTATCGGCGCGCTCAAAAAAGCCGGCTGGACCGTCTTCCAGCCGGGCGCCACATTTTTCGTATGGGCAAAGCCGCCGGCGCGGGTAAAATCGCTGGATTGCGTCTACCGCGTATTGGACGAGGCCTCCGTACTTATCACGCCGGGCTCCGGCTTCGGTCCTCTGGGTGAGGGTTATGTCAGATTCTCGCTGACAGCCCCGGAAAAAAGAATACGACAAGCCGCGAACAGAATATCAAGAATGGAGTGGTAAAAACATGAACGCAATTGAAATATTAAATTGGTCTCTATTCTCAGCGCTCGGTCTGGCTGTCAGCGCTGTTATCATCTCATACTTTAAAAGTTATTCTATTATCCAGCCGCCCCGGCGGCGCACTCCGGTAACCCAGCACCCGGACCAATATAAATTGGCCTACGAGACCATAGACTTCACCACGGCAGACGAATTGACCCTGAGAGGCTGGTTTATCCCTGCTGTGGGCGGTGAAACGGACAAGACCATCATCCTCTGTCACGGCTGGGGCGTGAACCGGGGAGACCTGCTGCGCGACACCCATTTTCTGGCGGAAAAAGGATTCAACCTTTTCTACTTTGATTTCCGGGCTTCGGGCGAAAGCAAAGGGACCATCTCGAGCCTCGGATATCTTGAGACGCGCGACTTTGACGCCGCCTACGATTTCCTGAAAACACACCGCCCGCGCGCGATGGAACACGCCGCCGTATTCGGTTCATCCATGGGCGGATCGGTGGCTATTTTCGCGGCTGCAAAACATCCGGAACTGAGATGTCTGATGGCTGAAAACACTTTCCTCTCCTACCAGCGGGTGGTCGCCAATTGGAGTTGGATGCGCACTAAAGTCCCCTATTATCCGCTGGTTCCCCTGACTCTGGCCTTCGTAAAAATGAAACTTGGAGCCAACCCCGAACCTTTCAGCCCCGCCCACAACATCGCCAAGATTACGGCGCCGGTAATGTTCATAAACGGCGACAACGACGACATTGTTCCGCTCCACGACGCCGAGACTCTGTTTGGGATGTGCAAGTCTGAGAAAAAACAGATGTGGGTCATAACCGGCGCCTCGCACGGCAAATGCGCCGAAGTCGGCGGAGAGGTTTACAAAAACAAGGTTGCTCAGTTTTTTTCCGAGAATCTTTAAAAATAATTAGTTATTGCATTCCACGACGATATAGTGTAGAATTTAAACATATTCACACACTTCAGGAGGGCTTTAAAATGGGTGAAAAAGTACAGAAAGTTGGCGTTAAACGGGAAGATGGCTTCCTTTATTACATAGACAAGGGCGGAGATGTTTCCCGCGCCAAGATGGCTCGCGGCGGCAAAAAGGGCGGCAAGCCCCAGAAAGTCACCAAAGTCGGCGTTAAAAAGGAAGCTGGCTTCCTTTATTACCTCGACAAAGCCGGCGATGTCGCCCGCGCTAAAATGGTGAATGCCAAAGGCAAAGCTGCGGCCAAGAAAAAGAAGAAATAATTCTTTCTCTTCAAAGATATAAAAAACCGACCGCCCAAAACGGCCGGTTTTTTATTTTTGATATTTCACCCGTGATTTAATACCATATACTTATGGAAAAATTGCTCGAAGGAAAAACGCTCTCCCAAAAGATACTTGCCTCTCTGCCCGAGCGCATCGCGGGGGTAGCGGCCGTAGCCGGGCGCCCGCCCGTCCTTGCAATCATCAATTACTTCGACGATTCCCCGTCCGGCATCTATGTTAAAAGGAAGATGGCGGCCTGCGAGAAGTTGGGCGTGAGGATCCGCGTTATAAAGCCGGACCCAAAAGAAGGGCTGCCCGGATTTCTGAATATTCTGGCTCTCCTTAAAAACGATCCTGCTATAGACGCCGTCATGATCGAGCGGCCTCTTCCGGACGGATTTGAGGTCCCCGCGATGTGGGACGCCATCCCGGCCGCCAAGGATGTGGACGGACTTTCTTCAGTGAATATGGGACGCCTTTTCATTTCAAAAACGCGAGATATTGAGCGCGCCGGATTTTTTGTGCCATGCACGGCCTTAGCTGTCATACGGTTGCTGCTCCACCACAATATTGATGTCGCGGGGAAAAGAATAGCTGTGGTTGGCCGCTCGGCAGTGGTCGGCCGGCCACTTTCACATATGCTGACAAGCATGAACGCCACGGTTACGACTTGCCACACCAAAACCCCTGATATCGCGGCTATCTTCAAAACCTCCGACATCGTAGTCAGCGCGGCGGGAAAAGCCCGTTGGCTTAAAGCGGAGATGGTGGCCCCGGAAGCCACAATAATAGATGTCGGAACAAACATTGATGAAAATGGCAGACTGTGCGGCGACGCCGATTTTGAGGGGTTGAAGGACAAGGTGAGGGCGATGACACCGGTGCCCGGAGGCGTCGGGCCCGTGACGATGGCCTGCCTCATAGAGGCGGGCGTAAAAGCCGCGGAAAACAATGTCAAAGGATTATCGGTCTGATAAAACAGGAGAAATATTATGAACAAACTTAAAAAAACATTATTTATCTCTCTTCTAACATTAATCCCGGCGACATTACTGGTTTCAGCCCAGGACTCCAAAGACTCAACCGAGGCCTCCACAGAAACCGCCGCCCCGGCTAAGCAAGCCCCTCTAAAAAAGCAGCCGAAGAAGAAGGTCACCAAAAAAACCAAAAAATCGCCCCCGAAACCCGATTCGGAATACATATTCAAACAAGTGGACAGCATCCCCACCTATAGATTCGATAAAAAAGCCAACCCTATAATCAAGGAAATTAAAGCCAAGAAAAAACCAGCCCGCTCGGCGACCGGAACTCCGCCTCAAGAACCGCCCCCGCCCTCCGGGCCGCGGCAAAAATTAAAACCCAAGCCCCCCATAGACGCTGGCGACCAGGAGAAACCACCGGACCAGGAAGGCCAATAATGCCGGATCTTCTTGTCAAGCTTTACGCGCTCCCGGGTTCGCTGGAGATTTTGGGAAACCTTTCGCGCAACGGAATAGAGATAAAACGCGCCATCGCCCCGGAAAAACACCATATTCTGAACTGGGTGAGTGAAAAGTTTTCCAAAGGCTGGGCCTCGGAATGCGACGCGGCTTTTTCAAACTCGCCCTGTTCCTGTTTTGTGGCGGTTAAGGACTCAAAAATTGCCGGTTTTGCCTGCTATGACTCTACCGCAAGGGGCTTTTTCGGACCGATAGGTGTGGATGAGACCCTGAGGAAAACCGGCCTCGGGAAGGGCCTGCTGATACGGACACTGGAAGCCATGCGTGAAGCCGGCTATGGTTACGCTATAGTAGGCTGGGCCGGACCCTCGGATTTTTTTAAAAAAACGGTAGGGGCGACGGCAATAGATGGTTCGGAACCCGGCATATACAAAAACATGCTGAAAGGATAACATAAACAAGTTCCTAACAACCTCTGGTCTTCTATTATTTCCCCGGTTCTCCTCTGTCACATATGAAAGTTCCGCACGAATGGCATAAAGGCTTTTTTAAGAATTCCTTCTACAACCCGGCTTCACCCGCGGCGCTATCCAAAGCGCCGATGGAAGTAAAATTCCTTCTAAGGCACCTCAATCTCAAAAAAGGCGACAAGTTGCTTGATCTTTGCTGCGGCCCGGCCCGCCATGCAATATTGCTCGCGAAAAAAGGCCTGGATGTCACCGGCTACGACTACTCCACCGATTACCTTAAGGCAGCCGCGATCAAAGCGAAAAAGGCCGGAGTAAAACTGACTCTGCTCCGCGGGGATATGCGCAGCCTGAAATTTAAAAGCGAATTTGACGCGGTCATTAATCTGTTCACGAGTTTTGGGTATTTTCAGCGTTTTTCCGACGATATAAAAACCCTGAAAGGCGCGGCGCGGGCGCTGAAACCGGGGGGGACTTTGATCATAGATATAGTACACGGCGATTACGTCCGCAAGAACTTCCGGGCCAGGAGCTGGATGAGGCTGGAGAACGGCGCCTATCACCTGGAAGATGCCGCGCTGACTAAAGACGGAACTCTCAACTCCTGGACTATTATAAGAAAAGGCAAAACTCAGACAAGAAATTTCTTCTCTCGCCTCTATTCAAAAAGCAGCATGAGCGCAGCCCTGCGAAAAGCCGGCTTAAAACCACTAAAGTTCTGGGGCAGCTTCAGCGGCGACAAACTAACGGATAAAGCCGTCCGCATGATAGTCCTGGCGGTAAAGCCCAAATAGCATGACATCATTAACCCGAATCCTGCAGTCCAGAATGATTCCCATAGAGAAATCAGGGGAACAAAATTATTCTACAGGATTCCCCTCAAAGCGGGCGGAGGGCCAAGCGCTATGCGCGCCAGGCCCGACGGGATGTATTCCTCCCGAAGGGCGCCCGTTATACGGGCGGAAAACTTCACCTGAAGTTTTCAGGTTAATCAGAGAAAAAGACTCCGGTCTGCCGGAACTGCGGGTGATTGGCGTATTGGAATCCTGTTTTCAGGAAAAATTCGGAACGCCTCGACAGCCTTGCTTTGTTCCGGGATCAACAGCCAGGCTCCGTATTTATCCGCAATATTTTCCGGAACATTCGCTTGCCGGCCTGGCGGAATTCAGCCATGTGTGGCTTATTTCTTGGTTTCATCTGAATACCAATAAAACCTTTCATCCCAAGATCCACCCTCCGCGTCTGCGGGGGGGGAAGATCGGCGTTTTCGCCTCGCGGTCTCCGCATCGCCCCAATCCTTTAGCACTTTCGCTGGCAAAACTTGAACTGGTGAAGGGCGACACACTGCACCTTTCCGGGATAGACCTGATAAACGGTACGCCGGTTCTTGATATCAAGCCATATCTTCCCTTCAGCGATTCCGCTAAAGATCCTTTATCCGGCTGGGTACCCGGTAACGATTTCCCTGAATTAAAAGTGAAGTTCTCGGCGCGAGCTCTTAAAGATATCGGGCTAAAACGCCTGTCGGACGGGCCCGATCTCCGCGGTTTGATCGCGGGCACCCTCCGGAATGATCCGCGCAATATGCGGGACGCCACCCAGATGAAGGATGGCGCGGAACTGGAATTTTTCCTATGCGACCGGGAAGTGCATTTTACGGTGACCGGTGACACGGCTACCGTTTCGCGCGTGGAAAACGCGTCCAAATTTGAAAAGAAATTCCGCCGTGAAAAACCTCAGAGCGGAGCGTAGGGATCCAGCGCTCCAAATGTAAATAAATTTTAAATTACAAACCGCGTAAAAAAATTTTTGCACTTCTAAGCCGCCTTGCCTCTAAATTGCTAACCATCTTCCCTATGCCCCAACTCCCTATATTACAGAACGCCGACCGGATCCTGCGCGCGGTAAAGCATGGGCGGCGGCTGATAATTTCTTCCCCGCCCGGTTCGGGCAAGTCCACCAAAGTTCCTCAGTTGCTGCTGGACAGCGGACTTTTCAAAGGCCGGATCGCCGTGCTCCAGCCGCGCCGCCTGGCCGCCAGGATGCTGGCGGACCGCGTCGCCAGCGAAAGAGGCGGGGCAGCCGGCGCCGAAGTCGGTTACCGCGTGCGTTTCGAAGACAGGACGGGACCCAAGACCCGGATAATCTTTGAAACCGAAGGCATCCTGCTGCGGGAACTTGTATCGGATCCCCATCTCAAAAAATACTCGGTGATAATACTGGATGAGTTTCACGAGCGTCATATTCACGGCGACCTCACCCTGGCGGCCTGCCTGGCGCTGCAAAAGGGACCAAGGCCGGATCTGCTTATAGTAGTAATGTCAGCCACGCTGGAAGAAAAACCACTGGCCGCCTACCTGACGCCATGCGATATCGTTACAGCCGAAGGCAGCGTTTTCCCTGTGAAAACAATTTACTGCGGCGAAGATATCGCCAAGCTTCCCCCGTGGGAGGCTGCGTCTAAAACCTGCGCGCGCCTGCTGCCGGTCATCAGCGGCGGCCATGCCCTTGTGTTCATGCCCGGCGCTTTTGAGATAGGCAGAACATGCGCCGCGCTGGCCGGCATACCCGCTCTGAACGAATTCTCCATTACGCCCCTTCACGGCGAACTGCCGACGCGCGAGCAGGACACCGCACTTGCTCCTTCTAACCGGCGCAAAATAATAGTCACCACCAATATAGCCGAAACCTCGCTGACCATAGACGGCGTTACCGCGGTGATCGACAGCGGCCTGGCCAGAATAGCCCGCTTTGACGGCGCACGCGGCATAAACACGCTGTTCACCGAAAACATCGCGGCCCCATCGGCAATCCAGCGCGCGGGACGCGCCGGCAGGACCCAGCCCGGAATTTGCGCGCGCTTGTGGACAGAGCGGGAAAACAATCACCGCCCGGTGAAGCTGGAACCTGAAATACTCCGCCTTGATATCAGCGAAGCCCTGTTAACTATAAAAGCATGCGGTTTCTCCGGTTTCACCGCGCTAAAATGGCTGGACCCGCCGGCTCCGCAGGACGCCTACCGCGCCGAAACCCTGCTGCGCGAACTGGGTGCGACCGACAAAAGCGGCGCCCTCACCACGGACGGGCGCGTTATGGCTGATTACCCTCTTCACCCAAGGTATTCCCGCATGCTGGCCGAGGCCAAACTTAAAAACTGCCTTTATGAGTGCGCTCTCGCTGCGGCCGCCGCTCAAGGCCGCGGGCTGTGGCTGGAGGGGGGAAAACCGGACATGAGTTACGGGACTGACCTTCATTCCGACCTGGCCGCGGTGGCAGAGGCGCTTGAATTTTGCGCCGGGGCGGATTTCGACACTTACACCTGCGAGCGCGCCGGGGTTAAATCCGGAGCGGCGCGTGACGCATGGAGGATAGCAAAACGACTTGCCGGCACGGCACAGCCGGGCGGAACCCGCGCACTGACATGCGCGGCGCAATGCTTCCTGCGCGCTTTTCCGGATCGCGTAGCCGCGCTGGTTTCCTCTGAAAAAGGCCGGTATCAATTGGCGGGGGGGAAATGCGCGCGCCTTAAACCCGGCAGCGCCGCCGCCGGCGCGTCTTTAATATGCGCCGGCGAAGCGCTGGAAAGTGCCAACCGCACCGGAGCTGACATAACACTTTCATTCGCCACTGAGATAAAAGAAGAATGGCTGCGCGAAGCCTTCCCCGGGGAAATCACAACCATTTCCCGGCCAGCGTTGGATAAGGATATGCTCACACCCGTTACCGAAACCCTCACGCTATACCGTGATATCGTCATCCGCAGCGAGATCACCGGCGCCGCGCGCGGTAAAACATCCTCTGACCTGATAGCCGCGGAGTTTACCAGCGGGCGTCATAAACTGCTGAATTGGAACGAGGAAGCGGAAGAATGGCTGGCGCGCGTGGCTTTCCTGTCCAAAGCCTGCCCGGACCTGGGGTTTGAGCCGCTGGGCGAAGAGGATATAAAGCTGGTCATCGCGGAGATTTGCGGCGGAGCCAGGAGCGTGGCGGAAGCCAAAGCCCGGCCAGTCCTGCCCGTGCTTCAAAACTGGTTCGGTTGGGAAAAAAATAGGCTGATAGAGCAATACGCGCCGGCGCGGCTGGAGATGCCTGGCGGCCGCAAGGCGAAGATCCGTTATCCGAAAGGCGGGGAACCTTTCCTTGAGGCAAAGATACAGGACCTGTTCACATTGAAAGAGACGCCGAAGATAGCGGCGGGGCGGGTGGCGCTGGTGGTTCACATACTGGCGCCGTCGATGCGGCCTGTGCAGGTGACAAAGGACCTTAAAAGTTTCTGGGCGGTCAGCTACCCCAAACTGCGCCCCCAATTATCCCGCCGCTACCCCAAACACAAATGGCCGTAATCCAGCGCTGTTGTGGCCTGTCTGGGGTTTGAAGTTGCAGGATCAGGGTCCGCCAGCACGGCGGCCCTTCCGGACCTCACCACTCCCAGACTGCATGCCCAAGTCGGGTTCCGGTACGGTCCTGCAACCCCAAACCCCAGACAGCCCCTCCGATAAAACTTACGCGCTTATGAGCTTTATTTAGATACAGCCACGACAGGACGCTGTCGGGGTGGTCTGGTAGGCTGTTTATAAGAATGGGATTAAAGGAGGGGATATGGGAGATATAATTCCTTTGGAAATGATAGAACAAAAAATACTTGTAATTCGCGGACAGCGGGTAATGATTGATCGGGATCTTGCCGGGCTGTATGAGGTCAGCACAAAGGTTTTAAATCAGGCTGTAAAAAGAAATCTGGAAAGTTTCCCGGAAGATTTCATGTTCTGTCTGAGTGAAACCGAGAAAAAGGAGGTGGTCACAATCTGTGACCACCTCACTGTTATAAAATACTCCTCGCAATTGCCGTATGTTTTTACCGAGCAGGGCGTTGCAATGCTGTCTAGCGTTCTCAAGAGCCGGCGCGCCAGGCAGGTGAACATCCAGATAATGAGGGCTTTTGTAAAATTACGGCAATTATTAAATTCACACAAGGACCTCGCGCGAAAGCTGGAGGAACTGGAACAGAAATACGACGCGCAGTTTAAGAGCGTCTTTGACGCCATAAGGATGCTGATGGCGCCGCTCTCCACCCCATCCCCTAAAAAAATCCCCGGCTTCAAGCCAGGGAAGTAACCTGATACTATTGACATTCTTA
>JBAXKK010000013.1:0-40070 GCA_037137395.1 Elusimicrobiota bacterium
CTTAATCCGCTGGAAGAAAGCATGACTCGCCAAAGTTTCCTTTAACTCAACAGTTGCTTGCCGCTTATCACTTACGACTTAGCACTGATTTTAATACGCTTCAGGGGGTGGGGATGTCCGAAACACTAACAGTAAATCCGGTCAGAAAACAGTTTTCATTAATTTCTGGCGACGGCCTTGCAGGCCTGGCGGCAGACAGAGCCGCTAACGGGGTTAAAACCATGCTGGCTGATATAATAACCTCTCACGAGGCCCGCGTTGAAAGCATCGGCTCCCTTTTTGAAAACACCTATATTGTTTCCAGAGATTTCCATGAATCTCTTGCCGACACCCGGCTGGAAAGAGAGGGGATGCGCGCGCAGCTGCGCGACATCCTCACGCAAAACGAGCATTTGCGCAGAAAAGACTTCGATCAGATGATGCAGGCTATCCTCTCGGTTCAGGATGGGCGGGAAAAGGAAGTAAAAAATTTATTGGATACCTACTTCAACGAGCAAAAAGAGATGTCCGCGACTCTGCGGGGAAATCTGGACGGCTTCAAGGAGTCTCTGGCACAGGGCGAAGCCCAAAGAATCAGGGGATTTCAAACGCTGCTTAAAGACATCCTGGCCAAACAGGATGAGAGAAAAAACGGTGTAACTGCCAAGCTGAAGGAATTTCAGGAAGAGCAAAAAGTCGTGGCCGTGCGGCTAAAGGCGCTTTTATCCAAAGGTCGGGAACTGCGCATAAGGGACCTCAAGGTAATGCTCGGCGAATTTAAAAGGAAGAGATTGCAGACAACGCTGTAACCGGCCTACGGCCGTGCCGTAACAAGCGCTATGCGCATCAGCCGGCCAGGCGGCACTCAGGAAGTATTCAGGCAAAATAAACAAAAAAACAGGAGGCGGAAAAATGGGAATAGCGGATGGAATGAAAAGCATCACGGAGGGCATAATCGCTTCGCATGAAGCGCGGATGAAGGGCGCGCGCGAGAGACGGAGCGAGGTGAATGAACTGGTGGACAACGCGCAGAAAACGGTGCGCCACTTCGCTAATGAGCGCAAACACATGGGCGCGGGGCAGGCCAAGGCTCTGGCGGACTATGTGGAAACCTTAAGGACCGATGTGACGGATTTAAAAAAAGTCACGACCGGCATGATGAAAGGTTTTCAGAAGGACCACTCGGAGATGGCCGCCGGCATCAGGGAAAAAGCCGAGGCTCTCAGGGAAACGCTGGTCCTCGGCGAAGCCGACAGAATGAAGAGCTTTAAAGGCATGATGGCTGATACGCGGGAAGTCATTAAAGGCGTTGAAAAAAGCGTCAAAGATATCAAAACTTACGTCGCCGATAAGATGTCGGAATTCAGCGGCGAGCGCGCCGAGATGAGCCAGGAGCTCCGCAAGGACTTGTCCAAATACGTGGTAGGTATCGCCAAAGACACCGCCGCCGTGTTGGGCGACGCCAGAGTAATGGTGGAGGGTTTTGCCAAAGAAAGGGTTGAAATGTCTAATGATTGGAAGAGTATGGTAAATTCCCTGGCTAAATCGGCCGGAGTAGAACCAAGGGTTAAAGCCGCCAAGGCCGTTGCGGTTGAACCGGAAGAGACGCCTGTTAAAATGACAGGCAAAAAGAAAGGCCGGAAGAAAAAAGGAAAGAAGAACAGATGACCCCTGCGCCTCCGACGCCATCCAAGGGGGGAACCGTATTACGGCCCCCCTTGAGATTGCGGAGGGCGCTAGTGGTTCATAATCCCCAGGTTGATAGGCTGTGGATAAAAATTTGATCTAAAAAGCTGTCATCCCCATCCTCATTAGGCGGATAAGCGGGGAGCCATTGAGAAGGTTGTCATCCCTGCGATCCGTTAGCAGTAAGTGGATCCCCGCCAAAGGCACGCAGGAATGACAGAGTTTTAAAAAAGCTATCGGACGGTTGTGGAATGACAGATAACTAACAATCTGAACGACCTATGTTGGGAGAAGTAAAAGCATGAGCGAAATAATATGCGCGTTCTGTAGGGGCAAAGGCAAAGATCCCTTCAATCTGTTGTCCAGGCTGGCTGCTTGTCAGGTATGCGGCGGCACGGGGCATATCAAGATTGATAAGCCGGTAATCGAATGCGCCTTTTGTAACGGTAACGGCGCTCATCCTCATAGCCGCATTACCTGCTCCGCCTGTAACGGACAGGGCTGTGTCACCTGGCGGGGGTCTAAAGAGAAATGCCCCAATTGCGAGGGCGCAGGTTTCAAAGGAACCGGAAACCTCCCCTGCAGCGTCTGCGGCGGTATAGGAGTTATTCATAAAGGTGTGCTGATATGACGGACAATATATCGGGTGGCATGAAGTCTCTTTGCGAAAATATCATTGCAACTCATGAAGCCAGAAAGAGAAAGATGAAAGACTTAAAAGAGCATAGAAAGGAATTAATCGGGAAGGTTGCTTCTTTAAGAGAAAATTTCAAAAAAAGAGCGAAAGAGACCCGCGCCGATTTAGCCGAGGCCGCCGGCATCTGGCATAAGATGAAGAAGACTTTGGGCCGTTAAATGACCATAGGTCCTGATACGGCACAACCATAGGTTAGAAACCGGGGAAAAAGAGGTGAGCTGAAATGACTAATGAGATGACTACAGTATTGGAGCCGAGTCCTCAGTCGGATTTTGTGGAGACGAAGCAGATCAAGGACATCTCCCAGAGAGCGATTTCATATATAAAAGCGGGCTTCCCCGTCCATTTTAGGGGGATTTCCGGCAGCGGCAAGACCACCTTGGCCATGCACATCGCCGGCAAACTGGGAAGACCGGTGGTCATGGTCCATGGCGACGAGGAATTCACCACCTCCGATCTTGTCGGAGGCGAATACGGGTACAGGATCAAAAAAGTGGTGGATCGCTTTGTCTCCAGAGTCTTAAAGACGGAAGAAGACATGGTCAAGCGCTGGGTTGACAATCGCCTGACCGTCGCCTGCAAATACGGGTTCACGCTGATCTACGACGAGTTTACGCGTTCCCGGCCGGAAGCCAATAATATTCTCCTTTCAATTTTGCAGGAAAAGATGATGGACCTGCCGGTGGGCAGGGGCGGAGAAGAACCGTATCTGAAGGTGGACCCAAACTTTACGGCGCTCTTTACTTCAAATCCTGAGGAGTACGCGGGCGTCCACCGCAGCCAGGACGCCTTGCGCGACAGGATGATCACCATGGACCTGGATTATTTTGACTATGAGACGGAGGTAGCCATAACCCAGGCCAAATCCAAGCTCTCCAAAAAAAATGCCGAAACCATAGTCAATATCGTGCGCGGCTTACGGGAATCAGGAAAGTGCGAGTTCGCGCCGACGGTTCGCGGGTGCATAATGATCGCCAAAACGCTTAAAATCCAGAATCTCACACCGGCCCGGGCTAATGGCGGGTTTTCCCAGATGTGCCAGGATATCCTGGGCTCGGAAACCAGCCGCGTGGGCTCCAAGACCAATCAGGGAAGGGTTAGAGACATTGTGAAGGAATTGGTCGCGAAGCACAGCTAGTCTTAGGTGGATAGGCTGTAGGCAGTTAGACTGTTAGGTAAGAAGCAGTGACACTGGCCTGTCGCGGGCCACTGGCGCTGTCCGCGACTGAAACACAGCCTACAGCCTAAACAGCTCGAGTAATTACTAAAACTATCAGCGGCCTGCGGAGGCGGAAAATGCTTATACGGGTATATTCAAAAATGGACGCTAAAAATAAAATCGCGCTTCCCCGCGGTATTCGCAGGGAACTTGATATCCGGCCTGGAGAAAAGCTGGAATTACAGGTAAAAGGGATGAAAAACGCGAAAAAGCTGGTTATCGCTAAACAAAACAGCCGGAGGCGCATACCATGACATCAAAACGACCGATATCCAGCCTGCGGGAAATAAAAAGCATACATTCCGCCGGCATACGCGGCATCCCTAAGGTGCACAGATCCGGCTATCTGGACTTGTACACACTGGGAAGAGAAAAAGACCGGCTGGAGAACGAAATAGCCAGCCTGGATAAACGAAGAACCGCCGCCGCGAACCAATTGGTTGTTGTGGTAAAGCGCGTCATTCAACTCCAGAAGGAAACGAGCGCGGAACCCGCGAAAAACAAAAAAAACGCGTACGGCACTCCACACGCAAAATCCTTAAAAACAATGAGCATGAAATATTAAATCCCGGATCGCCGTGATTTCTTAAGGAAAATCAGAATAAATTAAGGAGAAATAGTATATGATCAGGAAAAAAGAAACTAAAAAAGATGAAAATATGGACATTGATTTTGGGATGGGAAAATTGAGCCTTGGCGGCTTGTTCGCGGGCATCGGGAAATTGGCCGAGCTGGCCGAAAAAATGAATGAGGCCGGCGGCGAAATCAAAAAAGAAGGCGAAATAGACCTCAGCCATCTCAAGAAAGGGATGAAGGGGGTTTTCGGGTTTTCCGTAAAGAACATGGCCGGTGGCAAGCCGGTCGTAGAACCCTTCGGCAACATAAAAAAGACGCCGCAGGGTCCTAGGGTTGAAGAAGAACGCGAACCCATCACGGACGTATTCGACGAGAAAGAAGAGCTCCGTGTGTACGCTGAAATGCCCGGGGTGAACGAAGCGGACATTAAGCTGGATTTAAAGGGCGACATACTGGATATCCGGGCCGTGACCGGGGACAGGAAATACCACAAAGAAGTCCTGCTCACCTCCAAAGTGACGGCGGAGGCCCCCGTCCCGTCCTATAAAAACGGCGTTCTGGAAGTGAAACTCAAAAAATGCCCCTGATCGGACTTAACGAAAGCGCGTTAAAGCTTATTTTATTCGGTGGTAAGGGCGGCGTGGGCAAAACGACCTGCGCCGCCAGCGCCGGCGTTTTTCTGGCCAGGGATTTTAAGACGCTGCTTGTGTCAACGGATCCGGCGCATTCCGTTTCGGACAGTCTGGGGCAACAGATCGGGGACGCCGTAACGGGCGTTAAAAATATAAAAAATTTGAGCGCGCTTGAGATAGACGCTGAAAAAGCCCTTCGGGGATTTAAGACGGAATACGAGAAGGAGATTAAAAAAATACTGGACACCTCCACCAATTTAGACCAGGAAGACATTGAATCCGTGTTCTCCATGTCCATCCCCGGACTGGACGAAGTTATGGGCTTTAAAACCATAATGAATCTCATGGATAAAGGGGAATACGACAAATATATAATCGACACCGCGCCGACCGGCCACGCCCTGCGGCTTTTGACCATGCCCAAACTTCTGGATGATTGGGTTAAGATGCTGGCCAAGCTCAGGTGGAAATATCGCTACATGGTTAAAACTTTCAGCGGCAAAAGCCCCTCCGATGAAGCCGATGATTTTTTGCTGAATATGAAAAAGACCGTTAAAAAAATAGAAGAACTCCTTAGGGATCCTGACCGCTGCGAGTTTATCGCCGTGACTATCCCTGAAGAGATGGCTATCCTTGAAACCTCGAGATTAATCGGCAGCTTGGGCGAATACGGCGTGAAAGTGAAGCAACTGGTCGTCAACAATGTGGCGATGGTGAGCGATTGCGAGTTTTGCCGGGAGCGGAGAAAAGAGCAGGAAAAATATATAAGCCAGATAAAGAAAAAATTCGCCAATCTCCATACGACCATCATGTATCAGCAGCCCCGGGAGGTCAAAGGAGCGGACGCTTTAAGCGTTTTCACCCGGCAGCTGGCGCAGGGCGACCGGGTAGAGGTGGCGGACAGGCCAAGGATTACAACTTATGATTAAAAACACCGAACAACTGACCTTAAAAGTAAAAGAAGCCCAGCCGAAAGACGTGGGCAGGGCTATTGTGCGCATCGACCCGGAAGATATGAAGAAGCTCGGCGCGGACGTAGGCGACATCCTTGAGGTTGAAGGCAAAAGGAAAACTCCGGCCAAGGTGATGCCCTGTTACGCCGAAGAGCGCGGCAAGGGAATAATCCAGATGGACGGAATAGGCCGCGAAAACGCGCAGATCGGGCTGGGTGAAAAAGTGAAGATCCGCAAAATTGTTCCCAAGCCCGCCGGCAGAATTTCCCTCACGCCTTTATCGCTTTCAAGCCTTCCGCAAAGTTCCGACACCAAATATCTGGGTTCTCTCATAGAGGGTCTCCCGGTCACCAGCGGCGACAGGGTTAGGGCCACGTTGTTCGGTTCGCGGTCCTGCGATTTTAAGGTGTCTGCCACCGTTCCCGACGGTACGGTCGTTATCAATCCGGAGACTTCAATAAGAGTGGAAACGACAAAAAAACCGGAGGAAGGCGGCTCAACCAAGATATCCTACGAGGACATCGGCGGGCTCGGCTCGCAGATACGGAGGATCCGGGAGATGATAGAACTGCCTTTGCGCTATCCCCAGATCTTTGAGAGGCTGGGCATAGACGCGCCCAAAGGCGTTCTTCTCTACGGCCCTCCCGGAACCGGAAAAACTCTGATCGCGCGCGCCGTGGCCAACGAAACCGACGCTTATTTTAACCATATCTCCGGGCCCGAGATCATGGGCAAATTCTACGGCGAGAGTGAAGGGCGCTTGAGAAGCGTATTCGAAGAGGCGAAGGCTCACGCCCCCGCAATTATTTTTATTGACGAGATAGACGCCATCGCGCCCAAGCGCGAGGATATGGGCGGAGAAAAACAGGTGGAGCGGCGCGTGGTGGCGCAGCTTCTGGCGCTCCTGGACGGGCTGGAATCACGGGGCCAGGTAATAGTGATAGGTGCCACCAATATCCCCAACACCCTGGACCCGGCGCTCAGACGGCCGGGACGGTTCGACCGGGAGATCTCCGTGCCCATCCCGGATAAAAACGGAAGATTGCAGATACTGCAGATCCATACCCGCGGCATGCCGCTGGCTAAAGACGTGAGCATGGAAAAATTAGCGGAGATCACTCACGGCTTTGTGGGCGCGGATCTGGAAGC
Source organism: Elusimicrobiota bacterium (assembly GCA_037137395.1). GTDB lineage: Bacteria > Elusimicrobiota > Elusimicrobia > Elusimicrobiales > UBA9959 > YA12-FULL-51-18. The sequence continues at coordinate 6,892 of JBAXKK010000013.1, forward strand.
CCTGGGCCGGGAAGCCGCGATGTCGGCTTTAAGGCAGGTCCTGCCGGATCTCGATCTCGCGTTGGCTGACATCCCGCACGAAACCCTGATGAAGCTTGAAGTTACCATGGATAATTTCTGGGACGCCATGAAAGAGGTGGAACCTTCGGCCATAAGGGAATTCTTCGTTGAAGTCCCCGATGTAAAATGGGAGGACGTGGGTGGACTGGAAAAAATAAAGGAAGAGCTGAAAGAGGCGGTTGAATGGCCGCTCAAGTATTCTGCTGTGTTTAAAAAAGCGGGAGCCAAGCCGCCCAAAGGGATCCTTCTTTACGGTGAGCCGGGCACGGGCAAGACCCTGCTGGCTAAAGCCGTGGCCAGTCAGACCGGCGTTAACTTTATCTCGGTGAAAGGCCCCAGCCTTATTTCAAAATTCGTCGGGGAAAGCGAGAAGGGCATCCGCGAGGTGTTTAAAACCGCGAAGCAGGCCTCGCCCACCATCCTGTTCTTTGACGAGATCGACGCGCTGGTCCCCAAGAGAGGCTCGGCCAGCACGGACGCGCATGTGACTGAACGCGTCATCAGCCAGTTCCTGGCCGAGATGGACGGGGTTGAAGAGCTTAAAGGAGTGCTTGTTCTGGCGGCCACCAACAGGGTTGACCTGATCGAACCGGCCGTCCTGCGCAGCGGCAGATTCGACCTGCTGCTGCCTCTGCCGAAACCGGATCCCGCGACCCGGGAGGCGATATTTAAAATACATACCCGCAATAAGCCGCTCGCCCATGAGGTGGATCTGAAAGACCTGGCGAAAGTGACCGAAGGCAGGACCGGCTCCGACATCGAGTTGATCTGCCGCAAAGCCGTAATGCTGGCGATAAGGGAATACATAGAAAAGAATCCCGGCGCGGACATGACGGGCGCTTCCGAACTGAAACCGGAGCTGAAAATCCTGAAGAGACATTTTGAAGAGGCAATCAAGCCGTTCCTTGAAAAAAAGAGTTAAAAAGGAGATGACTATGGATGGTAAATATATTTACGGAATTGTCACTTCCGGCGCGGTGGAATTGCCGGGGGCCGGCGCGGCGCCGGATCTGGCGGGTATTTATGCCATCCCGCATCAGAACGCTTCGGCAGCAGTAAGCGACTGCGAAATGATAGATTACAGAAATATGCGTAAAGACGCCCTGGCCCTGCTGCTGGTCCGCCATCAAAAGGTGATCGAGGGCATTATGGAACTCGGGAACGCCATTATCCCCGTTAAATTCGGGACGCTCGCCTGTTCGGACGCCGAGGTCCGGGATATTCTGGTCAAAGGGTACCGTCTGATACAGGAAATCGCCCCGAAAGTCCGGGATAAAATCGAGATAGATGTCGCCGTTACCTGGAAGGATTTCGGCTCTACGCTTAAAGAGATCGGACAGGGCAAAGAGATAACCGAGTTGAAAAAAGCGGTTTTAAGCGCCAAAACCGTGACCGTGGAAGACCAGATGAAAGTCGGCCTCGCGGTCAAGAAAATACTGGACGATAAAAAGGATTATCATTCCGGCCTGATACAGGACGCTTTAAAAAGCCTGAGCCATGACTGCCGGGCGCATGAATTAATGGATGATCAGATGGTTATGAATTCCGCTTTTTTGATAAGCAAGGCCCGGCAGGACGAGTTTTACGCGCGCATCGAAAGCCTCAACAGCGAATTCTCCGGGAATATGAATTTCCGGTGCATCGGCCCGCTGCCCCCGTACAGTTTCTACACCATTGATATAAAGAAACTGGATTTCAAGGACCTGGAATGGGCGCGTAATCAATTGGGAGTGGCCGAGGAAGTGACGACCAAAAGCGAGATCAAAAGACACTATCACCGCGCGGCGCACGCTTTACATCCCGACAAAAACCCGGACAAGCCCGGAATGGAAAAAGAATTCGGCAACGCCGCCAGGGCTTATAAAATCCTGGCGGACTATTGCCGGGCCGGAGAGCAGACCCGCCAAACGGACGGCGGGCAGGCGGGCCGTGAGGCGGATATTTCCTTCAACGAGGAAAAATTCAAAGAAAGCGCCATACTGGTTAAAATGACGGACTAGACTGGGACGCGAACGATGATAATGAAAAAAGAAGGCCAATACGCCTATTGCATAATCGGCGCCAGGCAGGAGAGAAATTTCGGCCCCATAGGCATCAACGGCCGCGAGGTCCTGACCATCGGCTATGACGACCTGACCATGGTGGTCAGCAGTCATCCTCTGACCAGGATTAAAGCGACGGGGGACAACATGCTGGCCCACACGCGGGTCATAGAGGAAGTGATGAAGGAATTTGACGGCGTGCTCCCCGTCAGATTCGGCACCATAGCCGCCAGCGCCGACGAGGTAAGGAACCTGCTGGACCGCAGGCGCGGGGAATTCAGGATCGCCCTGCGGGACCTGGACCATAAGGTGGAACTGGGCGTTAAAGGGGCCTGGACGGACATGGAGGGGATTTTTAAGGAAATCGTGAAAGAGAACGCGGGGATCCGCAAGATGAAGGAGAAACTCCAAAACGACGCCGGCACAAAAAATATCCAGAAAAAAAACGAAACGGGCAAACTGGTGGAAGCTGCCCTGCAGAAAAAGAAAACGGATGAAGCCGATGAGATCGTGGAGCGCCTGAGAAGGACCTCCGTCAGTTATAAGCTCAATAAGACCAGCGGCGACAATATGTTCATAAACGCCGCTTTTCTGGTGGATAAAGGCAGGGAAAAAGAATTCGACAATATCATGTGTGATTTAGGCGAAGAGTTTAAAAAACGGGTAAAGTTCCTCTATGCCGGGCCGCTGCCGGTGTTCAATTTCATCAATATCGTGATTTATCCGGAAGAATGGGAAAAAAACTAAAACTATGACCACAGACGGCAGATATATATACTGCATCATCAAGGCAAATGGAACTCAAACCTTCGGCCCGCTTGGGATCGGGGGGAGAGGCGACCAGCTTTACTCCATCGTCCACAATAATATAGCCGCTGTGGTGAGCAATTCCCCCATAACAAGCTATCCTGTCTCAAGAGAAAACCTGATAGCCCATGAAAAGGCTATTGAAGAGGTTATGAAGGCGCATACCGTGCTGCCGGTCCGGTTCTGCACCATCGCCGGAAGCGATGAGAAAGTTAAGGGGATACTGGAGACCGCGCACGATAAATTTTATGATTTATTGGGCGTCATGGCCGGCAAAAAAGAGTTGGGGTTAAAAGCCGTATTCCCCGTTAAAGGCGCGCAAGCGGGCGGGAAAGGGGACATTTACGGGCATATTCTGGAGAAACACGCGGACATAAGGGCTTTGAAAGAAAAAATAGCCGCGCTGCCCGTTAACCAGACCCATGCCCAGCGCATGGCAATAGGCGAGATGGTTGAGGCCGCCCTTGAACAGGAAAAAGAGCTCTGCAAAAATGATATTTTAGCCGTTCTGTCGCCCCTGGCCGCGGAAGTAAAAGTCAACAGTAATTACGGAGAGTTGATGATCTTGAGCGCCGCGTTCCTGGTTGAGTATAATAAAGAAGCCTACTTTGATAAACTGGTGGAGCAGCTGGACGCGAAATACGGCAACAGGATTAAATTTAAATATGTGGGGACCTTGCCGCCGTTCAATTTTGTGAATCTGGTTATAAACACGGATTAAGCGGCTGCATAGGTCGTTTAGGCTGTAGGCTGTTAGGCTGTAGGGTAAAGACGCCGATTGAAAAAAGTTGTCATCCCGGCAATCAAAGCCGCTTGTCCACCATCTACCCTCCGGTGTTTGGCGGGTAGTGGTGGAGGAGCCATAAAGCAGGATCCAAGGTAATAAAAATGTTCTTGATAGACAATATCCTGCTCTCGCACCTGAACGGCCTTCTTTGGCTGGGCAATAAAATCGACGAGATGTATGTAAAAGAGATATCCGATGAGGGGCGCGTGATGGAAAACCTTATGGCGCTGCAGCTCCAGTTTGAACTGGATGAAATAACCGAAACGGAATACAGCGCGCGGGAAAAAGACATTTTAGCGCAGCTGGAAGCCATCAGAAAAATGAAGGAAGAGGAGAGATAAAATGCCCAATATCGAAGAAGCCGGGAAAGCGGCCGGCGAATTCCTGAAGAAAACTCTTAAGGTAAAAGAAACAAAGGTTATCAAGGCGGTTAAAGCGGGGACCGGTTGGGAAGTGGAATCGGAGGTCTATGAGGAAAGCTCCCTTATGAAATCCCTCGGACTTCCCGTGAAAGTCCAGGATAGGAATGTATACACCGTCAAGCTCAGCGACGGCCTGGAGATAGAATCTTACATGCGCGGGCAGTCGTCCGCGGATTAGGGATCCATAATGCAGGGTCTATATCTTTATTGCCTCAGGGAAAAAACCGGGAATCCGCCTGGGATGTCCGTAAAGGGCATTGACGGCGCGGGGGATATTTTTGTTATCCCATATAAAGATCTGGAGGCGGTGGTAAGCAGGGTTTCATTGGAGGAGTTCGGTTCTGAGGAAATACAGAAAAAATCGCAGGATGATCTGAAATGGATCAGGGAAAAAGCCCTCGCCCATGAGAAAGTTATAGAGGGTGCGATGAAAAGCGGGGATAAGGTTTTAAGTGTGATTCCCATGCGCTTCGGGACAATTTACAAAGAAGCGGCGGGTTTGGAGGAAGCCCTGGGTAACGGCTACGCAAAGGCCGGGGAAAACCTGGATAAAATCCGCGGGAAACGGGAATGGTCCGTAAAGATGTACCTGAAAAACGTGTGGGAATTCGAACAGGTTGTAAAAGATAAAAACGGGGCGATAAAAGAGAAAGAAAAGGAAATGGCGGCTTTATCCGAGGGAATGGCGTTTTTTATGGAAGAAGAGTTGAGGGAGCTTGTGCGCAAGGAAGCCGATATCGAAGTGAATAATCTCGCGGATGAGGTTTTTGAAACTCTCGGCAAGCTGTCGGCAGCGTGTGTCAGAAGCAAGATCCTGGGGAAAGAATTAACCGGGAAGCCTGAACCCATGATTTTAAACGCCGCCTGCCTGGTTCCGGAGGAGAAAACCGGAACCTTTAAGCGGGAAATTGAAAACCTGAATCAAAAATTGACGGTAAAAGGGTTGTACCTTGAATGCGGCGGCCCCTGGCCCGCGTATAATTTTGTTTCTTTTTAACGTTATGATCGACAAATCAAAGAGCCTGATAAATAAAAATGAGCGCGTGACACTGGTGGACGCGCTGGATAAGGTCTTGGAGAAAGGCGCGGTCATCAACGGCGATATAGTGTTGAGAGTGGCGGATGTGGACCTTGTGTTTCTGGGGCTGAGGCTCATTTTAACCTCCGTTTCCAAGGCGGAGGAATTATCCGGCAGAAATTTAAGCGACCGGAACAGGGGATTTACTCCCGAGGATACTGCCTACATCCAGAAACTGCAAACGGAAATAAGAAGAGCCGAGGAGAATATCCCCAAGCTTATCGACCTCGGCAGTCCCAAAAAAACGGAGCAGGGCTTGGCTAAACTGATCCTGACCCTGGTTGAACTGATAAGAAGGCTTATGGAGAAGGAGGCCTTCCGGAGGGTGAAAAAGGGCACCCTTTCCAAAGCGGAAGTCCAGAAACTGGGTTTAAGTCTTAAGGCGGTAAAGAAAAAAATAAAGGAAATTCAGGCGATCTTCGGCATCGCGGATGAGGACCTGAATCTGGACCTGGGGCCTTTAGGGAATTTAATGTAAGGAAAACATGGAAAAAGAAGAATTGGGAATAAGCTGCCCGACATTTTTGAGACAGGAAACGGTAATTAAGGATATTACCGAGGAGATTAATCAGGCTAAAGGAGCGCGTGAAAAGACGCCATTTGCCGAAGAATTACAGAAAGCGGCGGAGATGCTTTTGACTTGCGCGGATTATGACGATAAAAATTTGGACTGCAAGAATTGCCGCTTTATCACGAATTTGCGCAAGAGGACAACTGCTTTAATTATAAAAGCTAAAAATTGGCAAAAGGGAAGAGGGGAATAGTATGTCCGAACAAAAAATGATGCACGCCACCAACGCCACCAACCTGGCGGATATCCTGGAACGGGTGCTGGAAAAGGGCATTGTGATAGCCGGGGATATCAAAATTCAGATCGCCGATATTGACCTGCTCACTATCAAGATAAGACTTTTGGTTTGTTCCGTGGACAGGGCTATGGAGATGGGCATAAACTGGTGGGAAACCGACAGTTTCCTTTCCTCAAAAGCGAAAGAGGCCGAGATGGAAAAGGAAAACACGGAGATGAAAAAGCGGCTGGAGAAATTGGAGCAAAAAGTTAAGGCCGCGTAATTAACGTAAATATGGAAATTAACGGTATTGCGAAAATTGCCAAAGCGGAACTGGTTCAGCTTACCGGCTTCAGTGCTCCCGCCGCGATAGGGATAAACAAAGAAGCGGAGACCTGGCACATCACCGTAGAGATAATCGAGAAGCCCTCCAAAGCGGCCAACCTCGACCTTCTCGGAGTTTATGATGTCAGGATTGACGCTTCCGGAAAACTTCTCGGGTATGAGAGAATAAGAACGAGAAAACGGTGTGAGAATTAAAGTAACGACTCGGGCATTCAGGCTGAAGGCTGTAGTCTATTAGGCTGTTAGTCAAAATCTGCCCCGACAGTCTAACTGACTGCGGCCTGTTCACCTGAGCAGGTGCGATTTTAAAAGGATAAATAATGCGAACTCTGATCTATGTGCCGGTTATCCATTCAAGCGCCGACCTGGGATCTTTGGCGAAAGAGGTGACCAAAAGAGGCATGGCTGATTTTGGGCCGGAATTCTGGGCAGCGCATGAGCGTACGATCCTGGCCTTCTGGGACGCGATAATCAAGCACTTTAATACGGTAGATGTGTCCGGCTTCAGGCTATATCAGGACGGGATGATAACGGACGGCGAGGTTGCGCAGAAAATAGTGGAGGAAGGGGTGAAGGCGGGCAGCAAAAACTACGAATTAGTCTCGGAGCTCCTGAAAAAAGGGGCGGTATTGATCAAAACGGAAGATTTCGGCCTGGTCAAAGAAGAGCGCGACCGGATGCTCAGGATAACGCAGGCCAAGACCCTGCCGGCCAAACTGTTCGGTTTTGTGATGTACAAGATCAGCAAAAACAAACTCCTGAACAAACGGGACGAATTTATCGCCAGAAGGATATGGGAGACGCTGTGCGACGGGCAAACCGGGATTATTTTTGTCGGAGCGTATCATAATATCAAAAAACGGCTGCCCGCGGACATCCGGATCGTGGAAGTAAAGGACGCGGACAAGATAAGGGAATATCAGGCCCTGCTGCCCTTTTATCACAGGCGCAAAGAACGCTTCGCCGAACTCGCTAGCTACCTGGCCGCAGAAATAAAATGAAAATGAAAAGGGTTGTTCCTCACCAACAGGTGCAAGAAGCGGTGGCGCAGACGGCCAAAGAATGGGCGACGATATTTGATGCCATTTCCGACTTAGTGTCCCTGCATGACAGGAATTTCAGGCTCATCAGGGTGAATAAGGCATTCGCCGCTGCATTCAAGAAGAGGCCGGAAGAGCTGGTTGGCAGAAAGTGCTATGCCGTCATTCATGGCTCAAAAAAGCCGCCTAAGAACTGTCCCCACTCCAAAGTTCTGCAGACCGAAAGCCCCACGCAGATGGAGTTGTTTGAACCACATTTGGGATGCACTCTGGATGTGTCCGCTTCGCCTATTTTCGATCAGAGAGGAAAGCTGACCGGTTCAGTCCATATCGTCAAAGATATTACCGCACGCAGGAGGGCGGAGGATGCCCTGGCCGATGAAAAGGAATGGCTGGCTGTCACATTGCGCAACATCGGCGACGGCGTCATCGCCACGGATATCGACGGCCATGTTATTCTGCTCAACAAGGTGTCGGAAAAGTTGACTGGCTGGAGTCAGGAGGAAGCTCGCGGAAAACCTTTCCGAGAGGTTTTCAACATCATCAACGAGGAAACCGGGAAGGTTTGCGAAAACCCCATAGGCAGGGTGTTGGAGAAAGGCACGATCGTGGGGCTTGCCAACCATACCGCGCTCATCGCCAGGGACGGAACACAGAGGAGCATCGCCGACAGCGCGGCGCCTATTCGGGACAGATACGGAAAAACCATCGGCGTGATTCTGGTGTTCCGGGATGTCACTGAGCAAGGGAAGACTGCGGAGGCGCTCTTGTTCAAGACCATCCTCCTGGAAACCCAGTTGGAAACATCCATTGACGGAATACTGGTCATAGATAACAAAGGATATTCCATTCTTTCCAATAAGCGTTTCGGCGAAATATGGAAGATACCTCAAGGTATTCTGGATACAAAAGACGATAAAACGATGCTGGAATACGTTTTAAAACAACTAAAGGATCCAGTGGAATTCAACCGCAAAGTCGCATATTGTTACGAACACAAAGACGAAGAGAATAGGGACGAAATAGAATTTGCCGACGGGAGATGTATTGACAGATACTCCTCGCCTTTAATAAGTGCCGACGGGAAATACCACGGCAGAATCTGGTATTTCCGCGACATTACCGCGCGCAAGGAGATGGAAAACCAGCTGGTGGCGTCGGAAAAAATAGCCGCCATAGGCCATTTTGTCACCGGCACCGCGCATGAACTCAACAATCCGCTCGCCACTATGATCTCATTCTCCGAGACTATGCTGGGGAAATTGAAGGGCGCGAAGGGGGACGCGGGCAAATTGCGGGAATCGGCCGAGATCGTGCTGCGCAACGCGATCCGCTGCGAAGCTATCGTTACCAGCCTTATGTCATACGGCAGGACGCAGGCGTCGCAATTTATATTGTTGGATGTCAATGAGGTGATAGATAAGTCCCTGACCCTCGCCGAGAGCTATTGCCGCCTGGAGGGAATAAATATCCATAAGGGTTATTCGGCCGGTCTGCCGCCGGTAACGGGCAACAAAGAACAACTGACGCAGGTGTTCACTAATATCATCCGTAACGCCGTTCAGGCCATGAAGAGCCGCGGGGAACTACGAATTGAAACAAAAGCCGAAGGTAAAACCGTGAGCGTAGTATTCACTGATTCTGGTGAGGGCATAGCCCCGGACAAGTTGCCCAAGCTCTTTTATCCCTTTTTTACCACGCGCGAGCCGGGGCAGGGCACGGGACTCGGGCTCTCTGTCTCCGCCGGCATCATAAGGGCGCATAACGGCAAAATAACGGCGGCAAGCCCCGGCAAGGGAAAAGGGGCCTCATTCACGGTGAGCCTGCCGATCACCGCGGAGGATGTGAAGCATGGCTGAAACTAAAGGATTGATTTATGTGCCTATCCTGCACACCCAGCGCGAGGCCGCAGCTATAGGCGGCGCCATAAAAGACTGCGCGCCCGCCGACGGCAAAAATACCCGGCCGCCGGAGCGGCAGGAATCCATCACGGATATGTGGGGCGGCATAGCGTGCAAGCTTACTGAGACCAATATCCCGTGCCGGTCCTTCCGGATATACCAGGACGCGCTGCCGGTGTGCGGCATGGAGCGGTCCATAGTGGAGAAGCTGGCCGCCAAGGACAGCCCCAATCACCGGCTGGTCCTGGAACTGCTGGGCAGGGACGCGCGCCTTGAAGGGACCGAAGACCCGGATCTGCTGGTGGCGGAATACGACGCCCTGAGCAAGCTGCTGCAAGGTACAGGGCTAAAAGACGATCCCGCCGCTTTAGCGCTGTACAGGGCTGAAAGCAACCGGTTGATGGAGAAGCGGGACGCTTTTATAGCCGGAAGGATCCGCTCCACCATCCGGCCGGGCGAGACGCCGCTGGTGTTTATGGGCGTGCGCCATAAGCTTGAAAAGCTGCTTGAGGCCGATTTTGTCGTGGCTTACATCATCTACAGGCTGCCGTTTAAAAAGGTCCGGGATATTTATACATAAAGCAGGCTGCCCGCCAAACGGCCGGCGGGTCCGCCTCTGCGGATAGGCTATCCCAAAAGCTCGTAAGCCCAGTCCGGCTTTCGCCGGAAAGACGGCAAATCGGGCGGGTGTCCCAACGCACAAGTCAGGATGGAGACTGCGAAGGTTCTGGATACTGGTTACAGAATGCCAGTCGTTCCCGGATACTGGTTGCCACCCCTTAGAAGAGTCGCCTAAACAACCTGAAGTTACTATGAAACCAAAAAACCAGGCCGCCGGCTTCTCGCCGCTTTATATTAACGACAACTTGCTGCAGGACGGCAAGGCGGCGGCGCTCCTGAAGTTTTCAAGGATTTTTTTTCCGCAGCTGGGGCCCTCCGTCCTCGGTCTGCTGATGGACATGGAAGGACATTCCTCCCGCCTCATCGCCGGCATAGAGCCCGCGGAAAGGGACCGGCTGGCGCGGGAATTAGAAGGGGTAAGCGTGGAACTGCGCTACACGATCCGGGACGGCGGCAAAGAGATGCTGTCGCTTCCCATCACACTATCGCCGGCGGAGGTGCTGACCGGCTCCGCGCTGGGCCGTCCGGCGCAATGCGTGCCGGAGCTGCAAAAGAAGATGGACGCCCTGCTGTTGTCTTTTCTTGAGAAGGAGCTTGAAAAAAAGGTCCGGGCGACCCTTGAGAATTTCATGAAAAACCTGCTGGGCAAACCCAAGCTCCCGGCTCTGCTGGAAGAATTACTTGCGCGGGGCCTTGTGAACAAAGACGGCCGGCTGGCGCCCGGCGCCACGATTCAGGATCTGACTACCGGCAAGTATTCCGGACTGTTCAAGGAAGTTGTTTCTGAGGAACTTATGAATGAGGCCCTGGTCGTTAAAGATACGATCAAGATCTGCTGTCAGGGCAGGGAAGAGGAGTATCAATCCCTGATAGACAGCGCGCTGCTGGAAAAAGGGGTGCTGGAAATAAGCCTGGAAAGCATCGGGAGACGGCGCAAGGCGGGCGGGTTGAGGGAAAACAATGACCATAAATAATAAAAAGGGCGGTCCGCCGGAAAAACAAAAAGGCAAAATTCTGGTTATAGACGATGAAAACGACATTCGCGCCGCCTTTAAAGCGGTGCTTGGCGGCGAGGGGTTCACCGTCATCACGGCGGCAGACGGGGCCGAGGGCGCGCTGAAAAACACGGAACACAACCCGGATGTGATCATCCTGGACCTTAAAATGCCGAAGATGAGCGGGATGGAAACCCTGAGGCTGATACGGGAAACGGATAAAGCGGTGCGGGTGATCATCCTGACCGGCTACGGGGAGGCAGGGTCCATCCGGGAGGCGGAGAATCTGGATGTTTTTGAATACGCGAGCAAGCCTTTCAGAAACGCCACTATCATAGGCAGCGTGCAGGATGCGCTCGCTGAAGGCCGGTAAAAACATATCGTAATGATTAACTTTGAAATTAACGGCGTTGAATACCGGGCGGACAAATTGGCGACGCTCAAGCAGTTCCACATATCACGGAAAATAGCGCCGCTGCTTCCAGCGCTGGCGCCTGTATTCCTGAAGCTGGGCGGGCTAGGCCGCCTAACGGACGATTTATCCTCCACGGTTGAAATTATGACACCGTTCGCCGAGGGTATCGCGGGTATGCCGGATGATACGGTTGAATATATCATCGGCGCCTGTCTGGCGGTTATTCAGCGCCAACAGCAAGGGGTATGGGCGCCTGTCTGGGACGCCCAGGCCAAGTCCTGCCCGTTTGAGGATATTGATATGGGCGTAATGATGCGGTTAATCGTTCGCGTCATTCAGGACTCTCTTGGCCCTTCTATTCTAGGGCTGATCGCGGGCAAGCCGGCAAACCCGGAGGGCTCCTGATTTTCGGGAGTATGGGCGGGGTCGGAATGCGCACCAGCCCCGATACATTGCGGAGTTGATATAATATGTTTACGGCGCTGACGGGCGCTTTACCGGTATAAATATGAAAACATTAACATTGGTCGCGGCGGTATGCCTGCTGTCAATTCTAAGCTCTAAATCCCGGGCGGCGGAAGAAACTCCGTCCGGACTTGCCTGCTCTTCAGAACTGGACATTGTCTCCAAGTATGTCTGGCGGGGCATCCCCCAGTCCCCTGCCGCGAACGAAGCCTATCAACCCTCGGTCACTGTGTCCAAATACGGCTTTACGGCGAACGCCTGGCTCAATTACAGCGTTGATATGCCCCAGCGGGATAAATTCAGCGAGTTCGACCTCACACTCAGCTATGAACGGAAACTTAATGACTTATCCGTTTCTCCCGGGTTCGCGCTCTACACTTTCCCGGATCTAGATTCTTACGGCGAAGCGTACATGAAGCTGTCTCACCCAATCGGTTTTTTTAAAGTTATGACTGATCATTATTTTTCCATGTTAAGAAGCGATATCGCCGGGGGCTATTACGGGGACGCCGGACTGGGATACGAAAAGCCGCTTGCCGGTGATTCCTTGTGGACAAGTTCGGCTTTGCTCGGCTGGGGTAACTCCGCATTTAACTCAGTTAATTACAATACGCCCGGCCCGGCAAACCGGTTCAATGTTCTGGTCCTGGATACCGCGGTATCCTTCAAGCTCGGCGATAACGGCCTTGTCAGGCCGCATTTAACCTACTACGCTACTTTACCCGGCAGACTCCGCGGGGGGATCAGGGAGGCGGGGAACGCGCCTAACAGCCTGGTAATCGGCATAGCTGTGGACTACAATTTCTTATAGGAACTTCCAATGGACGATAACCAAACGGGGTTAAATAAAAGGCGCGGCTGGTTGACGGCCGGCATGAGCGCGGCGGCGCTCGCCGCCGGCGTATTGCTTGTCTGGTGGATGATCGCATGGGCGGACCACGGGCTGCGCGCTGAACTGCTGCTGGAGACGCGGCTGGTAGCGCGGGCGGTGAACATAGATAGAGTCAAGACGCTCACCGGTACAGACGCTGACCTTAAAAGCCCTGATTATATACGGCTTAAAGAGCAGTTTGCCGCTGTTCTTCCGGCTAACCCCAAATGCTGGTTTATTTATCTCCTGGGCCGCAGGGCGGACGGGACGGTTTTTTTCTTCGTTGACAGCGAACCGGCGGGGTCAAAAGATTATTCCCCGCCAGGCGAGATCTACGCGGATATTTCGGCGGAGGACCGCCGCGTGGTAGACACCGGGGCGGATGCCGTCACTGGGCCGGCCTCCGACCGCTGGGGCGAGTGGATATCGGGGCTGGTTTCGATTTATGACCCGCGCACCGGCGCCGTAGCAGCCGTGCTGGGCATGGATATTGACGCCAGCGACTGGCAATGGGCTGTGGCCGCCAGAGCCGCGCTGCCGGCCGGGCTGCTGCTGGCGTTCGGACTGGCGCTATTTATGATCCGTATGCGCGTCAAGGCGCGCCAGGCGGCCGGGCTGCTGACCGCCGAGCTGCGCGAGATTTCGGAGACGCACCGCCGCCTGATCGAGAACAGCCACGACATTATTTATCTTCTTACCGCTGACGGGATATTCACCTTTGTCTCACCCGCCTGGACAACCCTGCTGGGGCATCCTGTAAACCAGGTTGTCGGGCAGCCATTCCAAAAATTCGTTCATCCCGATGATCTCCCGGGCTGTATGGTATTTTTACGAAAAATAGTGGAAACAGGGCAAAGGCAGAGCGGCGTGGAATACCGCGTTAAGCACCTCAACGGGGAATGGCTCTGGCACACCTCAAGTGGTGTTCCGTTAAGGAATGATACCGGCGCGGTAATCGGTTTTGAAGGCATCGCCCGGGACATCACCAAGCGCAAGAAGGCGGAGCTGGCGCTGAAAGAAGCAGCGACCCGCCTGTCATTGGCCGTGCGCGCCGGCGGCGTGGGTGTATGGGACTACGATATTATTAACAATATCCTTCTGTGGGACGACCAGATGTACGCGCTTTACGGCATTAAAAAAGATGATTTTAAGGGCGCGTACGAGTCGTGGAAGGCGGGGTTGCACCCTGACGATCTGGAACGGAGCGACGCGGAAGTCCAGATGGCTATACGGAGCGAAAAAGAATTTAACTCTGAATTCCGCGTTGTCTGGCCCGACGGCTCAATCCACCATATCAGAGCCCTTGCTATTGTTCAGCGCGACGATTCGGGCGCGCCGCAGCGCCTGGTCGGCACTAATTGGGATATAACCGAACACAAAGCGATGGAAAGACAAATTGCGGAGGCAGAGAAACTGGACGCCATAGGTTATTTTATCACCGGCACCGCGCATGAACTCAACAATCCGCTCGCCACTATGATCTCATTCTCCGAGACTATGCTGGGGAAATTGAAGGGCGCGAAGGGGGACGCGGGCAAATTGCGGGAATCGGCCGAGATCGTGCTGCGCAACGCGATCCGCTGCGAAGCTATCGTTACCAGCCTTATGTCATACGGCAGGACGCAGGCGTCGCAATTTATATTGTTGGATGTCAATGAGGTGATAGATAAGTCCCTGACCCTCGCCGAGAGCTATTGCCGCCTGGAGGGAATAAATATCCATAAGGGTTATTCGGCCGGTCTGCCGCCGGTAACGGGCAACAAAGAACAACTGACGCAGGTGTTCACTAATATCATCCGTAACGCCGTTCAGGCCATGAAGAGCCGCGGGGAACTACGAATTGAAACAAAAGCCGAAGGTAAAACCGTGAGCGTAGTATTCACTGATTCTGGTGAGGGCATAGCCCCGGACAAGTTGCCCAAGCTCTTTTATCCCTTTTTTACCACGCGCGAGCCGGGGCAGGGCACGGGACTCGGGCTCTCTGTCTCCGCCGGCATCATAAGGGCGCATAACGGCAAAATAACGGCGGCAAGCCCCGGCAAGGGAAAAGGGGCCTCATTCACGGTGAGCCTGCCGATCACCGCGGAGGATGTGAAGCATGGCTGAAACTAAAGGATTGATTTATGTGCCTATCCTGCACACCCAGCGCGAGGCCGCAGCTATAGGCGGCGCCATAAAAGACTGCGCGCCCGCCGACGGCAAAAATACCCGGCCGCCGGAGCGGCAGGAATCCATCACGGATATGTGGGGCGGCATAGCGTGCAAGCTTACTGAGACCAATATCCCGTGCCGGTCCTTCCGGATATACCAGGACGCGCTGCCGGTGTGCGGCATGGAGCGGTCCATAGTGGAGAAGCTGGCCGCCAAGGACAGCCCCAATCACCGGCTGGTCCTGGAACTGCTGGGCAGGGACGCGCGCCTTGAAGGGACCGAAGACCCGGATCTGCTGGTGGCGGAATACGACGCCCTGAGCAAGCTGCTGCAAGGTACAGGGCTAAAAGACGATCCCGCCGCTTTAGCGCTGTACAGGGCTGAAAGCAACCGGTTGATGGAGAAGCGGGACGCTTTTATAGCCGGAAGGATCCGCTCCACCATCCGGCCGGGCGAGACGCCGCTGGTGTTTATGGGCGTGCGCCATAAGCTTGAAAAGCTGCTTGAGGCCGATTTTGTCGTGGCTTACATCATCTACAGGCTGCCGTTTAAAAAGGTCCGGGATATTTATACATAAAGCAGGCTGCCCGCCAAACGGCCGGCGGGTCCGCCTCTGCGGATAGGCTATCCCAAAAGCTCGTAAGCCCAGTCCGGCTTTCGCCGGAAAGACGGCAAATCGGGCGGGTGTCCCAACGCACAAGTCAGGATGGAGACTGCGAAGGTTCTGGATACTGGTTACAGAATGCCAGTCGTTCCCGGATACTGGTTGCCACCCCTTAGAAGAGTCGCCTAAACAACCTGAAGTTACTATGAAACCAAAAAACCAGGCCGCCGGCTTCTCGCCGCTTTATATTAACGACAACTTGCTGCAGGACGGCAAGGCGGCGGCGCTCCTGAAGTTTTCAAGGATTTTTTTTCCGCAGCTGGGGCCCTCCGTCCTCGGTCTGCTGATGGACATGGAAGGACATTCCTCCCGCCTCATCGCCGGCATAGAGCCCGCGGAAAGGGACCGGCTGGCGCGGGAATTAGAAGGGGTAAGCGTGGAACTGCGCTACACGATCCGGGACGGCGGCAAAGAGATGCTGTCGCTTCCCATCACACTATCGCCGGCGGAGGTGCTGACCGGCTCCGCGCTGGGCCGTCCGGCGCAATGCGTGCCGGAGCTGCAAAAGAAGATGGACGCCCTGCTGTTGTCTTTTCTTGAGAAGGAGCTTGAAAAAAAGGTCCGGGCGACCCTTGAGAATTTCATGAAAAACCTGCTGGGCAAACCCAAGCTCCCGGCTCTGCTGGAAGAATTACTTGCGCGGGGCCTTGTGAACAAAGACGGCCGGCTGGCGCCCGGCGCCACGATTCAGGATCTGACTACCGGCAAGTATTCCGGACTGTTCAAGGAAGTTGTTTCTGAGGAACTTATGAATGAGGCCCTGGTCGTTAAAGATACGATCAAGATCTGCTGTCAGGGCAGGGAAGAGGAGTATCAATCCCTGATAGACAGCGCGCTGCTGGAAAAAGGGGTGCTGGAAATAAGCCTGGAAAGCATCGGGAGACGGCGCAAGGCGGGCGGGTTGAGGGAAAACAATGACCATAAATAATAAAAAGGGCGGTCCGCCGGAAAAACAAAAAGGCAAAATTCTGGTTATAGACGATGAAAACGACATTCGCGCCGCCTTTAAAGCGGTGCTTGGCGGCGAGGGGTTCACCGTCATCACGGCGGCAGACGGGGCCGAGGGCGCGCTGAAAAACACGGAACACAACCCGGATGTGATCATCCTGGACCTTAAAATGCCGAAGATGAGCGGGATGGAAACCCTGAGGCTGATACGGGAAACGGATAAAGCGGTGCGGGTGATCATCCTGACAGGCTACGGAGAGGCCGGGTCCATACGGGAGGCGGAGAATCTGGGCGTCTTTGAATACGCGAGCAAGCCTTTCAGGAACGCCACTATCATAGACACCGTGAAAGAGGCGCTTACAGGCCGGTGAGCTTTTTATGCCAGATGACTTTCAAAATAATATTTCCGCCGCGCTGAACCTGGAGGAAGCGCGCCGACAGCTGGAAGAGCTTGAGGGGCGACTGTTGGTCAGCGAGGAGCGTTTCCGGACGCTGGTTGAAGCCACCACCGACTGGATCTGGGAAACTGACGCGAATTTTGTCTGCACTTATTCTAACCCTAAGATTTTAGAAGTGTCGGGGTATACTCCGGAGGAAGTGCTTGGCTCGGCGCCGCTTGACCTGATTCTTATGAAAGGAACGCGCTTTTCGCGCGACGAATTCAACGCCGCCCGCGGAACAGGCCGGCCCTTTAATCAGATCGAACTCAACTGCCGGCACAAAAACGGCCGCCATATTGTCCTGGAGATAAGCGGTGTTCCCATCCTGTCGGACAACGGGATTCCACGGGGCTGGCGCGGCATCGCCCGCGACATCACCAGGAAGGCGGAAGGGGCGCGGTTGCAGCAGACACTGGAAGAGATAATCAACCAGAATGACACGCTGGTTGTCGTCTGGGGGATAGACACCGACCAATGGCCGGTTGAATTTATTTCAGGAAATGTCACCAGTATCCTCGGTTACTCAAGCGACGACTTCCTGTCAGGCCGGGTTTCATGGCCTGGGATCACCCACCCCGATGACAATCCCCGGCTTGAACTGGAAACCACCCGGCATCTTAAACAAGGGGACCGGAAATGGTCTCAGGAATACCGCCTGATAACAAAATCAGGGGGGATTAAATGGTTCAGAGATAACAACATCGCCTTTACAAGCACGACCGGCCAAATCACAAATATTCAGGCGGTTATTCACGACATCACCGAGCGCAAAAAGATTGAGGAAGAACGCAAGCTGATCGACAATAGGATCCGGCAGGCGCAGGAAGACGAGCAGAAAAAAGTCGCCGGCGCTATTCACGATATTTCAGGGTCCATGCTGGTGGGCCTTTCGTCTTCATTGCTGCTTGTTGAAGAAGAATTAAAACGCGGCGGCGTAAACAACGCCATAGGAAAATTGCATCAAACAAGAACTCTGGTTAAAAATATGGTGGAAATGATGAAGAATGTTTCCGCTGACATCTGGCCGCCCAACCTTGAGATCGCCGGACTTTCAGGCGCGCTGGCGGCGTTTTTCACCCAGGTTGGCAGCTACTCCAAAATTAAAATTTCCCACTATATCAATATACCGGATGACTGGGAAAAATACCACGCGCGGGCCGGGATAGTCGTCTACAGACTGGCGCAGGAAACCCTGAGCAACGCGATAAAACATTCCGGCGCCAAAAACCTTAAAGTGGTTATAAATTGTGACAATGACATATTAAAGTTTTCCATCAATGATGACGGCTGTGGTTTTGAGATTGATAAAGTGAGAAGTGAAAGCTGTTACGGCCTGGAAATTATGAGGGAGCAGGTTAAATCTATCGGCGGCAGTATCCTGATCACCTCAAAACCGGGGCGCGGGACCGCTATTGAAGCCGAATTCCCGCCGCCTGTAAACGCCGGGGGGGGGGGGTAAGCATGGCCATTAGGGTAATCCTTGTTGATGACCACGCCATCGTTATAGAAGGCCTCAGGGCGGTGCTGAAAAATACCGCCAGTGATATCCTCGTAGTCGGAGAGGCTTCCAACGGAAATCAGGCGCTGAAAATGGCGTTGACGATTCCGGCCGACATCTTCGTGCTTGATATCACTATGCCGGGCTTAAACGGCCTGGAAACCATGGAACGGCTGATCCATAAAGATAAAAAAGCTAAAGCTATAATTCTCAGCATGCACGATGACGCGGCCACGATAAGAAAGGCGTTTTCAGCCGGCGCGCGCGGCTATTTGGTTAAAGAGAGCGCGCCGGAGGATATTGTTAAAGCTCTGCGCACGGTTTATAAGGGCCAGTATTACTTAAGCCCCTCCGTGACCAATGTGGAATTGTCCGATATGATTAGCGCTGCATCGGGTGAGCTGGAAATGCGAAATACCGGGCTTACCTCTAAGGAAAGAGAGCTTATTCAGATGATAGCGGAAGGCCTGGGGAACAAGCAGATCGCCTATAAATTAAAAATATCAATAAATACCGTAAAAGTCCACAGGCATAATATCTCGCTAAAATTAAACATTCACAAGCAGACCGATCTGGTGCGCTACGCCATAAAAGAAGGAATCGCAAAAGCGTGACACATACAACCTGAGGAGATAACCAAGATGAAAAAAATACTGTTGTTCGCGCTGCCTTTCGCGGCGTTTATGCTCGCGGTTGGCTGCAAAAAGCCGGAAGCCATTGCGGCCCCGGTACAGCCGGTCGCTGCCGCCCCGGTGCAGCCAGTCGCCGCCGCGGCGCTGCCCGCTGCAAAGCCTGTTGAGCAGAAGTCGGCCGCAGTCAAACCGGCAGCTAAGAAGGGTAAATAAAACCGCAGCAAACTGCTGGTGGTCGTAGAACCCAAAAAGGAGCAGCTCCTTTTTGGGTTCCTATGTTCCCCGCGGGTTACTTTGGGTAGTCGCCGTTTTTGTTGAGTTTGCGGATCTTTATGCCGTTGTGAAAATTGACAGTGAGTAAAATTACTCAGTATACTGAGTAAACCATGATACCCCTGGAATTCACACGTATACTCAAAACAAACAATTCCAGTCTCCTGGTTGGGGCAGACAGGGAATACCTCTTGAGGAATTTCTCTCCATGCCGCCGGACTCATGGCTCCAGCCTATAATGGATGATGGCCCTAATAATGCCATTATCTGATACGGCACGGGCCGACTTCCTTGAGAGGACCGCTGCGGGTATGGGGCAACGGTAGACCTGCGCGGGGGGCGGGGAATCCCTGCGGAAGAAACGCGCCGCGCTCTTGACTTTCTGTCAGAAATAGTATATCCTTTTCTGACACAATAAGTATTATGAACTCCATTCAAAAGAACGTTTTGGCCCGTATGCGAAAACTGGGGGTAGGGATGATCCACGCCAGCAAGGATTTCCTCTGCCTTGGTTCCCGCGCGGCGGTTGACCAAGCTCTATCGCGGTTGACCGAACACAAAACCATTAGGCGGCTCGGCCAGGGGCTGTATCATATTCCTCGGATGAATCCGACTTTAGGGATTGAGCTCGCCCCGGATATGGATACGGTAGCCCATGCCATTGCAAGAAAAACAGGAAGCCGTGTCGTTCCTTCCGGCGCGGTGGCCGCAAACTGGCTCGGATTGTCTACTCAGGTTCCCGCGAAGCCGGTCTACCTGACTGACGGAAAATCCAGAAGTATTCGTGTAGGTAACACCGTGTTCACCATGAAACATGTCTCACCCAGAGACCTTCCCCTTGGCAGTTCAACAAGCGCCATGGTCTTCCAGGCGCTTCGCCATATAGGTAAAGAATCCATCAACGAAGATACTATTACGCATCTGCGTAAAAGGCTTGCCGCCAAAGACCAGCGGAAGCTGCTCAAAGACTTGTTGTATGTCACCGGCTGGATCGCCGAGGTGGCACGCAAAGTCTGCAAGAACGTCGGAGGTTTAGGAGAGGTGCGCCATGGATGATATCGCGCGTCTTTCCGAGAGTGATCGTTCCGAACTGTTTAGTACGGCATCCAGCATACGCGGAGACATGCTGCCCGCCCTGATCGAAAAAGATTTTTGGGTCTGCTGGACGCTTAAGCGTATCTTCACCTTGAATAACCCGCCGGCGGGTCTCATTTTCAAGGGGGGAACAAGCCTATCCAAGGTTTATCAGGCCATTGACCGATTTTCAGAGGATGTCGATCTTTCCTTTGACCGGAGCGCGTTAGGATTCGGTGGCGAGAACGATCCTGCGAAGGCTCCAAGCAGGAAACAGGAAGCGAAGCGGCTGGAAGGTTTGTCGGCGGCTTGCAGGAAAATGATCCATACCCGGTTTCTGCCGCAACTCAGCGCTGCTTTTGCCGCCGCACTTGGCACGACTCGGTCAAAGGGGCTATGGCATATCGAACTTGACCGGGAGGACCCGGACGAGCAGACCTTGCTATTCCATTACCCGGCCGGAATTGGCGGGCGTGAGGGCGCTATGGCCAGATACCTGCAACCGGTAATCCGGCTGGAACTTGGCGCGCGGGGAGAGCAGTGGCCTGCTGAGGAGGCGGCGGTCATGCCATACGCGGCCCAGGCCATCCCCAAGCCCTTCAAAGACCCTTCTTGCAAAGTGAAGGTACTGGCGCCTGAACGCACATTTTGGGAGAAGGCCACTATCCTGCATGCCTGCCATCACTTCCCTTCGGGGAAGGGTTTCCCGCGTCGCCAGTCCAGACATTACTATGATGTTGTAAAACTTTATGAAAAAGGCATCGGCAAGAAAGCTATCGGTGACTTGACGCTGCTTAAAAGCGTGGCGGAGCATAAGGCCGTTTTCTTCCGCTCCGCTTCCGCAAAGTACGATGAAGCGGTTCCGGGCAGCCTTAGGCTTGTTCCGCCGCCATTCCGGAGAAAGGATTTGGAGGACGACTACGCTAAGATGCAAGAGATGTTCTTCAGCGCTCCGCCAGCGCTTGATGATATTCTTGCCGTGCTTACGGAAATTGAACGACAGGTGAATGGGTAACGCTGACTGTCCGAACTGTTGGGTCGTAAGTGCGCAGCCGCCTCTATGAGGAGATGAATTCCTCGGACCCGATCTTTGACTAGCGGCATTGTAGAAGGGCCTGGTATGTGAGGTTATAAATTTATGTCCTTTGCCGCTTTATCAGCCTAAAAAGGGGGATTTTTAGCACTTTTTGATAGGTTTCGGGGTTACTGTAAAGGTTATTGTGGGCCCCCGCAACCAAATTTAAAGCCCTCGGAAATATCCGAGGGCTTTTTTATTACAGGCGGGGGAGCGAGACAACTGCTTGTCCCGCGTCAGGATTTGAAAGGTAGGGGAAACCGCAATGCGGTGTCCACCTGTGGTTTATGCAGTTGGAAAGGGTGCCGGGAGCGTTGGCGAGTCAGCAGACGAGTCCGTGAGCCGGGGTCGCGACCTCAGGTGAGCGACGGCGAGCCTGAGAGTTGTGACAAAATCCTGCCCCCGCAACCAAATTTCAGTTTCTCGACGATAAACCGGCTCACGCAAAAACCGTGGGCCTTTTTTTTGCCGTTTTTTATCGCTTTATGTCGCAAGGTTTTGTGCCTTGCGGTGTAACAAGATTTTCAATTTTGATAACTTGATAGTGTTCTAAAACATAAAAATGTAAAATCTGGAAATGGATTAGTGGAGCAGATACAAGGGAGCGACAACCATGGAATTGCTATCGCCTAGCGCATCTTTCGCCAATATTAGGAGATTCGCCAAAGAGGCGCATAAAACCGCCGAAGATTTTGGTCTGGCTCTGGACAGGTTCGGGCGAGAGCCTGGTGAGGCCTGGCATGCCGCGGCCGACGGGTTCAGGGAAAAGTTGACCGGGCTGGAGAAGGAACTGGCCGGTGTAAAAGATAAAACCTCTCTGCCGGCTACGGCGCGAAAGGAATTCGCCGCCCGGGTACAGGCGCTTGCCGTGGATCTGGCCGAGCTGCGCCCTACGCTGCGCTGCGCGGTGCTGGACGCCTGTCCGCAGGCGGAGATAAAACATCCAGCGGGTGGCACGGCCGAAACAGTGTGGAAGAACTATGACAAACTTACGGCCGGTATTACGGACCGCGTGCTGCGGTTGGACGCTGTGGTTAGGCTGGCGCAGCGATCCCACGGCCCCGCTGCCGCCTTCGCGCTGATCTGCCCTGCGCTGGAAGAGCGCCTGGGCGCGGCTGATATATTTAATGTCTTGCCGGCACTCGGGGTATTATTGCAGCACATCCCTCTGCCGCGCCTCGGTGGGCTCACACTTATGGAGAGCATTGCGAATGATTTCAGGGAGCAGGCGCTTTCCGGCGCCGCCGCGGACGGCCTTTTCGCCAGATTTTTAGAAGGGATGCTGTCCGGGGACCCCGATCGGCGCAAAGCGGCCCGCAAAGAGCTTGATTGTGCAAGGAACGCCAGTAGTGACGAGCGCTACGGCCGCGCTTCAGAGGATGGTTTTTCCAACAGCAGGGAAATATTGGGCGTCTGGTCAGGCGTGAAAGCCGCGCTTACCGACCCCGATCCGGTCCGCCGGAGAGCTGCGCTCTGCGCCCTCCCTGCCCTGCAGTTCAGTTTTATTACGCGTGATTCCCGCGGAGACTGCGCAGAATTTGTCGCGCGCGGCATGGATGATGAAGATGGGACAGTGCGGTATAAGACGCTGCGCTTCGCCTCGGACCTGGCATTGATAGGTAGGGTGGATGATCAGGAAATTCTCGCGCTGCTGGAGAAAACCGCCGAGCGCCTGATTTCCGAAACGAAGAAGAAAAGGCCGCAGTCGGCGGCTTGCGCGCGAAAGCTGCTAAAACGAATAACCGGCCTCCGCAAGTATGACAGGGAGAGGGCAAATTTCACCGCGCCCCGCGTCGCAGAGACGGAGGGCGAAGGGCGTGAACTCTCTTTTACGGTGCCTCGCAGGTTGCCTTTTGAGACGGTATTCCAGTTCAAAATAACCCTGCTCGGAACGCAGCCGCCGATCTGGAGGCGGTTGCAGGTGCCGGGTTCCTATACTTTCTATGACTTGCATGTCGCAATTCAGAACGCCATGGGGTGGTCCGACAGCCATCTGCACGTTTATGAAATCGGAGAGAAACGGAAGGTTTGCATTGAGTCGCCCTACGCGGTCGAAGACCTGGAGGAGAAGCCGTATGGCTTTACTCCGGAAATAATGCTTAGACAATTCTTTAAAAAGGAAAACGACTCTGCGATTTATGTCTATGATTTCGGAGACGACTGGCGGCACGAAGTGCTGCTTGAGGATATACAGCTTAAAAAGACTGGGCTTAAATATCCAATGTGTATGGACGGGGAGCGGGCCTGCCCTCCAGAGGATTGTGGCGGACTCGGCGGCTACGTGGGTTGCGTGGCGGCGGCGACCAATAAAGCTATTCCGGAAGAGGATGACGAGGCCCTCGCACTGCTGACCTGGCTGGACGGCTGGACTCCGGAGAAATTCAATCCAAAAGACGTGGTTTTTGAGAATCCGGCCAAGCGTTTTCTCGACAGTTTCGAAGAAGACTGAGCCGGTAGAGGTAAGGAGATATCTAAGTGAAGCCACTTAAGATGTTGAGTGAATTCCTTATTTACAAGGATGGGGGGGCGCCGATATGAAAGCGATTTTAGAATTCAATCTTCCGGAAGAGGATGCGGACCATCGTGTTGCGTTGGATGGATGGAAATGGAAATCAGTTTTATATGGCGTGGATCAATGGCTGCGAAAGCTGGAAAAGCACGAGGATAAAGACACTATTGCCGTTACAGAAGTGCGGAAGCGCATCCATGAAGAGCTTAATGATTCCGGATTGACCTTCGATTAGCGCAGATAATGGCGAATTCTCCTAAATCCTGCTCATTGACTTTTTTATAGTGGTGGTATAAAAAAGTCATTTTGTGCGTTTAACAGGTATATTTGACACTGAGTGAAATTACTCAGTATAATGAGTAAATTATGACACTACCAAAATTCAGACGGTCGGTTCTCAAGACAATCAATTCCAGACTACAGGAAAAACGCAAATTCATTCAGGTCCTGATGGGGCCGCGGCAGGTGGGGAAGACAACTTTAATAAGGCAGTTCCTCAAAGGCAGTAAAAATCCGCACCATTATGCCTCGGCGGACGAGCCTTCATTGCGGGACCATACCTGGATAGAGGCCCAGTGGGAGATTGGCCGGCTGCGGGCGCAGGATGCGGGCAAGAACGGAGCTGTTTTTATACTGGATGAGGCCCATAAAGTTCCAAATTGGTCGGAAGTGGTCAAGCGGTTATGGGACGAAGATACTGCCGAGGGTAGGAATCTTAAAGTCGTCTTGCTCGGTTCCTCGCCTTTATTGATTCAAAAGGGTTTGACTGAAAGCCTTGCGGGTCGGTTTGAGCTGATTCGGATTCCACACTGGTCGTTTGCGGAAATGAAAGGAGCATTTGGCTGGAGATTGGACCAATACCTGTATTTCGGCGGTTATCCGGGATGCGCCGAGCTTGTGCCGGATGAAGAGCGCTGGCGGCGGTACATACAAGATTCTTTGGTTGAAACTACTCTATCGCGCGATATTCTCTTACAAACACGTGTAGATAAACCTGCGCTTCTGCGGCAACTGTTCCGCCTTGCCTGCGACTATTCCGGTCAGATACTGTCCTACCAGAAAATGATGGGACAGTTGCAAGGTGCTGGTAACACCGTCACACTCGCGCACTATTTGGAACTCTTATCAGGCGTCGGCATGGTAACCGGACTGCAAAAATATTCCGGCAGCCGTCTGCGGCAGCGCGGATCCAGTCCTAAACTAATCACCCTGAATACGGCGCTTATGACCAGCGGCACCAATCAAACTTACACTGCAGCGCGTGAAAACAGCGATATATGGGGGCGGCTTGTGGAAACGGCTGTCGGCGCCCACTTGGTTAATAGCCTGGCTGGAACCGGTACAGAGGTCCTCTATTGGCGTGAGGATAACAGAGAAGTGGACTTTGTCCTTAAAAGGCATGATAGGCTTATAGCTTTGGAGGTTACCAGTTCCAGGCGCAAGGACTCGGTCCCGGGGATGGCGCTATTTGCTAAGGAATTCCATCCGCAAAAGAAGCTTCTTGTGGGGGGGCAGGGTATTCCTCTTGAGGAATTTCTTTCCAAACCGGCTGACTTTTGGTTCAAGCTTTGAGTGGTTTATTGGCAAAATTGAATCGAAATACTCGCGAAATCGGCCCTAAAAACCCTCGCGCTAAACCTATCCGGTGACATAATACTTAATTCCCTGTGTTGGACTGTTTTACAACCAAAACTTCATAAACCGCGCCACAAGCATGGGAACGGGTTATCGGGGACGGTTCTCTGTAACACTTCGTTATCGCATAATTTGCTTATGGGGAGAAAAGCCAACAGGCCTTGGTGGCCGCTGCTTCCTAACTTCCTAATTAAGGTTTAGGGTTATTTTTTAGATCAAATGCGTCACAACCGGCCTTTAATCTGACAGCGGGTAAAGTTGTGGTCTCTTTAGCTCAAACGCTCTCCTGTAAAGCCCCCCAAAGGGCCCCAGAATCCACCAAAAAAACTAAACCCACCCCGACAAGACGCTGTCGGGGTCGTCTGCTACGCTATTAATACGGCAAGGGGGGATTATGGCAAACAAAAAGATCACGAAGAGCACGAATTCAATTCTGCCGCCCGGGTATAGCCATTTCCTGAAGGATTTAAAAATACGCATTAAGGCTGCCCAGGTGCGGGCAGTCCTTTCGGTTAATCACGAAATGACAGGGGTGTATTGGTATATTGGAAAATCCATAGTATATCGCCAGCAGAATATCGAATGGGGAAACTCAGTAGTGGACCAACTAGCGGTGGATATTCATCACGAATTTCCGGGAATTGAGGGTTTTTCTCCGCGCAATATATGGCGAATGCGGGCTTTTTATAAAGCCTATACGCAGCCGGGAATAATTCTGCCACAACTTGCGGCGGAATTGGATGGGGAAAATCTGCCACAGGCTGTGGCAGAAATACCGTGGGGGCACAATATTATCCTATTGGAGAAACTTAAGCTCCCTTTGGAGCGTATTTGGTATGCGAGGGCTATAATGGAATATGGGTGGAGCCGCAGCATGTTGGTTCATCACATAGGCGAGGGCCTGATCAACAGGCAGGCTAAAGCCCTCAGCAATTTCAACCGCACGCTTCCGCCCCCGCAATCGGATTTAGCCCAGCAGGTCCTTAAGGATCCATATTTCTTTGATTTTGTAACGCTATACGCGGACTCCCATGAGAAGGATCTGGAGCAGGGACTACTGGGCCATATTCAGAAGTTCCTTGTTGAGCTAGGCGTTGGGTTTGCATTCGTAGGGAGACATGCCGGGCACAAGGGCCGGCAGCACAACCTTCATGGAAAAGCTGCCGCAGAACTCCGGCAGCAGCACATGGCGTGCCCGGAACGGCGACGCCAGGTCCACAAGCCCGAGCACGGAATAAGGTGACACACAACTTAATTAGAAATAAGTTGTGTGTCACTTTATTTATTTTGGCCGGGATGGGGCGTACTAAAAACAAAAATAAGCCTGTCGCGGCGAAGAAATAGTAGAATTAAGTATTGGGTTTGTAATCGGGGCTATACAACATGACAAATGTGAAACAGCTGACTGAAAATATTATTGCTTTTCAGTCGGAAGCAGCAATAACAAGCTGGTTCTGGTGCAGCACAGCTCTATAGCCGACCCCGACACCGGCGGCAGCTACACCGTAAAGAAATACACCAGCAAAAAGAAATACGCCCCAGACGGCACCTGGCAGCACGAAGAAATAATCCTAAAGCCCCTGAACCCGGCCTACAGCGACATCGTCATCCCGACCGTGGAAGACGAAGAATTTATGGTCGTTGCGGAATATGTTAATAAAGTGGTAGAGCCAAATGATGAATAAATGGGGAATTCCAGATTGGCTTGAGCATGAGGTCCGACAGAGAGACAAGACGTGCATTTATTGTGGCATTACAATGCTTGAATCATCCTCATCGGATGGTTCGCGAAAAGCAGTTGCGACTTGGGAACACATTATTAATGATGCTCGAATGGTTACTAGAGAAAATATAGCTAGGTGTTGTGTCTCTTGCAATGCTAGTAAAGGCGCGCAAAAACTATCAGAATGGTTAGATTCCAAGTATTGCAAGGAACATGGTATTTCCAGGGAAAGTGTCGCTGATGTTGTAAAAAATGCTCTAAATAACAACACATAGATTGATTACAAATATTATTCGGCTGCAATTCATGTCGCCTAAAATAGAACTGGTTTTGAGATAAAGACCATAAGCAAATTAAATGCTCGAAAAAGACATTGAAAATCTAATTGCCAGATATCCTAAGGAATTCTTCCCGAAGGAAGAATTTTTATTGCTCGGGCAACAACATGCTATTGAAGGGCGCCGCATCGACATTCTGTTCCAGGACAAGTTTGGCAGAAAGATTATTGTAGAGGTGAAGCGCGGGATTATTACACGCGAGGCTTCAGGGCAGGTAATGGATTATGGGCTAATGAAAAGCAAAAGCCAGGATATTTGTGAGCTGATCTTATGTGCAAATGTTATCCCAAGCGAACGAAAGTGTTTTCTTGAGAATGCCGGCATAGAGTGCAAAGAGGTTAGCGTTGGATTTATAACAGACCTGGCAAAACGGGTGGGGTATATGTTTATCGATTCAGAGAAAGAGGCTTCTGGAAATTCTGGGATAACAAGTTCATCTGTGCTGCCAGTTGCTCTTAGGGATTCTAATACTTCTGTTTGGATGTTCCAGGCGAATCCAGATAAATATGACATACTCAACGCACTTTCAGATGAGAAAATAGGGAATTCTATCCATTGGCTGGTTAATCAGCATAAAGGAGAGATCCGGCAGGGGCATATCGGATTGCTTTGGATGTCAGGCAAAGACTCAGGCATTTATGCGGTCGCACAGATAACATCAGCCCCGCAACTAATGGAGGAATACCCTGAAGAGAAGAAGTACTGGCTAGGGGATGAAAAAGGGGTAGGGCAACGATTGCGGGTTAGTATGAGTGTCGCGAAGCGTTTAACTAATGCCCCTTTGTTTAGAAAAGCCATTAAAGATATAAAGGGATTAGAGGGCCTCTCTATTCTAAAGAACCCGCAAGGCACTAACTTCCCAGTCAGTAATGCGGAATGGGAAATAATTTTGGAACAGATTAAATAAGAATATTTATATGGTGGATGTGCAGTAATGTAATCTTTTGTGTCCCTGGATGGCAAAACGATGATGATCCTTCCGGAAAGACTCCAAGACCACACCCAGCCACAGATTTTTTGAACTGGCATAATCAAAACCGATATCTAGAGTGAGACTTCGCGCTTATGAAACGAGAATACTACTCAGCCTCAATCACCAGTCTTTGTGCCGCTAAACCGGAAGAAGTAATCGGTATTTTAAGTGCCGGCAGTGCTACTGCGGGGTTCCCTGTTACACCAGAGCAGACTGGCGCCTGGCTTCAACAGATAGAGATTCTTAAAAAAGCGCTTAAGGGGAAAGTGGGCAAGATCTATTTCGAGTACTCCATCCCACGCATGGGGCGCAGGATAGACGTTGTGCTTCTTATTGAGCACGTAATCTTTGTGCTGGAGTTCAAGGTCGGCGCGCAGGACTTTTCGGCTTATGCGGTGGACCAGGTGCTGGATTACGCGCTGGACCTTTCCAATTTCCACGAAACCAGCCACGGTAAATATGTTGCCCCGGTGCTTATCTCCACAGAGGCCGAGCCCCAACCGGTGGTCGTGGGCTGCTCCGCCAACAACCCAAAGCTATTCATGCCCATCAAATGCGCCGTCTCGCAGATCAACGAGGTTATTGCCTCGGCACTCTCCTTTGCCGATGGTCCCAGCATAGCCGCCGAAACCTGGGAGGGCGGGCGCTACTCGCCTACGCCCACCATAGTGGAAGCTGCCATGGCTTTATACCGTGGTCATAAAGTGGCGGAGATTTCCAGAAGCGATGCTGGCGCTATAAACCTGGACCAGACCTCTGCCAGTGTTGCGCAAATAATAGCCGCCGCCCGCGCGGGCTCGCGCAAGGCCATCTGCTTTGTAACAGGCGTCCCCGGCGCGGGGAAAACCCTTGTGGGCCTTAATATCGCCACCACCCACATAAATAAAGACGACGAGTTATACAGCGTCTTCCTTTCCGGTAATGGCCCTCTTGTGGCGGTACTGCGGGAGGCCCTCGCTCGGGACAAGGTTCTGCATGAAAAGGCCAAGGGTAACAAGGTAAGAAAGGGTGTGGCCTTCAGTGAAGTTAAAATGTTCGTCCAGAATGTCCACAACTTCCGGGATTCCTGTTTGGTAGATTCAAAGCCACCTATAGAGCACGTGGCGCTTTTCGATGAGGCCCAGCGGGCCTGGGATCTGCAGCAGACGGCCAACTTCATGAAGCGCAAGAAGAAGCGCCCCAACTTCAACCAGTCCGAGCCGGAGTTTTTGATCTCCTGCCTGGACCGGCACCCGGACTGGGCCGTGATCGTGTGCCTTGTGGGCGGCGGGCAGGAGATAAACACTGGCGAGGCCGGCATAAGCGAGTGGATAGACTCGCTCCTGCGCAAGTTCCCCGGTTGGGACGTTTACATTTCGCCGCGCATAACCGACAGCGAGTACGGTGCGGGCTCGGTCATAGCCAAATTAAAAGAGACGCCGCTGAAGGTGGAATATAAGGACGAGCTGCACCTGGCCGTTTCGCTGCGCTCTTTTCGTGCTGAGCGCGTCTCCGAGCTGGTGAAAAAGGTGCTGGACCTGGAGGCCGCCGCCGCCAAAGAAACGCTTAAGGATATTGGTGGCAACTACCCTATAGTGCTTACCCGCGACCTGCAGAAAGCCAAGGCCTGGCTTAAGGCCCGCGCGCAGGGCACCGAGCGCTATGGCATAGTGGTGTCTTCCCAGGCCGAGCGCCTTAAGCCCTACGCTATCGACGTGAAATCCCCTGTGGACCCGGTTGATTGGTTCCTGGCCGGCAAGGATGACGTGCGTTCGTCCTACTATCTGGAAGATGTCGCCACGGAATTCCATGTGCAGGGCCTGGAGCTGGATTGGGCCTGTGTCACCTGGGACGCCGACATGCGCCACACGCCGGGCGGTTGGGAGAACTGGTCATTTAAGGGCAACAAATGGCTGCGCATCCTCAAAGACGCGCGCAAAGCTTACCAAAAGAACGCCTACCGCGTTCTCCTAACCCGCGCCCGCCAGGGCATGGTGCTGGTGGTGCCGGAGGGGGATGCTGAGGACCATACCCGGCTCCCGGAGTATTACGATTCAACATATAAATATCTTGCGCAGATTGGTTTTTTAGAGATTTAATGTTCCCAAGGTAAAGCGAATCGAGTATGAAACTGCTGATCCTCGTTATTATCTTCATCATAGTCGTTAACCTCCTTAAGGCAGCAATGCCGAAGCTTCGCTCGTCCCACAGGCACTGGGCAGGCAAAAGAACCTCCTCATATCGGCCAATCTTCACCCCACAGACCGGGAAGGCGGTGATAATAGGGGAAAGCGGCGCCTGGCTTAACCTCTGCAGGGAGTTGCGCGAGAAAGGCCTGCCAATAAATAGACCAGCCGATGCGCGGTTGCTCCTGGAAAGACTGCGGGCCGGGCAGAAAGCGGCCATAGACGAATTTCACACCGAGATTGTCGGGTGCATACGCCATATCAACGATAAGATAGCCGCCCGGCGGGCCCAGAGCGGCATTATGGCCACATTGTTCAATTGGTTCCATATCTGGACCCTAAAGAATAATGTTGTCAGCCTGTATGCGCTTGAGCGGCGTTATGCCAGCATACTGCAAGAGAACATCGCCACCCTGGAGGCGATGTATAAATCACCGGAGTATGCAGGCGCTCACGCTGAACTGGACGTAATAATGAAACTGCGCGGCCTGCCCGGCAACTACGTGGTAATGAATAATTTGCAGTTACATGCCAGTCGGTTCATTAAATTCGAAGGCGTTCCGCTTCAAAGCGCCCAAATAGATCATCTAGTGCTTTCACCTGCGGGGATATTTATCATTGAGACCAAGCGCTGGAGCAAGAGCTTCGCAAAGTCCGGTTCTTATCACAACCCCTTCGACCAAGTGCAGCGCGCGCGCTACCTTTGCGCCGATCTGCTTAAATCGAACTTCGGCAAGCTGCCGGTGCGAAGCATAATACTCACGGAGGGCGCTCTGCCGCCTGCGCCGCCGGATTCATATGTGAAGGTACTGCATTTAGATGACTTGAACGGCTATATCACCTGGTTCAAGCAGCGTGAATTGTTCCCAGAGCAGCAGACCGCCATACGCGCGCTCTTGGAAGAGCATGTGATAAAAATGGAGTTACCTCTGGTTGCTGTTGAGGAACCGGCGCCAGTAGAATTACTGGATAGCGATCTTCTAAAGGACCTGCAAACGGAAATGCGTGCAGGCAGTAAGCCAGAGCCATATCAGCGTCGCGCGGTGCTAATCCCTACCGAGCCGCCGCCGCTAAAAGCCCCCGAGGATGTAAAATACATGCCGCCCTCCATGCGGGCGGAATTCGACAAGAAAAAACACTTGTAGTGGTTCTTACGGACTAACGAGAGGAAAAGCTGTCATGCACTTTCTGCAAAACGTGGACTAGGGGACGCTGCTTCCCAACTTCCTATATTAGATAGTGGGGGATTAGTCTGTCATGAGAATATGGGATATAAAGCCGCGGCGGTTGTGCCGCAACCATTTGCTTGGTGAGCATCGGGAACTGCATTGTATCTGGGTGGTGTTGACACAGGGGGAAAAGGGTTATTCCAGGCATCCTGAAACCCTGCGCTGGCGCGGACACCTGAAAGCTCTATATTTGCGCCACACAAAGTTGGTGGCCGAAATGGAGCACAGAGGCTATTGCCACAAAAGCCCGCTGGATCGGCGGCTGGCTTCGGGAAGCTCTGTTCAGAACAAATATATCGATTCCCCGCGCAGGCAGCTGATGCTGCTGGCCGCCAAGAAATGCGAATGTCGGGTGAATGTGTGTAATAAGGAGTAGGCAAAATGTTGGCTGAGACTGAAAAAACCCTGCTGAATGAATCTTTAAACCATTATTGTGAAACACGGATCCCGTCGCATATCCGGGACAAGGTGCGGCTGATCCACCGCTGGAGGGGGAATACCGTCACATTAATAGAGACGCGGCCCTACTTTCAGGACCCAAAGCGTTGGACGGAGTCTCCCGTAGCTCAATTCCGCTATGTTGCCGCCAGGAAGCGTTGGGCGCTTTATTGCAGGGATGGCAAAGGCCGCTGGTATCTCTACGATGAGGTCAAGCCGGCTATATCCATCCAGACCTTGCTGGATGAGGTGGACCGCGATCCCACAGGCATCTTCTGGGGTTGAAGAGGGAAATTAATGTTCACTTAAAAGTGAACATCGATAAATAGTGAACATTGTTGCGTCCACGCCCCCGATGGCGTAAGACCAATCAAATACAATCTTATATACTTGGAATATAGGTTTGGGGTCATCACCAATAATCATCATATTACATATTGTAATATGTAATATTACCTGCTATACTCTATCCATGAGACCATCCAAAAGCATTAAACCGCAGGATATTGTTATATTGCTTAAACTTGTGGTACTGGGAGACAGCCGCTGGCGGCATGTTGATCTTGCCGAGAGCTTAGGCCTTTCCCAAGGGGAGATAAGTTTCGCCTTGGATCGCTGCAAAACGGCTGGTTTTATTGATTCATCTAAAAAGAAGATTCTAAAATCTGCGCTATTGGAATTCCTTGTTCACGGTCTTAAATACACGTTTTCAGCAAGGCCCGTGTTCCGTCCCAGCTACCTGAGGCCGGAAAACGGGTAGTAAATCCCACCTAATCG
>JBAXKK010000014.1:0-40002 GCA_037137395.1 Elusimicrobiota bacterium
CCGCACAGAACTGGAAAAATACCAAAAGCAGTACGGCGATTTCGGCAAACTGAGGATAGACTACGAACTGGTGCGCAGGAACCGCATGAAGCCCGGCGTCTTTAGGTCCAAGTGGGGCTATAATCCGACCGAAGTGGAAGCGGCGCTGGACAATATCGCAGCCATAAAAGAGCGCGAAAAGCATCTCATCCGGACGCTACCGATAAGTCCGGACGACTTCATGACTCTGAACGATAAGATCACCTTTCTCGAGGACCAGATCCTGCAGGATAAACTCAAGCTCATCAAGGCGAACCTGCGGCTTGTGGTATCCATCGCCAAGAAACATGTCAATTCAAACCTTGAACTTTCCGACTTGATCCAGGAGGGCGGCCTGGGCCTCATGAAAGCCGTTGAAAAGTTTGAATACAAGCGCGGTTTCAAGTTCTCGACCTACGCGACCTGGTGGATACGCCAGTCCATAAACCGCGCCATAGCTGACCAGGCCCGCACCATCCGCATCCCGGTGCATATGAAGGAAATGGTTTCAAAACTCATGAAGGTCACCCGGAAGTACCGGCAGGAATTCGGCCGCGATCCGGCCATAGAGGAATACTCAAAACACCTTCACATCTCCATGGACAAGGTGAAAAACGCCCTTAAGATCATGCAGGACCCTATCTCGCTGTCTACACCGATAGGAGAAGACGAGGATTCACATCTTGAAGACTTTATTGAGGATAAGGGCGGCTTGCCGCCGTCCCACTCGGCCATGGACCTGCTTAGGCGCCGGGAAGTGACAAAGATACTCGATACTCTGACCGACAGGGAAGCCAAAATAATAAAGCTGCGCTTCGGCATAGAATCCGGCTACCCGCGGACTTTGGAGGAAGTAGGCAAAATATTCCGCGTCACGCGCGAGCGCGTGCGCCAGATAGAGGCCAAGGCAATAAGGAAGCTGCGCCATCCCTCGCGAAGCAAGATGCTCCGGGATTACCTGGACTAGAGCGGCCGCGGATAGCAATCAATTAAAAAGGCCCGGAATAAATTCCGGGCCTTTTTGTTTGTTGTGAAAACTCGCTAACTCCCCCAATTCCTTCTATTTCTCGTCTTTATTCTCGGTGAACATGCCTTTAATGATGCCATGGGCGATATCTTTAGCGCCCAAGCCGACCGCGATGGCGAAGGCCAGTCCCAGCGAGGCGAATAAAATATTCAGACTGGAGCGTATAATCTTCATCTCGATTCCCAGTTGCTCCACAGCGGCTATGGCGGTGAAGACAAGAATTACAAAATTCACTATTTTGGAAAGAGATCTCCCGCCCCGAAGGTTATTAGCCGTAGCTGAATTGGTCACGACATCAGCCATGAACTTCGCGAACATAAGGCCGCCGAAAGCGATAAAGATGGCCGCCACTATCTTGGGAATAAAAATTAAAATAAAGCGTTCCATTATGGCAGAGATGACACTGAGATTAAGGATGTTGGCCGCCGTGACAAAAAACACCATAATAAGCGCCCAATAAACGACGAAGCCCAGAATGGCGGAAGGCGAGCGGCCGAAACCGCAGCGCATCATAATCTCATTTATGCCTATCTGGCTGGTGTATGAATCAAGTTTTATTTTCCGAAGGAACTGCTCCAAGAGGGAACTAAAGGCCCTGGCGAGAAACAAGCCGAAGACGATGAATATCAGGGCTGCTATAAGGGCCGGGATGTGGGTGACGAAATTGGCCCATACCTGCAAAACGGTGTTTGTAAAAAGGTCAGACGTGTCTCTGAGCATATTGCCTCCAGGTTACCTAATGACTCTATTTTATTACTTCTGAAACCGGCATGCAAACGCCAAAGTCCCCGGCGCTTCGCGCCAAAAACGCCGCAAACCATATGCTTTAGGCCATACGCAGAAAAATTAAGTAACTCCTTAAAGCGAATGGCCAATGGCGAACGGCTAACGGCAGCCGTTGTTCTGCAAACGGCATTCTTTACAGCGTTGACTTACTTTTAACGGGGTCCGCCGGAATCAATTTTATCAGCCGGTTTTTTTTCGGCGTAAATATCGGGGCCTTGTGCTCATCCTCCGCCTTTATCGGGACCGGCCGGACCGTGTCGGAAGGTATATCGGCCGGCGCGTCCCGCATGAGTTCCGCCTTCCCGGTCTTAGGGGAGAGGTCATCCTTAATGGCCTTTTTCAGAAGGACTTTCGATCCTTCACGGTAAAGCGGGTCGTTGACATTGTTGAAATCGTCAAACTCGGTATAGCCCCTGCCGTCAACTTTACCTTTCGGTTTTTTAACTTCGGAAGCAGCGGCGCCGGTATTGGAATAATTTTTTTCAGCAACCGGGGATGATACTGCGGACGCGTCCCGTACCTTTTCTCCGGGCATCAATCCTTCCCTTTGACCGGAGGGCGTCACTGTCAGTAGACTGGGATCTCCGGCAGCAAAAGTGCAAAATGGAAAAACAAAAAACGGAGTGAAATAAAAAGCCGCTATCTTGAGGTGTCTTTTCATAATAGTAATTTCTCCAAGCGTTATATCACCGGCTACTTTTATAGTATCGCTTAAAAAAAGGCGGGACGTAAGTGGCTAACGGCCCTGGATTTACTAGGCCTTTCGGGCATCGGGAGAGCAGCAGCAGCTCAGCAGCTTAGATGCAAGGCGAGCTAGCAACCTGGAGGCAAAGCAAGCCGGCAATTTAGCTAAACCGCTTTACATCCAGACGGCTTTACCTCTAGATGGCTTTACATCCAGACTGCTTTGCCTCTAAGCTTCTTTGCCTCTATTATTTCCTGATAGAGCGCGAGGTGGTCACGGGCCGGCTTCTCCCAGGAAAGGACTGCGGCCAGTTCGGCTCCCCGGCCGGAGATACTATCCCTGAAAGCCGGATCCCAAAGGCGATCGGACATATCGGAGATAGCCCGCGTATCCCAGGGACATTCAAGTATAAAAGCGTTCTCGCCGTCCTTGAAAAATTCGCTTACCCCCGCGTATTTGGTGGTAATTATTGCAAGCCCCATCGCCATCGCCTCAAGCGCCGCCAGGCCAAAAGTATCCATGGGTGTAGGATTTATAAAAACGTCTCCCGCGCTGTAAAGATCGCGTATATCGGACCACTCATTTTTGCAGATTAGCCTTAGCCCCAGTTCGCCTGCCAGAGCTGAGAATTTCTCCCCGTGAAAAGGACCGGACGCTATGAGAACGCTTTTTTTACCGCACCGGGCGGCGGCAATACCCTTAATGGCGAATTCAAGCCCTTTCCAGGAATCGCCTATATAAACAAACGCCAGTTCGTCGGAGGATAGGGATAGCAGCGCGCGCGCTGATGAGCGGCGGGCCATGCGCCAGGCCGGGGAAAACCGCGAAGAGTCAACCCCGTGCCGTATTATCCTTATCCGGTCATGAGCGACACCATATATTCGGGCTATCTCACCGGCGGAACGCGCGGAAAAAGCCACCGCGCTTTTATAGCGCTCCGACGCAAAACGCTTCCTCTCTATAAAAGTACGTAGGAACCTGTTTTTGGTGCGCAGGCGCGGCCGGTCTACCGTGAAAGGCACAAGCGACATCTTTTCCACCTCCACCGGCTGCGGGTCGTTATGCATTACGATAACATCCTGCCAGACGGTCAACAGATGGCTGACAACCAGATCATGACTGCTGTTAAGAAACGGCAGAAGAGCCCCAAAAGGCGTGGCCCAGATCCGGTTGGATCCCCTCAGGCAGGGGAACCGGTGCAGAAAAACGTTCGGAGGCAGATTCCGCTTATCTTCTTCCGACAGGAGCAGGCGGGAAGCGTAAATATGGGTTTCATGTCCCAACGCGGAAAACTCCCTGGCATGCGACAAAACCACCCGCGATACACCGTTGTTAATTGA
Source organism: Elusimicrobiota bacterium (assembly GCA_037137395.1). Taxonomy (GTDB): domain Bacteria; phylum Elusimicrobiota; class Elusimicrobia; order Elusimicrobiales; family UBA9959; genus YA12-FULL-51-18. The sequence continues at coordinate 3,857 of JBAXKK010000014.1, forward strand.
AAGCGCGTGCAGGATCAGGGCGAGGTTCATCGGATAGATATCTTCCCCGCCTGACGCAGGCGTAAGGCAAAATTTAAAAGCCCGCTTTTTCCGCTGACAATGCGGCGCGGGACGGCGAAGAGATCCCCGTCCCCCTCCTCCGTGGCAAAGCCTATTTTATAGCCGGCTTCGGCCAGAGCGCGCTTGGCCTCAGGGTTATAAGCCCCGTAAGGGTAGGCGAACCATGAGACTTCTGAGCCCAGCGCCGACTCCAGCTCTTTTTTAGAGAGTAAAGCCTCGTCCTTCAGCGAGAGGCCGTCCAGATCTTTAAAATTCCGGTGGGAAACTCCATGCGAGCCTATCACCCAGCCCGCGTCCCTGAGCTTTTTCAGCCCGGACGGCTCAAGCAGCCTGTTGGGAGAATCAGCGGATTCTCCGTCCCAGAAAGCGCTGCGGCCGAAACCGGACGAAATCATAAACACCGCGGCCGAAAAACCTTTCTTTTCCAAAACCGGCAGCGCCCGGGTCAGAACGCTTTCAAAAGCATCGTCAAAAGTTATAAGAAACGGCTTTTTAGGTAGCTTATACTCCAGGCCCAGTCTGGCCTTAAGGTATTGCGCGGGATCCGCGGTTTTGTACCCCATAAGGGCCATCAAATCCATCTGCCTCTCAAAATTGGAGGGCGTGACGCAGGTGTTTGGATTGGCGTCATATTCAGAGGGGCCGGCTATCTTATGGTAGACCAGCACCGGAATCCTGGGGAAGTTGCTCATTAAGTTCAATTATCCTTTTTTTGGGCGCTGATTTCAACGTTGATTTTGATTGCAAAAAAATGTTTGTTTTGCTAACATATACATACTATGTACGCAATAATCGAAACAGGCGGTAAGCAGTATTGGGTAATCCCCGGCGAAATTTTGCAGGTAGAAAGGCTCACGGCTAAAGCTGGCGAGGAAGTGACTTTCAAGGCTTTGTGGACCGCGTCGCAGGAAGAAAAAGGCGCGATTACAGGCAAGTCTCCCTCGGCTAAAGTAACGGCCAAAGTCGTAAGACACCTTAGAGGCGACAAAATTATCGTTTTCAGAAAACGTCCCAAAAAGGCCTATGAGAAAAGCTCGGGCCATCGTCAGGAACTGACTGAACTTCAGGTAAAAGAAATTCAGTTATCCTGAACAATCAGTCGCGCACAACGCAACAACGAGGTTTTTAATTATGGCAGGAACAAAATCCCAAGGTTCATCAACTAACGGAAGAGACAGTCACGGGCAGCGCCTTGGCGTCAAGCGCTACGGCAGCCAGAATGTCAAAGCCGGCGAAGTGCTGGTAAGACAGCGGGGCACTAAATTTTTGCCCGACCTCAATGTGGGAATCGGTTCCGACGACACACTCTTCTCCAAAGTGACGGGCGTGGTTAAATTCGAGTGGGCAAAGCGCAACAAGAAGCAGATAAGCGTTTATCCTCAGGTCGCAAAATAAACCCCGCCGCTATTTAAAAACCTCCTAAATCAATTAGGAGGTTTTTTATTACAAAGAAGAGCTTTACTTATGCAAAAACAAGGACATTCCGAGCGCACTGATTTCGTCGATACCGCCAGGGTCTATTTACGGGCGGGAAAAGGCGGCGACGGCTGCGCCTCCTTCCGCAGAGAAAAATTCGTGCCTTATGGCGGACCCAACGGCGGGAACGGCGGCAAGGGCGGAGACATATATTTCGAGGCTTCCACCAATATCACAACGCTGCACGAAATAGCCAACCACCCCCATATCAGAGCCACTGAAGGCGGACCCGGCCAGAGCAAGCACATGAGCGGCCTTAAGGGCGCGGACATATTAATGTACGTGCCGTGCGGCACCCTCGTAAAATTTGAAGGACGCGTGGTAGCGGACCTAAAATCCCATGGTGACAGATTCCTCGCCGCCCGCGGAGGACGCGGAGGGCGCGGAAATACCTCTTTTAAGACTAAGTTCAACACCGCTCCAAAGATCTCGGAAAATGGTGAGCCGGGACAGGAATTCACGGCCGATCTGGAACTGAGCGTTCTGGCGGATGTCGGGCTGGTGGGCTTTCCCAACGCCGGCAAATCCACCCTGCTATCAACCATCTCCGCCGCAAGGCCGAAGATCGCGGCCTATCCCTTCACCACGCTCAGCCCCCATCTGGGCATAGTGTCCCACAAGGGCAAGAGCTTTGCCGCAGCCGACATACCCGGCCTTATAGAGGGTGCGCACGAGGGTAAGGGCCTGGGAGACCTATTTTTAAAACATGTTCTCAGAACCAAGATGCTGATACACCTGGTGGACCCGGCAGGTTTCGGTAAATTCAAGCCCGTAGACTCGGTGGCGGTAATCGCCAAAGAGCTTAAGACTTATCATCCCGAACTGGCAAAGAAACAACGCATCATAGCGGTCACAAAAGCCGATCTTCCCGAAGCGAAAAAAGTTCACGTGGCTCTCGTAAAAAAATACAAAAAACACCCTGTATTCCTTATCTCCGCGGCCACCGGGCTCGGGGTCACCAGTCTATTGGACTACGTAATAGCCCTCCTGCCCAAAATAAAGGAACCGGTAGTCTATAAACCGGAATTGGACCTGGACGCGACCGCCCTGCACAAGCCGGTAAAAGAAGGCTTCACAATAAGCATGGCTGAGGACGGATTGATGGAGGCCAACAGCGACACTCTGACCACCATCATCGCCATGACCAACTTTAACCAGCCCGACTCGATCAACCGCCTGAGGCGGATCTTTAAGCTTATCGGCCTGGACAAGGCCCTTAAGAAAGCGGGAGTGCTGCCCGGAGACCAGATAAGGATAGCCGGCAAGAACTTTGAGTGGTCCGAGCACCAGATTACCCCCCCACACAAACGCTCCAAATTCGCCTATAAGTATCAGACCAAGGCCGGCTAACCAGGAAAAAGACATAAAAAAACCGCGCTTTTTATATAAGCGCGGTTTTTTTATTCGTAAATATCAAAAAACGGTTTCCCAATCTCTGTTCGTGAGGAAGAATTCCACCCTGCGGTTCAGGGCCCGGCCCCGATCCGAGGTGTCCTCCGTGATGCGGCGGGTGTGCCCGAACCCGTAAACCTTAATATAATCCGGATAGATACCCTTAGCGGCTAAATACTGTTTCACGGAGCCCGCCCTCTCAAGAGAAAGCCTTTCATTCCACTCGTCGCCGCCGGTATCATCCGTATGCCCCTCAACTATAAGCTTAAGCTTGGGATGGCGCAGGAGGATTTGAGCGACGCGGTCAAGGAGGTCGAAAGAACTTCTAAGGAGCCTAGAGGAACCGAGCTCAAATTCCACGGGCGGAATGGCCCGGGAAGCGACCATATCCTGAATGGATTGCATTTCCAACGCGGCTCGCCGCTCTTCCTCAATCAGCAGTTCGCCCTTGTGCGCGGCGCAGGAGCAAAGGATAAAGACGGATGATATAACTGCGGCCGCGAGTTTCATGTTTTCTCTTTTCATATTATCTGCCTGATATCGCCACTATCAGGGTCTCCCTCCTGAAGCGGTAGCCCCTGGTAAAAGCGGTATTGCTAAGAATCAGCTGGGGAGTGCGCGCTATGGTGGAGTAGATCCTGCTTCTTTTTATCTTTGGACAGCATGACGGATCAAGAAGGTTCGCTTTCGCTATTTCCTGCAGAGTATCCATGGCCCAGTAGATTGGCCAGATAAAAGCGGCCCGCAGAGCCATCTCCGTCTTGGGAATAGAAGCCAGAAATTCCTCGCTCAAATCCAGTTGATCCACGGCCCAGCATATCCACTTATAAACCACAGGGCGCAGACGATTCATTTTCGCGGGATCAAGCAGATCTCCGGGTGTAAGATCCACGCTATCGAGATCCGTCCGGGGCAGATAGCAGCGGCCTATACGCAAATCGGCGGACATGTCCTTCAAAATATTAGTTATCTGGAGGGCAGAGCCGATAAGTCCGGCGTCTCGCTCCGAAGGAAACTTGCCGAAATTGATATTATTACGGCGGATGGTTTCACGATAGAGCCTGGACCAGAAAATTCCGGGTTCCCCGCCGATAAGGACACAATATTTTTTAAGATCGTCATCTGTTTTTAGCGCGACCACGCCGCCGCTGCCAAAAGCGTCAAGATCAATCTCCATCCCCTTAGCCACGCCGTCCACCAGCGCCTTAAGAGGGGCCAGCTCCGACTCGGAAAAAGCGGCGTAAAGGGCGGCTATTTTTTCAAATTTAAAAAGCAGTTTTTTTTCTTTCTGATTGGAAATACTCTGCGCCGCCTGCTTTATCCGGCCGCCCAGCGCCCAGGCGTTATTTTTGTTCTCAAGGCCCCTGAACAGGGACAGCATCTCACGCTTGCCGCCGGCGTCCAGAGCGGGACAATCCGTCACGGTATCCATGGTGCGGGCGACAAGATACCCCATCGCCATAGAGGTCTTCAACGGCTCCGGCAGGATTTTTATACTGAGATAAAGTGTCCGGGAAACGCCTTTAAGGATATTCTTGAGGTCTGCTGAAAAAACGACTTTATGATCTTTCATCATATACATTTTACAATATAAGTTTCCCTAACACGCGGTGGCCGCGGGCGCCGGTCGCTGAAGGGCAATGGTTTACCCGTCCGTGAAGAGCCAGCCACCCCATAAGCGCGAAACAGGCCGGCTCTTTCGCCAGCGGATGAATATCGTAGGCGGCTACGCTTTCTATTTTCACTCCGGGCAGTTCCAATGCAATATTGCGCATAAGCACAGGATTCAGCGCGCCTCCTCCGCTGACTATGATTTTTCCGGTTCTGGCCGGAGCATATTTTCTGAAAGCCAGGGCGACGGATGCGGCGGTAAACAGGTTAAGGGTCGCCACCGTGTCGTTTAAATTATCAGAATGTATCTGACCAAAGTGTTTTTTGAGGAGCACGCCTGAAAAAGCGTCCCGGTCCAGCGACTTGGGCGGCCTGAGCGCGAAGAACGGCAGTTTAAGAAGTTTTTCAACCTTTGCGCGACCAGCCTTCCCAGCCGCGGCCAGAAGCCCATCTTTATCATAAGCCATTTTCCCGGCGGTAGCCGTAGCCACGGCAGTATCCATTAGAGAGTTGCCGGGGCCGGTGTCAAAGCCTGAAGTTTTTACGCCTTTCCCCACAAACGCAATATTACCCACTCCGCCTATATTCTGCAGTGCAACCGGTTTGCCCCCCCCGAATAAATACTCATCCATGAAGGGGATGAGCGGGGCGCCTTCCCCTCCGGCCGCGATATCTGCCGGTCTGAAATCCGAAACCACCGGCCGTCGGGTCTCTTCGGCTATGAACGCAGATTCGCCTATCTGCAAGGTATTTCCCTTCACACCGGGTCGATGATAGACAGTCTGACCATGCGAACCAATGACCGCGATATTTTTATACGCGGTTTTATGTTCCAGACAAAAACGCCTGATCATCCCGGCCCAAAGGCGGCCCAGTTCGAAATCAAGTCCGGAAAGTTCCGCAGCGCGCATATTCTTGGCTGCCAGTATCCGATCCTGCAGGCCGGCGGCGTAAGCATAAGTTTTGCAGGCCATAACTTTCAAGGCTCCACCGTCCTTCCCGACAGAACACAAAGCTATCGAAAGCCCGTCCGCAGAAGTCCCGGACATCAGACCCAATATTTTAATCCTTTTCCTTATTTTCATAATATGAACCAAATCGTCAAGGGATCAGCAATTTAGAGGCAAAGCAGTCTGGATGTAAAGCGATTTAACCAAATTGCTGAATTGCTGTGCTCCTAGACTGCTAGATCGCTTTACATCTAAGTTGCTAACCCTCTAGTGTATCATACAGCCATGTGCTCAGATAGCGCTCGCCGCTGTCCGGCAGAAGGACCACAATAACCTTACCTGCGGCTTCCGGCCGGGCGGCCACCAGAGCCGCGGCGTACATGGCGGCCCCGCCTGAGATTCCAACGCATATCCCTTCTTCGGCCATCAGGCGCCTGGCCATACGCCCGGCCTCATCGTCACGAACCCGGATAATTTCGTCTATATTCTCTCTCTTGAGCACGGACGGAACAAACCCCGCACCTATGCCCTGTATTTTGTGCGGCCCCGCCGGTTCCCCTGAGAGGACAGATGAGGTAAATGGTTCCACGGCGACTATCGTGACCCCGGGCCTGCGCTTTTTCAGGACTTCCGAAACTCCGGTGATAGTCCCGCCGGTCCCTACGCCGGCCACAAAATAATCTATCGCGCCTTCAGTGTCCTTCCAAATCTCCTCAGCCGTAGTCTTCTTGTGTATCTCCGGATTGGCCGGGTTTTCAAACTGCTGGGGCATGAAAGCGCCGGGATTGGCAGCCATAAGCTCACCAGCTTTTGCTATAGCCCCTTTCATACCATCGGCCCCGGAGGTAAGAACCAATTCCGCGCCAAAGGCCTTAAGTATTTTGCGCCTTTCCACGCTCATAGTCTCCGGCATGGTCAGTATAAGCCTATAGCCGCGCACCGCGCAGATAAAAGCCAGGCCTATGCCGGTATTGCCGCTGGTGGGCTCGATGATAAGGCTTTTTTCCTTTATTACCCCGCTAAGGCTCGCCGCGTCCAGCATCGCAAGGGCGATGCGGTCTTTAACGCTGGACATCGGATTAAAATATTCAAGCTTAGCCAGAACCATGCCAGGGCCGGCACCTGCCACGCGGTTTATCCTGACCAGAGGAGTGTTACCGATAAGATCCGTTATGTTTTCAGCGTATTTCATATATTGGAAAATTATAAATTCGGAAACATAGCAGAGGCAAAGCAGTTTAGATGTAAAGCCATCTAGGGGTAAAGCCGTCTAGAGGTAAAGCCGTCTGGATGTAAAACGGTTTAGCTAAATTCCCGGCCTGCTTTGCCTCTAAATCGCTAGATCGCTTTACCTCTAGGTTGCCGGCCTGCTCTGCCTCTAGACTGCTTTACATCCAAGTTGCTGACTGGCTTTGCCTCCAGACTGCTAGTTTGCCAGCTTTTTCTTGAGTTCATCCACTTCGGCGCGCAGAACTTTTATTTCCTCACCACAGACGTCAAAAAGTTTATTATGATCAAGTTGGGCCGCTTCCCCGATACCGCCGTCCCTGGCCTTGGCGGGAATACCGAAAACAGTGGTATCGCGGGGGACATCTTTCAGCACCACCGAGCCCGCGCCGATACGGGCGTGATCTCCGATGACGATGGCTCCCAAAACTATAGCCCCTGCTCCTATCACTACATTGTTACCTATGGTTGGATGTCTTTTCTTTTTCTCCAGAGAGGTGCCGCCCATTACCACTCCCTGATACATCAGCACATCGTCCCCTATCTCAGTCGTCTCGCCTATAACAACCCCCATGCCGTGATCTATGAAAAAGCGTCTGCCGATCGTAGCGCCGGGGTGTATCTCAATACCCGTCAGAGCACGGCCAATCTGAGAGAGAAGCCGCGCCGGCAACCGTAGTCCCAGTGTCCAGAGGCGGTGCGAAACGCGGTGCAGCCATACCGCGTGAAGGCCGGGATAACAGGTAAGCACCTCCAGGAAGCTGCGCGCTGCGGGGTCCTCAGTGAATACCGTCTGAATGTCTTCAATTATACGCATGGTTTTTATTTCTTTTTGTAAATACCGGTTAGCGCGGCCTTGGCTAGAGTATGGTCCTTAAGAAATTCATCAAGCGGAGCCGGGGCGTCGTTAAATCTGGCAATATCTAAGGCGTATAGCGTAAAAACGTAGCGGTAAGAAGCTCCTGAAGGCGGACAGGGTCCGGAGTAGCCTGAAGTCGTAAAGTCATTCTTAAGTTCCCTGGAATTGGGCGGGAATTTGGTGTTTCTCTCAACCCCGCTTATCGTAGCCGGGATATCTACAACCGCCCAATGAAGAAAATCGCCGCTTGCCGAGTCCGGGGATCGCATGGTCAGGATAAAGCTCTTCACGCCTGAAGGGACGCCGCTCCACTTCAGGGCCGGAGAAATATTAATTCCATCGCAAGCAAAGGCCCGCGGCATAATATTATTATCCCTGAAATCAGCGGAGGACAGAACAAACTCCGCCTCAGGTCCGGCGGGGGGCGGGACCGCATGTTTGTAAAGGCCGCAGGCTCCCAGAAAAAACAGGATGAAAACAGGAATGATATTGTTTTTCACACCTACTCCTTATGTGAACAGCAAGGTTAGTTTGATGCGACAAAATTATTATATAATTTTTACATAGGGCGAATTGCTAAATTACCCAAGAGGTGAACTCTAATGACCAAAAAGGATTTTTTAAGAGTCGCGGATTATACCAAAGACGAGATTAAAGAGATTTTTGATCTGACCGGGAAGATAAAGACCCGCCAGAAAAAGGGCGATCCCGCCAAACCGCTTGAAGGCAAAACGCTGGGGATGATATTCCAGAAATCCTCCACCAGGACCCGCGTGTCTTTTGAGGTCGGCATGTACCAACTGGGCGGCTACCCGCTGTTCCTCAGCGCCAACGACCTCCAGCTCAAGCGCGGCGAGACCATAGCCGATACCGCAAAAGTCCTCTCCCGCATGCTCGACGCCATCATGATCAGAACCTACGCGCACAGCGAAGTGGAAGAGCTGGCAAAGCACGCCACCATCCCCGTGATCAACGGGCTTACCGACTCCCATCATCCATGCCAGATCATGGCCGACATCTATACCATCATGGAACACAAAAAAAGCGTAAAAGGTCTGACCGTGGCCTGGGTCGGAGACGGCAACAACGTGCTCCACTCCTGGATCGAAGGCGCCCCGCTCACCGGCATGAATCTCCGGATGGCGGTTCCCCCCGGCTACGAACCGGACAAGGATATATTAAAATTCGGCGTGGAACTCGCAAAAAAGGAAGGCACGCAGATGCTTCTGACCAACGACCCTGTTGAGGCCGTGAAAGGCGCGGATGTAATCTATACGGATGTCTGGGTCAGCATGGGCCAGGACGCGGAAAAAGAAAAGAAGCTTCGCGATTTTAAAGGGTTCCAGATAAACGGCGACCTGATGAAGCACGCCGACAAGGATTATGTCTTCATGCACTGCCTGCCCGCGCACCGCGGCGAGGAAGTGTCGGAGGAAATAATAGACGGGCCTCACTCTATAATTTTCGACGAGGCTGAAAACCGCATGCATGTGCAGAAGGCTATACTTGTCGCGCACATGCTGAGGGGTAAAGCTGTAAAGATCTGATTCCCTCTTAAAAATGACAAAAAGGCCGGTCGCGTAAAGCGGCCGGCCTTTTTATTATGGAGTTATTTAAGCCTGAAGATGTCCAGGACCCCATCCGCCAACTTGAAACCGACAGTGCGGTCTAATTCAGGGTAGATCACGCCGGAAGGCGTTATATCAGAAGACTCAAGCAGATAAGACTTGGCCCCCATTTCCACCGGGAAGGGCAGCAGGATCACCCGTTGTTTATCAGAGAATTTAGCGTCAGACTTGCCCTGCGCCAAAACCTCGTCCCCGTATACAAGTTTATATAACCTGCCCAGTTTAACATCCGCGCCTTTACTTGCAACTACCTCACTTAGATTCATCAGGGTAGACTCCAGCACCTTATTGTTACCGCTTTTTATCTCAAGGCGGCTATTTTCAGGTGAGCCGGGGTTTACATAAACCTTGGTCATGAATTGTTCCCCGTTGATATCCACGGTCTTTGAGCCGTGCATTATAATCCCGTAATTGGCCACATCCATTACCCTTATAAAACTGGACTCGCCATTGGCGGATGTAAGGATGATGAAAATTTTTTCCTTATCATCGCACTTAGCGGCCCCCCCGGGGCAGTTGGAAGATTTATTACCGCTTAAATGAATAACCGCGCCTTTAGCTGTCTTGAATTTCAAATCGGAGTAGAGATACCTGTTAAGCATCTCTGTAACCTTCAGCGAATAGAGCGTCTCGCCGACGGCAGATTCTGAAACCGGAGAAAGCGACTTGGAGTATCCTGTATCTATGGGTGAGGATTCGGGACTCTTGTACATATTGTCCAGATATTTAAAAAACTCATCGGCCTGCTCTTTATCGCCGCCGACATCAACCGCCTGCGGAGCAGGAAGCTCCGGGGCGGAATCCGCGCTTACGCTCCCGAACTCTTCCGAACTGAGAGTCTCCAGCGCGGAAATATCCCGCGGCGCGTCCCTGAAATCCGGCGCTCTATTGCCGGTGAACCTGTGCCCGGAAACGAACCACGCCACCGGTATCATAAGTAATATTGCAGCCAAACCGGTTCTGGTTTTCATAAGGATCCTCTCATAGTAACATTCGGCGTTTCATCCGCGCGCTGTAAAACGAACTTAAATAGAGTATACGGCGGCGGGATAATATTGTCAAGAGTCTTTTGGATATTTTTTTGGGTATTATCGTTTAGATATCTTGTTCGTTATGGGTAGCGGCGCCGGCTGCGTTACTCAAATCATAACATAGCAGCAAGCTGCTAACGGTTGACCGACTTAAAACCTAAAAAGCAGAGCGCAAGTTCACAGGCGTTTGCCGGCCTGACCCCGGGATTTTCCTTTACCAGCCTTAACAGAGGCGCGAGAGAAAAAAATCTCAGGATCCCCGACAGGAGCAGCAAAGGGATAAACGAACTCCCCCCGAAAGACGGTAAGGCATCATAAAGCCACCCCCCGGTCATCGCGCCGCCGAATTGGGCAAGACCGCTTACAAAACAGAAATAGGCGTTAATCCCGGTCCGAAGTCTTGGCTCTGCCGCCTCATATATAAAATTATTAATCCCTATCAGGTACGCGCCCCAGATGATACCGGAATACACCTCAACAAGGGAGAGATACACGAAGCTACTGTTAAAAGTCCAGAGAATGGGTACCGTTGGGATAAGAAAAAACGCCGCTTTAAGTATCTTCACGCTGCCAAAAATATCGGCCATACGGCCCCAGCGCTTCATGAGAAGGTAGGTCATGAGCGGCCCTATCGTAGTTATTAAAGTGTACCGAAAATAGTCATATTTTAATTCGGCCAGCACATAAACGCTGAAGTACGGCGCCGTCAGATAAGTGGCCGCAAGGAGCATGAACGCCGACATGAACATGGCTGAAACCCGGTTGTTGCGGTAATCAAGTATCCTCAGCAGGTCGGGGGTCACGCTTTTGGGCATATGAAAACTGGTCCCGGGCTCATACATTTTCCCGACATAATAAAAAGAAATTAGCCGGAAGACTGCCGCCAGGGAGAAAATGATGACAAAGCCGCGCAGACTCCCGGCACCGCACAGGCTTAGAATACCGGAGGCCGCAAAACTTCCAGCGAAAAAGGTAAAACCTACCAGTTGCGAACGGACACCAAAAAATTCCCCCCGCTTTGACGCCGGGATATACTCGCCCATTAACGCGGCCCAGGGCGGGCCGGACATCGCGCCGCTAAGGGTGTACAGAGTGACGGTAATAATAAAAAAATACAGCCCATAAGGCAGGGGCAGAAACGCGCTGACAGCTCCGGCGCCGGCGGCCACGGCCTGAACCAGGACATCGGCCAATATCGCCCGGCGGCAGCTCCCCAGCCGCGCCACAAACCGCTCATTAACTATCTGGGAAAGGGAGCCGATAAGGGCGGGCACGGAACGCAGGAAGCCTATGGCGGGCATGGACGCCCCAAGCGCCATGGCAAAAGGGACGATATACGGTTCAACAAAACCCGTCATAAGGGCCCAGAATCCCCCGTCTTTCACCGATGCCTGAACGCTGCGCCTTGCATATTCTCTTCGCATGATATAAATCAGTATATAAAGTAATAAGGTAGAAAGTTATGCTTTCATGAACTACAGCCATGAGGTAATTCATTAACGAAAATGGAACAGGCCGGATACGGAAAGTATCCCGGCCTGTTTCCCACTGAGAATAGCGGCACTAAGTTATTTCTTTTTGGAGGATTTAAACCAGTCCTCCTTGCCGTACAACTCCTTTGCGCATTTTTCACAGATGCCGTGCGTGAACCTGGCGTCGGACCGTTTCTCTATATAAGTTTCCACCTGCTCCCGATATCCCTTGTCATTGCGGATGTTTTTGCATCTGGCGCATATTGGCACCAGGCCCTGTAAAGTTTTCAGTTCACGCGTCGCGTCTTCAAGCTTCAATCGTTCGGAAATATCCCTGGCCGCGGAAAGCAGGAATTCCCTCTCTCCAACCCGTACGAAAGTGACATTGACCTCAACCGGAAAAACAGAGCCGTCACGCCGCTTATGACCGCCAGTAAAAAGAATTGAACCTTTTACGCGCGCCTTTTTCACAAAAGCTTCCCACTCTTTACTGTCCGCGATTTTAACCTGCACTTCAAAAATCCGCATCCGCAACAGGGCTCTACGCGAATACCCCAGCCGCCGGCAGGCCGTCTGGTTGAAATCCAGGAAAGAGCCGTCCTTGGGATCGACTACATAAAGGGCGTCGTTGGAGTTTTCCATAAGCGCCCGAAAAAGTTTCAGACTCGCGTTGGCTTTTTCAAGCTCGGTAAGATCGTGAATGACGCCTACCAATATATCGTTTGAATCCGCGTCCCTGAAAACGCGCTTAGTCGTCACAATTGTGTGAACTTTTCCGGCCGAATCTGTAAACAATTCCTCGTTCGTGTTTACCCTGCGGCCTTTAAAAACCAGCTCGTCCTTTTTCCAGAAGATCTCAGCCTGCTCTTTGGGGAAAAAGTCGTAATCGCTTTTCCCAAGCAGTCGCGCGCGCGGCTGCCCCATGAATGTGCAGTAAGCGTCATTTAGCATTATCCAACGGTGTTTGTGATCCTTGACAAATATCGGAGAGCCGATGGTATTGATGATATTCTCAAGCTTAAGCGCGACCGTTGAAAAGTTGTCCTGAGTTTTTTTAAGAAGGGTTATATCTTCCAGCAGCATTCCCAAACAGGCGTCAGGCAACGGGAAAACATTACATAAATACCACGCCCCCGGCCGGCCTTTTGATTCGTGAAAAAATTCATCTATCTTAAAACCGCGCCCGCTCCTGGCCACATCGACATATTTTTTGAGCAATCCCCGTTTGACCAGGTCCGGGAAAATATTATTAATGGAGCGGCCCTTCATTCCGGCTGCTTTTATGCCAACTATGGCCTCCCCGGCCGGATTTACTTTTATCAGCCGCAGGCCGTCGGCATTGCGCCGGTTTTCCAACCTGTAAATATACAGGCCCATTTTGCTGGCATTGCACACCATCTCATAAAGACCGGCCGGAACCGGCAGAGTCTTGCCGGAATTAGCGCCTCGCAGATTTTTTTGCATATCCCCCCCCGTTCTGACCACTGACTTTATTGTATATTTGGAAGACTCACAGTTCAAGTTAAATTTGCATCAGGGCCGCCGCACCGATTTATAAAAGGGAAGTCCAAATAGCCTGCCGCATCGGGAACAAAAATACCCGTCCGTCAAGGTCGGGTATTTTGCAAAGCAGACGCGGATATTACTCCTGTTTTTTAGGACTTTTTTTCTTCACTCTCCACGGCCTGTCTCCCCGTGTATCGTGATGTTCCTTCTGCTCGCTGCCCATTATGGCATTCACGACTATATCCCTAATTTTCTGTATCTCAAATGGTTTGGTCAGATAGCCGGACGCGCCCATCTTAAGGGTCTTAAGCGCCACATCAAGGTCCTCTTCGCCGGTCAGCATCCAGATAACGGGGCTGAGGCCCGCATCCTTCACCATCCGCAGAACATCCAAGCCGGACAGGCCTGGCATCTTGATATCTAGAAAAACCAGCGCGGGGCGCTCTCGTTTTATTATTTCAAGGGCGTCCATACCTTCCGCCGTAGTAAATACCTGGTAGGAGCGCGAAAAAGCCTCTTTAATGACAAACCGCACGCTCTCTTCGTCATCGACTATCAAAATTTTGTGCTGCATTTCTCCCTCGCGTGTAAAGTCCAGAATGTGTTTTATAAAATCTGTAATTTAGTCACAATTTATGCCCTGCAGACCAGTTGAAAAAGGGGTTATCCCCCGATATATTGTGTTAAGCAAATATGGGGGATAACCTTAAATATAGTATACAAGAACTCCGTATTACCGGCAAGGGCATTTTTTGCGGCCGGCCGGGGCCGCCATTTCGACATAAAAAATGCCGCCAGACGCGTAGGTGCAATGACACGCGCTCAGGTTAATCCTTGAGTATGTTTATTGATCGCCAGCGTCCGGCGTTGAACCTTAGCCCGAAAACAGCGGCCAGAAGAATCATGTAGATCAGGGCCCACATCCAGACAGCCATGAGCCCAGAGTGAGTTATGTTCACCAGGTAATAAATGCCGGGCACGAATAAAAGCCAGGCCATGGCGCTTCCGGTTATCATCTGGAACCGCGTGTCACCGGCCCCCCTGAGGGCATCCACGAATACTATGCCTATGGCGTCGAAAAGAATGAAGAAAGCCAGTACTTTCATAAGCGGGCGGCTCGCAGCGAGGATAGGAGCGAATTCAGCCGAATCCGGACTGCCGAAAATATTAACAAAAAAACCCGGGAAAGCGAAAAATAAAAAACCTATGGCCAACACATACAAGACCGCCAGTTTGACGGCGTTCCAGGTCACTTTTACCGAGATATCCGGCCGCTTTTTTCCGATATAACGTCCAACCAGCGTGAGATTGGCCAAGCCAAGGCCTATAACCGGCATGAAGGCTATCATATTGATGGAAGCTATGATATTATTAGCCGCGAGCGAATACTTGTCCATATTTCCCACCATAAAAATGAAAACGCCGAATGACGCGATATCCAGAAAAAACCCCACACCGTTAGGCGCGCCGAATTTTATCAGCCTTTTAAAAAGACCCCGGTGCACGCCAACCAGCCGCGTGGTGCGATAAACCCGGCGGTTCTCATCGGAAAATATGATGGCCAGATAAATAGCCATAACGCAGGCCTGGCCTATTACCGCCGCCCAGGCCGCGCCTCTTATTCCAAGTTCCGGCGCCGGGCCGTTTCCAAAAATGAGCAGCCAGGATAGCAGAACGCAAACGGCGTTGCCGGCCATATTGGCGGCCATAGTTACCTTAGTGCGCCCGCGTCCGGTGAAAAAAGCGGCGAGGGCGGTATTCACTACGACCAGCACACCGCCGCCATTTAATATGGTGAAGTACTGTTTTTCCAGTAGTTTCACTGAGGCGGGATGACCGGAAGCGTCTATCAGATAAAGCCCGGCCGGAGTCAGCGCCAGGAGAATCAGGCCGGAGATAAGCCCCAGCCAAACTCCCTGCCATACGGCAACAGTGACGCTGGCGGCCTTCCCCTTTCCGTGATACTGGGAAACAAAAGCGTTGGTGTAGGAGGCTGTACCCATGAAAAAACAAATCAGGGTAAAGCTCAGGATACCGGCGGGAACGCAGGCGGCCAGAGTATCGGCGCTGTATCGGGACAGGAAAATACGGCTGATGAACTGCATTACGGTGTGCGAGGCGGTGGAAAGAACAAGAGGATAAGCGACGCCTAAAAGCTCGCCTATCCCCCCTTCCTCTTTCACTAAAAGTTTCGATCCAGGCTTAGACGTATTCCTTCTCGCCTCTCTTGCGTAATGAATGATCCAGCACTTTTTTGCGCAGGCGCAGTGATTTAGGAGTCACTTCCACGAACTCATCTTCTTCCACATACTCTATAGCCTGCTCAAGGCTCATATTGAGCGGCGGCGTAAGGGTTATAGACATATCGGAAGTGGAAGAGCGCATATTAGTCTGCTTCTTCTCCTTACAGGGATTCACCACGAGATCGTTGGACCGGCAATGCTCGCCCACAACCTGGCCAGAGTAGACGTCCTGGTTTGGGTTCACGAACATGATGCCATGATCCTGAAGTCCGTTAAGCGCGTAACCGGCGGTCTTTCCCGACTCTTTGGCGATGAACACGCCGTTACGCTTCGGGGGTTGGAACCCGCCCTCGGGCATAAAGCCGTGGAAGTTATGATGCATCAGACCGGAACCCTTGGTCAATGTCATAAACTCGGATTTGAAGCCGATAAGCGCTCTCGAGGAAACGACATATTCAAAGCGTACGCGTCCGTCGTCACAGACCTTCATGTCTTTCATCTGTGCGCCTCTGCGGCCCAGCGCCTCCATCGTGACGCCCTGGAACTCGGTGGGGGCGTCCGCTATCAGGTATTCCACCGGCTCCACGGTTACGCCGTTCTCCTGATGCGTGATGACAGCCATCTTGGAAACGCAAAGTTCATACCCTTCCCGGCGCATAGTTTCGATAAGTATGGAGAGATGCAGTTCGCCGCGGCCTGAAACCTTAAAACCGGCCTGACCGGGGATGTCTTCCACTTTAAGACCCACATTTATCTGCTGCTCGCGGTAAAGCCTCTCGCGGAGCTGCGTGATGGTCACGAATTTTCCGTCCCGGCCGGAAAAAGGCCCGTCGTTGGCGTAAAACTCCATGGAAAGAGTCGGCAGTTCTATCTCAAGCCCCGGCAGGACACCGGGATCCGCAGCGCTTGAAACAGTGTCTCCGACTTCTATGCCCTCGAGACCGGCCATGGCCACGATATCTCCCGAACGCGCCGTCTGCACAGGCACACGCGTAAGACCCTTGAACCCCATGAGCTGTACCACCTTGCGCGTGACCGGTTTAGATATAGGCGAAGCAAGTGATATCATAGCTCCCGTGGAAATCGTGCCCTGAAAAATACGTCCTATGCCTATGCGCCCGGTGTAGGAACTGTAATCCAGCATAGTCACCAGCATCCGCAGCGGTTCGGAATCCTTGTCCAGCGGGCCGGGCACATACTTTATGATGGTCTCAAAAAGATAAGATAGGTCATTTGTCTTGATCTTATAGTCCTTAGAGGCCCAACCGTCGCGGCCCACGGCGTAAACGGTAGGGAAATCCAACTGGTAATCGCTGGCGCCCAGCTCCATAAAAAGCGAAAAGACCTTATCCAGCGTGGCGTGCGGATCGCAATTGGGCCGGTCCACCTTGTTTACAACTACGATGGGCCTTATGCCCAGAGCCAGAGCTTTCTTAAGCACGAAGCGGGTCTGAGGCATTGGCCCGTCCAGCGCGTCCACCAGCAGCAGGACGCCGTCCACCATGCGCAGCACGCGCTCAACCTCGCTGCCGAAGTCGGCGTGGCCGGGCGTATCCACTATATGAATAGCCGTATCTTTGTATTTGACCGCGGTATTTTTTGAAAGGATGGTGATGCCGCGCTCGCGTTCCAGATCGTTGGAGTCCATGATACACTCGCGCGCCTCGCCGCTTTTGTCCTTAAAAGCGCCCGTCTGCCTGAGCATTGCGTCCAGCATGGTAGTCTTACCGTGGTCGACGTGGGCGATGATGGCGATGTTCCGCAGGTCTTGCCTGCGCTTTGCGTTATCTTGTTGCATGTATTAGTGGTTCTCCTTAAAAATCAGCATAGATGTTATTGCAATAAGCCGTATGCTTTAGGCCATAAGCTTTTAAGGATTTTCCTTATAGCCTACGGCATATGGCTTATGGCTGCTGGGAACTTTCACCCAGCGTCTTCAACTCTTCCAGAGCCGCGGCCACCTTGGCTTCAAGGGCGTGTATTTTATCGCCCAACTCTTTAACCTGCTGATAATCCGAATAAATTTCAGGCGAGGACATTTTGGCGGCCAGCGTCTCAATAGTTTTCCGGGAATAGGCTATGTCTTTTTTAAGCGTATCTCCCCGGCGTGAACGCTTGCGCGCCTCCGCCTCCTGACGCTTCTTCTCTTCCCAGGCCGCCGTGTCAGCGCGTGCTTCTGAAGGTTTGGTCCCCTCTCCGGAAGGGGCGGCAGCGGCCATTTCCGCCTGCATGGTCATCTGACGGTGACGGAAGTAATCGTAGTTGCCGGGATAGACGGTGGTCTTCCCTTTTTCTACGTGCACCACGGAGTCGGCCAGGGCGTTTATGAAATACAAATCGTGGCTGATAAAGCAAAGCGTGCCCTCGAATTCTTTCAGCGCTCCGATAAGCGCGTCCACGCTGGGCATATCGAGATGCGTGGTGGGCTCGTCCATCAATATGACGTTCGGCGGATCCAGCAGCAGCTTCACCAGCATGAGCCGGCTTTTTTCTCCGCCGCTGAGCACGGCCGTTTTCTTGTAAACATTGTCTCCCGGGAACAGGAAGGTTCCAAGCACGGTCCTCACTGTAAGCTCAGGGTTCATCCTGTCGTTATCCATGGCTTCCTGCAAAACGGTGTGCCGCGGCTCGAGTATGCCTTCCCGGTGCTGAGAAAAATATCCGGTCTTGACGTTCAGCCCGGGGATACGCTCGCCGGAATCCGGCTCAATCACGCCAGCGAGCATCTTCAGCAGCGTGGATTTACCGGCGCCGTTATGGCCTACAAAAGCCATTTTCTGACCGCGGTAAAGCTCAAAGTTGAAATTCTCATAAACTCGTATGGGCTCGTGGCCGGGAACATTGTAAATTTTGCTTATATCCTTCAGCTCCAGGACCTTTGTTCCGGTCCGGCCGGGCTGCGGAAAGCGTATCTTGACCGTTTTGTTGTCCTCCGGCACCTGCACCAGCTCAAGCTTGTCAAGCCGCTTTATCATGCTCTGCACGCGGGACGCGGTTGAAACGCGCGCCCTGTTGCGGAAGATGAAGTCTTTCATCTGGGCGATATCGTCCTGCTGCTGCTTCCATTGTGAAACGACCTTGTCTTTCTCCGACTGGCGCTGAGTGAGAAAATGTTCGTAATCCCCGTAATAGGCGCGCAGGGTTTTATCCTGAACGGAAATAATAGCGTTGCAGACGGTATTGATAAAAGAACGGTCATGTGAAATGACGAAAACCGCGCCCTGATAAGCCGCCAGATAATCCTGCAGCCACAATAGCGCGTCAAGGTCCAGATGATTTGTGGGCTCGTCCAGAAGCAGCAGGTCCGGTTTTTTTACCAGAAGCCTGGCCATCGCCACTCGCATAGCCCAGCCGCCGGAGAGCGTATTAACATGCCTGCCGAAATCGGAAACTTTGAACCCCAGACCCATCAGAACAGCCTTGGCTTCTGCGCCCTTGCGGCCGTCAAAATCCTCCGCGCCGTCCAGGGTTTCATCCACTACCGTGCGCGTAGTTGTAGGGGCGTTCTCCTGCGGCAAATACCCTACGACAACGTTCTTCTTAAACTGTATTTCTCCGTCGTCCGCCTCTTCTTCGCGAAGCATCATCTTAAAAAGCGTGGACTTTCCGGAACCGTTGGGCCCGACCAGCGCGAAACGCTCGCCTTCGTTTATCTGGAGAGAAGCCCCCTCGAACAGGGATTGGGAAGAAAATGATTTATATATATTCTTGATGGTTATCATAGTGAAACATTCCGCGGCATAATGCCGCGATAATATACTTTGGCCCGCATATTTTTTACAGCCTTGGGGATAAATACTATCCGGGAAACATGCGCTAGGAAGCTGGCAGGGCGGACTGCTTCGGCGATGCTATAGTGCCACGAACATATTTTAGCATTTCCACCGCCCCGCGCAAAGCAAAAACCCGGCCCCTCATTTACGGGACCGGGCTTTATGCGCTAAAGTTATTATCAGTAAACCCGGGCCCAGACGGCTTTAAGGTATTCGCCTTCCGGATAGTCGGAAGAAACAGGATGGTCGGCTCCGGCGCCGGACTTTCTAAAGACATGCGCGCGCCGCCCAGCGTTGGTGGCAGCACCGCGCACGATAAAGGAAAATTCGTCCATCGAGACCATACCGCTGCACGAGCAGGTCACGAATATCCCCCCCTCAGCCACCAGGGAGAGCGCGAGGCGGTTGAAATCTCTGTATTTGAAAATTCCGTATTCGCGGTCTTCCCGCGAAGCCACGAGCTTGTAGGGGTCCAGGATGACCATGTCATATTTTTTGCTGTTCTGGAACATCTGGCGCATGTAGGGAAAAGCGTCGGAGCAGACGGCGTCTATCTTGACTCCGTTTATGTTCGCGTTGCGCTTTGAAAGTTCCACAGCTTCGGCGTCCAGTTCCACGCAGGTCACGTCCTTGGCTCCGCCCAGTTTCATGGCGTAGATGCCGAATCCGCCCGTATAGGAACAGATGTCCAGAACGCTGCGGCCTTCCGCCAACGAGGACGCGTAAAGCCGGTTGTCACGCTGGTCGCAGAAAAAGCCCGTCTTATGGCCGCCGGCCAGATCCACCTCGAACATCACGCCATTCTCGGTAACGCGGACCTTCTTGCCCGGACCGGTTTGCGGCTTGAGCGTAAACCCCTCCATCGTTTCAGTGTAAGAGCTGGCGCGGTGGTGAAAAACAGCTTTTGGGAAATGCTCCCGGAAGGCGGCCTCAAGAAAAGAAGCCAGCCGGTACATGGCGAAAGAATAGAATTCCAGCACGATATTGTCGCCGTACATATCCACGACCAGCCCGGGCAGACCGTCGCCGTAGTCATGAACAAGACGGCAGGCGTTGGTGGTTTTATCCAGCTTCAGAACTTTATGCCGGAAATCCACGGCGCGGCCCACCTGTCTTTTTATGAAAGCCGTAAGGTCGAAAGTGTCGGGGTTTTCCCTGGTAAAGATGCGCAGCGCGATCTGGCTACGGGGATTATAAAGCCCCACGCCGTAGGGCTGGCCGTTTTTATTATAAACGGCGACGATCTCGCCGGCGGACGCGCCCTCAACGGAGCCTATCATCCGCCTGAAAGCGTTAGGCCCGGCGGGGGCGTAGGCAAGTTTCACTTTAGGTAATGGTCTATTCATGGTTTATGTAAAGATAAAATAGCAATTTACGAGACACTTATAAAGGCAGGCAAAATAGGATTTATTTTTTTAGCGGGATATGGAAGAAGAACCGCGAACCGACTCCGAGCTGGGATTCTATACCCATCTCGCCGCCGTGCATCTGGACGATCTCACGCGCTATCTTAAGACCCAGACCGAAGCCAGCCTTACGCATCTTTTGGGCCTCCGCGGTCTGAAAGAAGCGCTCCCATATGCGGGGCAGGTCCTCTTTGGAGATACCTATGCCCGTATCCATTACGCTGACGATAACCCTGTCCGGGGCTGACTCCACCCGTATGGTCACCTGCCCCTCCGGCTTGGTGTACTGAATGGCGTTGGTGCAGAGGTTCTGTATCACCTGACCGATGCGGACATGGTCACCGGCCAGCAGAGGCAGTGACGGCGGAAGTTCCACGGCAAAATTGATCTTGCGCTGATGGGCCACTATCTCGATGCGAGAGCGCACTTCACTGACCACGGAAAGCAGGTCCAAAGTCCCGATTTCTACGCGCAGCTTGCCGGATTCTATCGCCGCCAGGTCCACCAGATCGGAGATCAGGAGATTTAATGTCTTAGCGGCGGAATGGATGTTGGAGGCGTATTTAAGCTCGGAGGGCAGGCTTGTGAGCTTGAAGCTTAAGACCTCGGCGTAGCCCAGTATGGCGGTCAGAGGATTCTTAACATCATGCGCGACCATGGCGAAAAACTTCGTCTGAAAACCATTGACCTGTGCCAGTTTCCGGTTGAACTCCTGAACCTCCTGCAAGAGGCGCGCGTTTTCCAGGAGGAGAAAGCGCCGCTCCAGCGCCCGCTCCACCGAGAAGACCAGGCGCGAGGCCTCAACGGGTTTCAAGAGCGCGTCGTCGAGCCCCAGCTCCACGACCTGGCTGACCCCCTGGAGCGCGGCCTGAAGGGGATAGCGGTCCACCATAAATATGATGCGCAGGTCAGGGTCCCGTTCGCGCAGTTTCTGGGCAAGCTCAGCCCCTGAGTGTTGTGCGAAGGTGATCGCGGTGCCGATGACCGCGAGATGGAACGCCCCCTTTTCGCAGAGCTTCAAAGCTTCCTCTCCGTCCATGGAGGTCGTGACATCATAACCCGCGCCCATTAAAGCCATGCCAAGGGAGGCCAGCGTAGGTTTGAAATTATCCAGCAGGATAATGCGTTCCTTCTCCTTCTCTCCGGAACGGGCGGCTCCGCCTTCGCTGCTGTCGATCAGTATTCCCGCGATACGCCCGGCCTGCTCTCTAGGAAGGGCCACGATGTGCCCCCCATTGAGCGCCTGAATCGCGTATCGCGCCGTATCCACGCCCGATATGGTGTAGCAAACGGCTTCCGGGATTGCGGCTCGGATATTGGAGTCCATAGCGTCGGCATCCTCAAGGGTACCGGTGAACATAGCAACAACCACTTTGCTTAGGGACAGAATAGTCTCGGGCGCGGCTTCCTCACCGACGCCAAGCCGCGACCATAAGCTTTTAGGTTGCTTGGACAGGGAAGCGGCGCGGACACGGGCCTCGTTTTGTTTGTAGATGAACTCGGTTAAACCCTGGGTGGATTCCAGGAACACAGACTGGACTCCAGCCGCGTGGAAGGCGCTCTGCACGGCTCCGGTCATAAATAAAGTCTGATCGGCCAGGATGGCGACCGGACGGTCAGTGGCCCTGATCTGGTCCGCGAAACCCGCGGGCAGCGGCCAGACTATGCGGCGCAGAGGTGAGGGAGAGGTCGGAGCGTTGCTGGTGATCGTCTCCAGCGTAAAGAAGCGGACCTTGGGATATTGTTTGCTCAAAGCCAGCAGGGCCTCACGCTCGGTAGCGGGGATCCGGCCGAAATCCATAACCAGGGTGGAGTAATCTCCGGCGGCGAGCTGGGCGGCGGCGTAACTCAGCGACGGCACGCAGAAGAGCTCAAAGCCCCGTCCCGACATGGACGGCGTCATCTCGTCAAGAAGAGTCTTCTCGGTAGTAACAACCAGCACACTGCCTTTGAGATCGGGCATTAAACATTCTCCACGATAACACAGGCCAAGGGCGGGCGGCAGGTCAGATCTGTTGGAAACTTAAGAGCGATATTTCAGGTTCTCCTCTGGAAGAATTTGCCGTTGCGAAGCGACTTTGTATTTATTTGCAGCAAAGTATAGATGCA
Source organism: Elusimicrobiota bacterium (assembly GCA_037137395.1). Taxonomy (GTDB): domain Bacteria; phylum Elusimicrobiota; class Elusimicrobia; order Elusimicrobiales; family UBA9959; genus YA12-FULL-51-18. The sequence continues at coordinate 26,600 of JBAXKK010000014.1, forward strand.
GGAGTGCCGCATGGCCGCATACATGGCCCCAAGCAGTAGGTACTCCCGGTTTGATCCCAGAACATTCCATAATATGAGTCGAGAGTCCAGCCTCTGCAGTCGTGAATAATAGCCCCACCTGCCCCGCCCGCGGAAGCTGAAAAAGTAAACGCGGAATACCAACCGGAAGCGGTGGGCTTGTCGTTTACAAAATCGGAAACTACACACATTCTACTGCCAGTGTATTGGCTCTTACACTTGGCATCCCCACCGGCATAACCACCCACGGCGGCGCCGGCGTATACAGCTGTTGTCGCGCCCACAAATTTCGAACCATTCATACTGATCCAGCTGTTACCATCCCAGTATTCAATCTGGTCGTAAGTAAGATCGTATATTACGGAACCCCTGGGCGGAAAGCCCATGGCATCCCTTTGCGTTTTGCTCATCCTGGGCGGCAAAAAACCACTGGTAGTAGATTGAATATCCAACTTTGCCTGCGGGCTTGTGGAACCTATGCCGACATTGCCGCCGTCCCTGGCGAGCAAAGTCAGACCGGTGGTTAAAATGCTGGCGTAACCGCCGTAAGGCGCGGGATAATAGGTGGTCATAGTCAAGGTTTCGGAACTCAAAAATCCAGGAGACCAGCAGACCAGACCGACTGCCAGAAGAAAAACAATTTTTCTCTTGACCATTCGCATCTGACAGGTTGTGTTATTCTCTTTTTCCATAGACCTTGTATCTGCAGCTCTTACTCTTTGGCGCACAAGCATTTGCGACGGCACTTGATGTGGAATATTGCCCTCTATACCGACAAAATTATAGCACACCAGAGCGGTATTATCAATTTGGGTTTACAGGTTACGGGTTTTATAGATAAACTATATGTGAAACTCAATTATGAAACACAAAGAAAGAGAAAAACCAGTTACAACCGGCAAACAAGATCATATCGTTGAAGATGCGCTGGAAAATTTTCGCGACGAGCTAAAGAAAAAAGCTACCGGCTCTGAAATCGGTAATGAAGTCCCCGAATCCTCGCCAACAGTCGAACGCGAAGATCTTCAATTCCAGGCCTCGCCAGGCTTGGTCGCGCTGTTAAAATTCCTGGTCAAAGTCTCCCCGCCGCCTAAACCACGCGCGGTAATACCGGTGGACGCGGACACCCCCTCCTCGGAACCCGAAAACGAACCTGAAACCGGCCCCGACCTCCCGGAATCCGGAGCGATACATCCATCTTCTTCCGCCTGGATTATCTGGCTGACAATTATAGGCCTTGCCATTTTTTATCTGATCGATTCAGGAGTGTTGAACAAATGATAGAGCAGGATATCGCTATTAAATCTATGCCAAAGGTGGAATTGCACCGGCATCTTGAAGGCTGCGTGCGCATCCCCACCATAATCAGGACCGCTCTAAGGCATAAGATTAAGCTCCCTACTTTTAATGAGCATGAATTGTCTAAAATAGCCAAGCTCAGCGGCCCGATGGGTTCTCTGGCGGAAGTTTTGGGAATGTTTGAAATAGCGCAATCTGTTTTTGTCTCTTACGGAGCGGTGGAGGAAATAACGCGCCAGGCGCTGGAGGACGCGCATAAAAAAGAGAACATCCGGCTTTTAGAGCTCAGATACAGCCCCGATTTTATGCTGAAAGGCAAAGATCTGGATTGGCAGAAGACCTTGGAGGTCATACTTGCCACAGCCAGGTCTTTTCAGAAGAAATATCCCATTTTCACCGGAGTGATAATCATAGCGTCCAGATCTTACGGCATGGATTCGGTGCTTAAAACGATAGATTTCGCGGTGCAGAACAAAAGCATTATCGCCGGCTTCGATTTCGCCGACGACGAAATAAACTATCCCGCCTCCCTTTACGCCGACGCGGTTAAAAAACTCCACGAAGCCGGGATCCCGCTCACCGTGCATTCGGGCGAGGACGGCAAATTCAGCCAGGTCCTTGACGTCATAAATTTTCTTAGCCCGCGGCGCATAGGCCACGGAGTTAAAGCCATAGAGGACCTCTCGGGCAAAACCCTTGAATTGATAAAAGAGAAAGGCATCACCATAGAGTCAAACCCTTACAGCAATTATCTCACCCGCGCCGTGGAAAGGCTGGAAAACCACCCGCTCAAGAAATTCATAGACGCGGGCCTAAGCGTCTCTATAGGCGCGGACGACCCGGAGATACTGGACACGGACCTTAACAAGGAATACCGCCTGGCCGTTGACAAGATAGGCCTATCGATGGCCGACCTTGCCTACGCGAACAAATGCGCCCTCAAAGCCTCTTTCCTCCCCCCCGACATGAAACAGGAAGCCGCTAAGTGGTTTACGCCCCAGCCGGATTGAAGTGTGCCGTATAAACTTCCAGCTTCAGAACCTTATTAATACTATACAACCCCATACATCGCGCAGGAAAAAACATCGGGATCGTACCAGCCGCCGGATAGTATCTTTGCTCTGGCCCGGCAGCCGCCCATGCATTTGCTGAAGTGTACGCAGGCCGCGCACTTCGCCAGCTTGCGCCAATCAAGTGCGACCGGGATTGCGCCGCCTTCCTGGTATTCCCGATATATTGTCTCCAGCGGTTTGTCGGCCAAGTTCCCCATACTCTCGCCGAGGTTCTGAAAATAATGGCAAGCGTAGATCCGACCGTCCGCCGCTATGAAGCACTGCCCTAGTCCGGCCTTGCAGCTGAAATTGCCGATGCCGGCGAGCTTAGAGAGAACGTCTACGTTTTCGCCTGGGGCGGGTATGAGGCCCCTGCTGAAGAGGTCCCTGGTCCTGGCCGGCGACAGCGCCAGTTCCGTAGAATACTTGGCTTTGCCTATCGGAGAGACGGAAGAGAATCTTATTCCGGAGGCTCCGAGTTCGCCGAGACAGAAATCCTTAAATTCTTCGACTCGCCCTGCGGTGCTTTCCTGAACCATGGCCGTTATGGAGACCGGGACTTTGCGGGAAACGAGGAGTTTTATCCCGTTCACCGCTCTTATGAAGGCTCCGCGCCCGCGGATAGCGTCATGAATTCCCTCGAAGAAATCCAGACTAACCGCGACAACGGCCACCCCGGACTCTTTCAGCATGGCGGCAGTCTCTTCCGTGACAAGGGTGGCGTTGGTCATCAGGTTGACACGCATTTGTCTCACCCGCGCCTGGCTGAGCGCCTCGGGCAACAACGGATTCAGCAGCGGCTCCCCACCGTTGATCGTCAGGGTCGTAGGCTCCAGGGCGTCGATCCCGGCGAATACCTTTTCGAGAATTTCCCGGCTCATGTCCTTTTGGGAGAGCGCGGCGAAGCAGTGGGCGCAGCGCAGGTTGCAGCGGCCTGAGAACTCCAAGTCCACCGAGGAGAGCAGGCTCTTATCCCTGATCACGATGCGGCGGTCCTCTTCCCGGCCGCTGTCTTCGCCGGCTATGCCTTTTGCTGCCAGCTTGTCGTAGATGAATTTCTCTTTTTCCGTCATTTCGGCCGGCGAACAGCGCTTGGCCATACTCTCGAGAACCGTCACAGCCTCGGCGTTCAACCTGACCTTATAGCCGCTGGCCGTATGATGGAGCCAGATGTCGTTTTGTAAATGTTTTATTACGCAATTCTTGATTAACATGATGAATAAGATTTAATATATGGGAGGGCAGCCCCTGCACGTCCGTGTATTAGCGCCGACAAATGCAGAGGCTGCTCCTCTTTTTACTTCCGCTTCACTTAGTCGGGCTGGTGGGAGCAGTCCCCGCCGTCACCGATGCAGTGCTGTACGCTCACTACTGCAACCGCTACTTCATTGTGTTCTTCGAACAGCATTTTCTACCTCCATTACTATCACTTCTCCCGGGCCTAATGATCCGGCCCGGAAATTTTGGGGCTACTTCTTTTCAACCAGATCCATACCGCACTTGGGGCATTTGCCTGGTTTGTCGCCCTGATAGTCGCCCATGGGGCAGACATATACTTTAGCCTGGGTTTCCTGTTTCTTTTGCAAAAACTTTTCAGGATTTTCCAGGAAAGGCTTCTTACAGCCGGGGCAGCAGAAGTAATAGACCTTGCCCTTATAGGAGGCCGAGAGGGTTTTGGCGGTTACTTTAAAGATGTTCCCCATCACGGGGCAAACCGCTTCCGTCCCCACTTCCTCTTTAGTTACCTTGCGCATGGTCGCCTTGACGAGCTTCTCCTTACCACCGGCTTCCACCACCGATTTCTGCATCGTATGGGTGCTGTCCATTTTCCCCATCTTCATCTGCCGGCAATCATCCCCCTTATTGCCGCATTCTTCAGCAAAAGCCGGAGAGCAGGCGAATACCAGCGCGAACGCGCACAACAGTTTTAATTTCATGTTCATTGTATCCTCTTTGCTATTTTATGCCCTAAAGCCCGGCAGTGATCTTATTGAGTTTTACGAGCGGGGTTCCGCCTACGGCGCCAAGAATGGAATTTAAGACTTTCATGATCTGTCCTCCGGTGTTAAACGGAAGTTATTCCTTTTCATTTTCCACAGGTAGTACACGGCCGGATAGACCAGCAGTTCCAGCGCGAAGCTGGAGGCGAGGCCGCCTATCATGGGCGCGGCTATGCGCTTCATCAGGTCGGAACCTGTGCCAAGCGACCACATTATTGGAATAAGGCCCATGAAAGCCGCCGCCACCGTCATCATCTTCGGGCGCACCCGCTTTACCGCGCCGTAAATAATAGCTTCTTTAAGGTCGTCGGGATTGTTCATGCGCCCCCTCTTTTTCATGTCGTCATATGAAAGATCCAGGAACAGCAGCATGAACACACCGGTCTCGGCATCCAGGCCCATCAAGGCTATCATGCCCACCCATACAGCGATAGAGACATTGTAACCGAGGAAGTATAAGAGCCATATCGCCCCGATCAACGAGAACGGCACGGCCATCAGGACTATAAAAGTCTTTGTCGCGGATTTGGTGTTCATGTAGAGAAGTATGAAGATTATAAACAGCGTAAGCGGCAGCACTATCTTGAGCCTTTCCCTTACGCGGATCATGTTCTCATACTGGCCGCTCCATTCGAGCGAATAGCCGGCCGGGAGTTTAAGATTGGACAGTACATGCTCCTTAGCATTCTTAACATACGTGCCTACGTCTATTCCCTCTATATCCACGTAAACGTAGCCTGACAACAGACCATTCTCATCGCGGATCATGGCAGGACCCTGCCGCATCTCGATCTCGGCTATCTGCGCCAGCGGCACGTTTATACCACCCTCGGTGGTAACAAGGACCCTGCCGAGCTTGCTCAGGTCGTCGCGGAACTCACGGGCGTAGCGTACGTTTATAGAATATCTTTCCCTGCCTTCCACGGTTGTGGAAACCGGATCGCCGCCTATGGCGGACATCACCGACATCTGGGCTTCCCGCACCGAGAGACCATATCGGGCCAACTGGTCCCGCTTAAGCGTAAAGTCCAGGAAATAGCCGCCCGCGGTGCGTTCCGCGAACGCGCTTCTGGTGCCTTTGACATGGGATACAAGTTGTTCAACTTCCACTCCTATTTTCTGGATCTGCGCAAGATCTGCGCCGTAGATCTTTATCCCTACCGGTGTACGTATGCCGGTGGAAAGCATGTCTATCCTGGCCTTTATCGGCATAGTCCAGGCGTTGGAAACTCCGGGAAACCTCATCTTTGAGTCGATATCGGTAATAAGATCGTCCCACGTCAACTTGTCATACCAGATATGGCTGAGTATTTTACGCAGGAAATCCGGCGCCCAGGAAGAATACCAGCGGGGTTTGGCGCGCCAATCCTCGTGAGGTTTCAGTACGACCGTGGTTTCCATCATGGAGAAAGGTGCCGGGTCAGTGGAGGTTTCCGCGCGCCCGGCCTTACCGAACACCCGTTCCACTTCGGGGATGCTTTTAAGTATACGGTCCTGGAGCTGCAGCAGCTTCTGCGCTTCGGTAACCGAAAGTCCCGGCAGAGTGGTAGGCATGTATAAAATAGTCCCTTCGTTCAGGGGCGGCATAAATTCCGAGCCCAGCTTCAGGTAGACCGGGATGGTTAAAAGGATAAGCAGGACCGCGAAACTAATGGTCTTCACCGGATGGTCCAACACAAATTTGCAGACCGGTTCGTAGATCGCGAACAACCTTTTGCTTATAGGGTGTTTTTCTTCAGGGTAATAGGTGCCGACCGTCGCGGTGTTCACTACTTTTCCGAACCAGCGCGGTTTGATGTTGAATGGTTCCATGCGGGCGAACATCATGCGCAGCGCCGGGTCCAGGGTCACGGCCAATATGGCCGCCATGAACATGGAAAGATTCTTGGTATAGGCCAGAGGCTTGAATAACCAGCCTTCCTGGTCCACCAACGTGAAGATGGGCAGAAAAGCCACGGCTATGACCAGAAGCGAGAAGAATACGGATGGGCCCACTTCCTGCAGGGCTTCCAGGCGTACCGCGTGGAAATCCCCTTTACGCCCCCCGCTTTGCCATAGCTCCAGCTTTTTATAGGCGTTTTCCACTTCCACTATCGCCCCGTCCACCAAAACACCTATGGATATGGCGATGCCGGACAGGGACATTATGTTGGAAGAAATGCCCATAAAGAACATGGGGATAAATGCCAGGAATACTGAAACCGGGATGGTCACTATAGGAATTATCGCCGAGGGCACGTGCCAGAGGAAAAGAAGGATCACAAGACTGACGATGATCATTTCCTCGGTCAGCTGGCGTTTAAGGGTCGCTATGGCCTTGTGTATCAGATCCGACCGGTCATAGGTAGTAACCAGTTCCACGCCTTCGGGAAAGGAGGGTTTTACCTGCTCTATTTTTTCCTTTACTCTTTGTATGACATCCAGAGCGTTTTCTTTATGGCGGATTATAACTATGCCGCCTACCGCGTCCCCCTCACCGTCGAGGTCCGATATACCACGCCTTATCTCCGGCCCGACCTCCACTTTGGCGATGCTCTTGATAAGCACCGGTGTGCCGTTTAAGTCGCGAGCCACAACTATGTTTTCGATATCCGCCACCGAGCGCGCATAACCCTTGCCGCGTATCATGTATTCCGCGCCCGAAAACTCTATCAACCGGCCGCCCACATCGCTATTGCCGCCCTTGACCGCGTTCAGTACCTTTTCCAGCGGTATATTGTAGGCAGCCATGGCGTTTGGATTCAGGTTTACCTGATACTGCTTCTGAAATCCGCCGATGGACGCTACTTCAGCCACGCCCGGCACCGACTGCAAATGGAATTTAAGATTCCAATCCTGAAAGGAACGTAATTCGGAAAGATCGTGCCTGCCGCTTTTATCCACTAGGGCGTATTGGTATACCCAGCCGACACTGGTGGCGTCGGGACCTATTTCCGTTTTGACACCTTCCGGCAGCCGGCCCTGTATCTTGTTCAGATATTCAAGCACGCGCGCCCTGGCCCAATAGATATCCGTGCCGTCCTGAAAGATTACATAGACATATGAAAAGCCGAAGTCGGAGAACCCGCGTATGGTCTTTACTTTCGGGACGCCCAGCAGCGAAGTAATGATCGGGTATGTGACCTGATCCTCCATGATGTCCGGAGAGCGGTCCCATCGGGAATAAATTATAACCTGCGTGTCGGAAAGGTCGGGGATGGCGTCCAGCGAGATGTTCTTTACGCAATAGTAAGCGCCGACCATGGCCGCCATGGCGAAAATAATAATCAATGCCCTGTTGTGGGCGGAAAAAGCGATGATCTTTTTTATCATGGCATTATTCCGTTACCGACGCCTTGAGCCTGGCTTCCGAGTCTATAAGGAAATTGGCGGAAGTCACAACGAGGTCGCCAGCTTTTATGCCGGATAAGATTTCGATGTAATCATCCCCTTCAAAACCGGTTTTAACCGCCCGCGGTTCTATCACGTCGCCATTTTTATCCACAAAAACCAGTTTGCGTGATCCTGTACTGACCACGGCATCAGAGGGAACAGCCAAGCGTGAGCCGATCGTCACTTTTATCTTTATCTCGGCGTACATCTCGGGCTTCAGCATATTGTCGGTGTTATCCACCTCCGCCCTGACCCGCAACGTGCGCGTTTCGGCGGAAAGGATAGAGTCCACAGCCTTTATAACGCCGCGAAATACCTTGCCGGGGTAAGCGGGCGTCGTCGCCTCTATTTCCTGCCCCGGCTTTATAAGACTTATCTCATACTCGTATATCTGCGCATAAAGCCAGGCCTTAGCGCCGGGCAGAAGCAGGTTGAGGTGTGTCTCGCCATTCCGGCTTAACTCGCCTATCTGCTCATCTGAAAACCCAGACTGCCTCAGGCGCAGCTCCGACGCCCGGATAAGGGCTTCAGCTCTTTCACGCACCTCCGGCCATGCGCTGTCCTTAACTTTATCCCTGGCCACAAGGGCTTCCTTATATTCTGAGATGGATTGGTAGAGGTTCGCATCATACGCGACCTTGCCGGAACTCAAGATAGTATGGGTCAGCGTTCTATAGGCCGCCCGGACGGTCTTAACGCCGATGAGTTGTCTTTTAGCCTCGTCCATCCTGATAGGAGCTCTGCCGTCCACTTCTTTAGCCCCGCCCTCAAGTTCGTATACCGGCACATAATCCATCCCCATTTCGTCTTTCATGGGAGTTTTGGACGTTACCGACGCATCCATGGGGCTGCGGTAGAATTTTATTTTCTTTTCGCCCGGCTGAGCGGCCGGAGAGGGGCTCTCTTCGGTTTTGACCAGGTTCATCCCGCAGATCGGGCATTCGCCCGGTTTATCCGACACATAGGTGGGATGCATCGGGCAATGATACATGCCTTTATGCTGGCCGACTTCTGACCTGCCGTGCCCGCGATAATGCCTTATACTTATGGGGACAGCCGCCAGAAGCAGGATGCCCAGACTTATCAAAACAATTTTTTTAGTTTTCATTTCATTTCCTGTTTTAACTGAATCGGCCGTCTGCCGGGGCCCCTGTTACTGTACCTGCGCAGGCATTGTGCCGCTTCGCTCCACCCCGGTCAGCTGCTCAACCCTGGCAAGCCAAGTCTGGTAGTCCACGACATAGCGGTAATAATCCATTCTGAGATCCAGCAGCGTCCGCTGCGCGTCCAGCAGATCCATGAAATCAGCTTTCTCGGCCTGATAGCCGCTCTGCGCTATTTTCAACGCTTCCTCAGCCTGAGGTATAACGCTGCCACGGTAAAGCTCCACCAGCCGCAAGCTGCTGCGCGCTTTTATATCCGCTTCCCTTAAAGATGACGCCAGCTCGTTTTGCGCGGCCTTATATTCGGCCTGCGCCATTTCCTTTTCCACACCGGCTTCTTTCACCATCGCTTTCTGTTTGGAAAACCAGAGCGGCACTGTCAGGCCAAGGGCAACATCGTAAGTGTTTGAGATCTCCTGGCCGGGCATCTTCCTTTTCCTGTAAAGCAGCATAAAGTCCGGCAGATACTCCGCTTTTGAAAGCGTAAGTCTGCGTTCGGCCTGACTGACTTTAAGGGAATAGGCTTTCAGACCGGGATTGGAAATAAGAGCCCCGGCTTTCAATTTCCCGTAATCATCACCGGGGTGAGACGGCTCCAATTCCTGCGGCTCCGGCAAAACGGACAGCGTGTCCCGGTCCATTAACGCGTTCAACATGGCTTTAGCGGTTTCTTTTTCCTGTGTGACCGTTACCAGCATGTTAAGCGTTCGGGAAAGTTCAACATGGGCTTTTATCGCGTCGCTTTGCGAAGCGCTTCCGACCGAATATTTGGTCTCTGCTATCTTTGAGAACCCGCGCAGGATATCAACGGTTTCATTATAGATCTGCTCTGCCTTGGAAGCCATGTAATACTCATAGAAAAGAGACTTTGCTTTGGCGGTCAGTTCCCTCTCTTTAGCCTCGTAAAGAGCCGAATAAAAAACATGTTCGTCTTTGGCAATATTCTTGCGCAGCAGGAGTTTATACGGGTTATCTATTTCCTGACTGATCGCGATATTCCTTTCGCCCGCATCATTAAAAAAATTTTTGCCGGAAGGCGTATACATCCGCTCAAATTCGATAACCGGGTCCTTAAGGATATACGCCTGCTTTATCCGGGCCTTATATACGGCGGAGACGGCTTTGGCAGCCTTAAGTTCAGGGTTCTTCTCACGAACCTCAGCAATAACCTGTGCCAGGCTAAGTGTAGTGGCGGCAACGGCCATGGATGTGGATGATGCTTGTACCTGCGGCAGTAAGCCATCCGGCTTGGAGGATCCGTCCTGCGCTCCGGCCGCGGCACATATCCCTGATATCAACATAACTATCGTACCTGTCTTCATAAGTTTTCCCGCGTTTACCGCTTTATACTTTGCGTTTGCAATACTTTTATTTAGCCAGTTTGGAAGCCAGGTCATTAAGCATGGGCATATGGTACAGAAAAACGCCGGTCACCACTGCCAGGTAGGCCAGGGCGGCGACTATCGCGGCTTTGGCCAATTTTTGCCCGCGCGCGGTAATGGCGGGGTCTTTAAGCGCCATAACGCCAAGGATCACGGCCAAGGCGGCCTTTTCCACGCCGAACAAGTGCACGAAAGAAAGGACGGCGAGTGCGAGGGCCGCGCCGGCGAGTTTAGTGGACATTGCTTTTTTCCCCCATATTTTTCATATTCATATCGTCCCCGGCTCCGTCCCGCTTTTGCATTTTTTCCATCTGGCAGTTTTTGCAGGGGCAGATGCTTTTCTTGCCCGCTTCATGCATACACAGGCACATATATTTGTCGCATTCGCCACAGAGCCGGGCCAGCGCCACCGGATTTATGATACTGGCGGGCTCCGCGAACTGCGCCACTATTTTGCGCGCCAGCTCGCGGCGCATGCCATTCTCCATTGCATTGATATTGAAAGCAAAAGTGAAAAGATTTAACAGTATGAAAGACACCATCACGGCCATAGCGGGCACCGGCACGCGCAGGAAGCGGCGTAAAGCGACCCCGTAACGATCCACCGTGCGGGCGGAAGCCGCCACTCTTGCGGCAAAAAACGGCGAAGGCTCAACGGCGGGAAGCTGCCTTATCCCGGCATCTATCGCGGCCAGGTTTTTCAGTTCGCCGGCGCAGAAGGTGCAGGCGGCTAAGTGTTCTTTTACCACGGCCAGGTCCTGATATTCCAATTCTCCGTCCATGTAGGCGGAAAGTTTCGCTGATATTTTACATCGATCGTCGGTCATAAAACAGCCTCTGATCATTTAAACGCGGATCCATCCAAAAACTTGCGGTGTGAATGTCCTGAATGGGCAGGCCCATAGTCAAAGTACAATGACCGGGAATGGGATAATTGACCGGAGAGGGTAGCTAACTATGGGGATCAAAACGGTTCTTCAGATTTTGGCGGGCCCTGAACAGAAGGGACTCGACCGAAGGCACGGAGACATCCAGTATCCCCGCTATTTCGTGATAGGAACGGTTTTCGTACACTTTGAGGATAATTGCGGCACGCTGGTTTTCCGGCAGTTCCGCGAGCGCCGCCTCAACCGAACGTTTGGTTTCCAGACGCTCGCGCAGAAGATCGGCAGAAAGGTCCGACGGGTCAGCAACCTGCCGGCTCAGTGTGTCGCCGGCGTCGTTCTCCGAGGCCTCGTCAAGGCTCACGAACGCGGCGCCCCCCGCCCTGACCTTCCTGCGCCTTATGCGGTCCACGCAGAGATTGTAGGCTATACGGTAAAGGTAAGTGGAAAATTTAGCCCGCTCCCGCAGACCGGCTGCGGCGCCCGCCACTTTCAAAAAAACTTCCTGGGCAATATCCTCCGCTTCGGTCCTTTCCGGTATTATACGGTATACAAAATTGATCAGCGGTTTTTCCCAGCGCGCCACTACGGCGGCAAAGGCGCTTTCATCTCCGTCCGAGAAAAGCTGTAAAAGCTCAAATTCATTTTCAGTGGCGCTCACGGAACTATTTTAGTATAAATAGTCCACAGGTATCAGGTTTATTTAGGGTTATAATTAGCTGGGGCGAAGGCTGCGCCAAACCTCAAATGTACGGTGTTTATTCCAAGGTGAACCCGGTGGAACGGACTGGATCGACAGCATAGTGAAATAACCGGCCATTTAATATATCGGCAGCCGAGCGTCCTATTTTAGTAGAATATCATCTAAGTAGAAAAACCTCTTGCCATCAAAGTAAGGGGTGCGGCAGACGGGGCATAGTGAAATGGTTCTCACGCGTGCTTTGGGAGCATGAATTCCAGGTTCGATCCCTGGTGCCCCGATATCCAGACTATAACTTTCATCCGAAACTGCCCTATGTGGAAAAAAAGATATCTCCTTGCATTGGCATTGGCCGGGACCTTATGCGTTCAGACCTCGTACTCCGCTGAAAAATGGGAAATAAAGCGCTCAAATTATTATCTCACCGGCCAACAGCAGCAATTACTTGAACTCACCCCGCCCCCGGTCGCCGGTTCCGCTGAGGATATGGCGGATCTGGCGACGCTGCGCGAATGGCAGGAAAAGAGAACTGACGCGCAATGCGCCAGAGCGAACGCCGAAGCTCACGCCGATTATTCCATATTATTCGATAACATAAGCCCTTTTCCCGAGCCGTTGCCGGCCGCGGCCGCCGCGGCGCTCAAACGCGTAAAAGCTGAAACCGACAGCATAGCATGGATCGTCAAAGACAGATTCAAGCGGCCGCGCCCGTTTAATCGCGACAGCAGCCTGGAACCCTGCCTGGGCAGAATAGGCGGCCTGGCCTATCCAAGCGGACACGCCACTATTTCCAGAATATACGCGTTGATCCTCTCCGACCTGGTTCCGGAACACCGGTCGGAATTCATGACACGCGCCGACGAAGTGGCATTATACCGCGTCATCGGCGGCGTGCACCACCCCACGGATATAGAGGCCGGTAAAAAGCTGGCTGATACCATTTATCCCCTGTACCTGAAAAGCGTGGCGTTCCGGGCCGACATGAACACTCTGCGCGGTTATCTTATCCGTACTCTGGTCGCCGCCACGAAGTAAACAAACGGCCATATCCAAAGGCCGCTGCGCCACGTATGACCGCTTCTTTATCCCTTTCCTTTGTCAAAACGCCGCTTTAAAATATATAATAGTGGAACATTCCGCAAAAGCAGTCGGCAGAAAATATTTATTCCGGGATAGTGTAACGGTAGCACGAGAGACTCTGAATCTCTTTGTCTAGGTTCGAATCCTAGTCCCGGAGTTTGCTAATTTTAAAACCCCCACCAGGGGGTTTTTTATTGGCAAACTCCGGGACTCCACAGTCGGACCTTGCGAAACCCGAAGGGTTTTGCAAGGTTCGGGAGCGACTTTACATCTCGCGTTGCAGGGACGAAGCTGCGCGTAGCGCACATCCTAGTCCAGGCCCGCAAGGGCCTCTTTCAGAAGTTCATTTGCTGACTGTAAAACAAGTTGTTAGTAAATAGTCATTTAGTCATCAGCGTCGGGCTTGTCCCAGATTTAGTTGAAAGGTCTATTGAGGCGGGACAATTCATTATA
>JBAXKK010000015.1:0-39945 GCA_037137395.1 Elusimicrobiota bacterium
GCAATCCACCTTAGGAAGAGCCTAATACCAGTCTAGACTCTCCCGACCACCTCAAGCAGCTAGAAATTTAAAAAGATTCCCTAAGGATTTTATGATCACGCTGACGAAGAAGGAGTCGGCCTTACTGGTGTCACAGGGTGTGATACCACACATAAAATATTTTGGTGGTCACTTGCCTCACGCATTTACTGAGCAGGGAGTTGCGATGCTCTCAAGTGTTCTTAGCAGTGAACGGGCGATAGAAGTGAATATCCTTATAATGCGGGCTTTTGTGCGGTTGCGCTCACTGATGGCCTCGCACAAGGATTTAGCGCAAAAGCTTGAAGAGATGGAAAAGAAATACGATTACCAATTTAAAGTGGTTTTTGACGCCATAAAAAGCCTGATAGCCGGGCCTGCCAGGAAAACAAAGAGGATAGGTTTCACAGCTGAGCCCTGAGGAAAAGCCAATGATATACAAAACTGAAAGCTAAACAGTAGGCGGGTTTTTTACCTCCAAAAAATCCTGGTTTAAAGCCGGGGAGCAGCCTGACGGTTTTCCAAAGGGCTGATTATCGCAAAGTGTTATAATTAAAAGAGGGATTTTGGTTGGGATAAACATGGCAAAACATTCACAATCTGCAAAATTTACGGCGACAGGTATATTTAAGATTTCTAAGAGTTCTCGATATTTAAAAATTACTGGTGACTTTGCTGAGCGCCTTATTTTTGGCAGTGATAGATCAAAAGGCAGAATGAGCCTTTTTGCTTACTGTTGTCATAAACTTGCCTTGACGACTATATAGGATATGGAACGACTTGAATGAGTTGATAACCGCAGGGGAAAATCGTATGAACATTTTCTTATCACACATAAGATCTAAAGGCATTATCGGACAGAGTGGGATTATCGTTTGTTTATCAATTATCTTAACGTCGGGCGCCTTGCTGCTTGTTGGAGCTGTGATCCAGGCTGCTAGTTTAAATAAGTCCGGCGCTACTATAACGCTCAAGGTTCCTTGGAAACAGGCAAGAGTTACAAACATCGTGCCCGCTTTTGACTCGGGAAGAGATATCAGTGGCCGCGAGCTTGCGGCAATATTTCCTGCTAAGAGCATTGATGCGATAGACGGGTCGATAGCCATTTCCATCGGAAGCAGCCCCGTAGTGATAGAATCTGAAAATACTGTAAGCAGTTCCGACTCGCTCAGCGACCTGGCAGAGGATTCACCATTAGGTATTCATGGCATTGAAGACGATTTACCCGAAAATCTTTCCCACCTTAAGGACAGTGGAATTCCGTGGGTTCATCTTGCCGGACCATCGGGACTTGTCTGGGATATGGTGGAACCCACGCCTGGTGTTTACAACTGGGAGAAGCAGGACCGCCTTTTCGCCGAATTCCGGCAAATGGGCGTAAAAATATGCGTTGTCGTGCTGGCCGTCAATCGGTGGGATCAGGGTATGGTTGGCCGGCAGCGTCCCAAATTCCGCTCTCCTTTGCACATGGAGGCTTACAAAAAGTTTCTGCGGGCCGCTGTTAAACGCTATTCATCTGTGGTCGATTGTTGGCAAATAGAAAATGAAATAGACAACCATATGTCATGGGAAGACACCCCGGCTGCCTACATGGACTTGCTTTCCGCTTCATACTCCGTAATCAAGGAGAACGCTCCGGATGCCCTCGTTGCCTTCGCTGGAATGTCGAATCCGCGCTCTTGTAAGACAATGCTCCTTCCAATGCTTAAAGCTTACAGACAGGACAATCCGAAAGGAACTTGTTTTGACATAATCGATCTGCACTGGTCCCGGCAGTTCAGGGGGACTTATGACGCGCTATTGATCGGGGGCAGGCGCTATCGCCTCGCAGATACTCTGCGTGAAATCCGAAAAAATCTCAATGCCCTGGCGTTTCGCAAGACTTCGATCTGGATCGCCGAAATGTCAGACTACTCCGGGGCGCCGGTCGCTGACCCTGTCGACGGGGATTATGTGTATAAATCTGAGTCTGAACAAGCAGTGTCTTTAACCAAGATGTCCTTGTTATCTTTGGCCAGCGGAGCCAGCCGCATTTTTTGGACCGGCATTGTGGATTGGTCTGGGTGGGGGGGGCGCGCCGGCGGATACTTCGATCATGTCGGCCTTGTATATAACCGCAGAGCCGAGCAGAAGGGGGCTAAAAAAATAGCCTACTATAGCGGAAAATTTCTCTCCCATAAACTGAATGGCTGTAAATTTGAAGCCGCGGTAGTTGTGAACAGTGGTTCAAATATACATGTGTACAAGTTCCTTAGAAACGGAGAAATAGTGTATTTTGCATGGCGGGACCAGATTTAGAATTTCACGCTTTTGGGTATAGCACCCACAATTCAACTGTATTAACCTGATGTTCCCGACTGGGCTATCCTGCGGCTCACTAGCCCAAAGTAGATCAGCCCGGCATTCCTTCTTTAAATTGTAGAATGTACTTATGAAGGTTTATTTTAAGACCGTGGGGTGCCGCGTGAACCAGGTGGAAACCCAGAGCCTGGCGGAAAAATTCTCATCCCTGGGCTATGACCCAGCCTCCGGACCCGAGGAGGCTGACGTTGTCGTGGTCAACTCCTGCAGCGTTACCGAATACGCGGACCGAGACACTTTAAACTTCATCAGAAAAACTGCCGCGGCCAATCCTAAAGCCCGGCTGGTGGTTACAGGATGTATGGCCACGCTGGCCCCCCAAAAGATACTGGAGCTCGCGCCCGGCGCTGCCATTTTTCATAACAAAGACAAGGAAAAAATACCTTACTCCATGGCCGGCCTTCCGCCTAAAGAGGACTTTTTCAGCGTCAGCAAATTCTCCGGCCGCACCCGGGCCTTCATCAAGGTTCAGGACGGCTGCAATCTCAGGTGCGCCTACTGCCTTGTGCCGTCCGCGCGCAGCGATATCAAATCCAAAAAAATATCGTCCGCCATAGACGAGATTAAAAATCTCGGGTCCGCCGGTTTCAAGGAAATGGTAATTTGCGGTACGCGCCTTGGCATGTATAAATGCCCCGAGACCGGCCTGGATCTCATTGGTCTGATGGTAGAACTCTTTAAACTTCCGGGAGATTTCAGGATCAGGTTCTCTTCGCTTGAGCCGGTTGAGGTTTCCGAAGAGCTGGCCGTGGTGTTAAAAGGCGGGGGAGAACGATTCTGCGACTATTTTCATCTCCCGTTGCAGGCCGGTTCGGACGCCGTTCTCGGCGCCATGGGCCGCCCTTATGCAACCGCGGATTACATGAAAAAACTTGAGATCCTGAGAAAAAACTTTAAAGAGCCAGGACTTTTCGCCGATGTCATCGCCGGCTTTCCGACCGAGACGGAAGAACAATTTACAGAGACTCTGACTTTTGTCGAGGAGTGCTGTTTCGCGGGACTCCATATCTTCAGGTTCTCAAGGCGTCCGGGCACGCGCGCTTACACCTTAAAGCCACTGCATCCTAAAATTGTCAAGGAGCGCGCAGAACGACTACGAGCGCTGGACGCCAGGCTACGAGCCTCTTACGCCGCCTCCATGTGCGGACGTTCGCTTAAAGTCCTGGTCCTTCAAAACAAAGGCGGCTCCGCTCTCGGTCTCGCATCCAATTTTCTCAATGTCAGCCTTAAAGGCGAATTTAAGTCAGGCTCATTTGTTAAGGCTAGGATAACCGACGCCACCCGTGGCGCCTGCTCCGGCGAGCAAGTTCAGCCGTAGGCCGTGCGAATTGTGCTAACTTTTAATTTAATATTTAATTAAACTTGCGCGGACAACTTGCTATAATTAGTATAAATATCAATGGCGGTTCTTTATATTGCTAAAAGCCGGCTATTTTACCGATTTTTCCGACTCGGTCGCGCGTTTTGGGGCTCAAAGACCCGTGGCTGATCCAGAACCGGGAATTCATGGTAAAATCCCGGGAGATATAAAATGGACGATAAAAGAGAAGAAAGACGAAAAGAGTCTATCGACGAGATACTTTCCGATTTGAATGGTCTTTTAAACAAGATGCCCGCCATCCTTGAGGGCATAAAATTATCAGATGTGAAGCCCGTTGATTTCCTTAGCCCGCAGATGCCGGAACCGGCCGCTGACCTTGATATAAGACCGGAGATACTGTCCGAACCGGCGCCGGGCTCTGCTTGCGAGTCTGATTCCGGGAAGCTCCAGGAACCCTCAACCGCGGCCGGGATTGAGGAACGGCCGCTGACTGAAGGAGATATCATTTACAACTCCGGCACATCGGAAGAGCGGCGGACTCCGGGCATCGTAATTGAGGAAGAAAAAAATAAACTGGTTCCGCAGTCATTGGGAGAATATATGTTTTCCCGGAACGACCAGCCTGAGCCGGAAATTACTGAGTGCCGCGCCACGCCGCCGGAACCAATTATCTATCCTGAGCCGCTTGGGCTTAATTCCAGTCCAGTGTTCCCTGAGATAGAGCCTGAAGTCTCATGTTTTAATTTAGAGACCCTAAAGGACGACGAAGCCGTTGTCGAAAGCTCTTTCAAACCTGGCCCTGAAAAAGCGGAAGACGAAAAAACCACCGCGGTTTTTGAGCGTACCAGAGATTTCGGAGTGCCGGATATAGACACGCTGATAGGGCTTTTGCAGAAAGAAGTTCTGCCGGTTGAACAGCCGGGAGCTGATGAGGAATTTAAGAATGACGGGAACGTTAATCTTGACGGCGTCGGTTCAGCCGGGGGATCTGAGAAACAGGCTGAACCGGTGTCTGCGGCGGCACCGGCGGACGATGTTTTAATTCAGCCGGAGCCTGTCCTTGAGCGGATAGAATCAGCCCTGGCCGTGCCTGAGGCGGAGACTCAGCCCGCCCCGGGTCCGGATCTGGGAAATATCGTAATCGCGCCGCGCGTTGTGAGCGCGGATGAAAAAGGGGAAACAATGAATATCAAAATGGAAAACCTTGGGAACGATGAGCCCTCCAAACCGGCCGATGCCGAGGAGATAATTCTGCCAGTACAGACTGAACCTGTAAAACAGGAACCTGCGGTCCCCGAAGCCGGAGCCGCCGGAGCAGAGCCGCGGTTAGAGCGGTCTTCTCCGAACCAATTTACACTTAAAGCAAACGCCCCTGCGCCTACTGAACCGGGCTTAGTGATAGAGCGGAACCCGGTTTTTAATTCCCCTACGCCAGCCGCGGCGCCGGGAGACAACGATAAAACAATGGTTTTTCCCCCGGCCGCCGCCATGCCGGAAGAGGCGAAGACGGTTATTTACAAAGCCGCCGCTGATTCCGGAGTGACTTCGGGTGGAGACGTCGATCTTGGGCCCCTGGCTGAGCGGCCCGTTCCGGACGGCATACCTGCGGAACGCGTGCGCACTATCGCTTTCATCTACGCCCAGGAGGACGCCGGTTTCTGCGCCGAAATGCTGAAGGAGTTGGACTCCATCTGCCTTAAGTCTACTTCAAAACCGATGTTTATTAAACGGGGTTTTGTTATGGTATGCGCTCCGGGGGTCAGCGGCAATGTTTATATGCAGAAGGTCGCGGACGCAGGCGCCGCCGGGTTGATCTGCATGGGCAATATACCGCAGGAAAATATTTACGAAATGGAGAATGTTTTTACCGCCGGAGGAGTGTTCTTCAAGCACTTTCCGCGGGCGGCTTTCACCCATTCCGCCGCGCTGGACCTTGTGACGGAGTTCATCCTGAGATAGATTTTTATGATAAAAAAATGGGATATCGCGCCCGCTCCCGGCGAAAAGAATTCGGCCAGGCACAAGCTTCTCATAAAAGGGGATATGAGGGATGTTTTTCTTGTGGTCAAAAAGCTTGGCGCCATCTGTTCCCGGCCGGAAAAAACTTCCGGCGATTTTGACTTTGTCATCTACCTTTCCAAACTAAAACCGGATACTGTCGGAAAGATAAAAGAGCTTGCGTCAGAGCTTAGCGCCCCTTCTGATACCACGCCGCCCATGGAACCAGCCAAAGCGGCGGCCGCCAATCCCGAGCCCTTCGAGCCGCCGCGCCCGAAGATAAAAACCGATTTTGACGAGCCGATCACGCCTGCGGCTAAAGTTTCCGCGCCGGAGAGCCCGGCGGCAGAAATCGCCCCGCAACCGGGCCCGGCTCCCCGGGCAAAAGAGCCTGAAGCCGCCCCGCCGTCCTTTGTTACCGGCCGCGGGCTGCCGTTCGTTCCGGCCGCCAGTTCCAGGATAAAAGCTGAGATAGAAAAACCGGAGGAAAAACCTAAAGCGGCCATACAGCCGCAGGAAACTCCTAAGCCCGCGGTTTCTTCACATGGGAAAACTAGATGGTCGGTGGAGCTGCCCCTCGTGCCTACATGCAGTTTTAAGACGCTAATCTCAGGTTCACATAACCGTTTTGCCCACGCGGCAGCTATGGCTGTGGTGGAAAACCCCGGCATGATATACAATCCGCTTCTGATCTTCGGAGTGCCGGGCACAGGCAAGACCCATTTTGTGCATGCCATATCCTACGGCCTGTCCTCTTCTATAGGCCAGGACAAAATCTTCGTCACGAACGGCATTAAGCTGTCGAAGAGCGTGGACATCGCCGTCAAAGATGGCACCATTGGAAAGCTGGATGAAATCATGTCGAACGTTAAGGTTCTCATTATAGACGACATTCATCTCCTGATGTTGACCGATGTCAATAGAAAATATATCTCCAAATGGCTCAATGAGTTTATGACCAAGAATAAGCAGATTCTGGTTACCTCAGTGTTCCCTCCGAAGTCGCTGGGGGGGTTGGAAGAAGCCGTCGGCTTCCAGTTCACGCAGGGCTGGATGGTGGACCTGAAGTCTCCGGACCCCCAGACCTACAAAGTTATATTGGCTCAGCTGCTGCAGGGCATGGATATAAAGCTTTCGGATACGGATATAGGCAATATTTTCGTCGACAAGGGCACACCGTTCGGAGAAGCTATCCGGGCGCTGGAGGGAATGAAGAAGCTTGAAAAATTTATTATTAACACAGAGCCGGCTTCGCACGCTAAGCTCCTGGATATCCTGCTGGGGTTAAGCGAAATGGAAATCGGCGCCACTCTTACGGACGCTGAATGTGACAAGGCCTCCGGCTGGAAACCCCTCTCCGATAATTCCTGGTTCAAATGGGGGATAGTCTATCCCAAGGGAATGAAGCGGGAGGCTCAGTACGCTCTTTATAGGACTCATGAACGCTCCGCGGAGCTGGGATTAAGAGTGGAGTGGCAGCAGGTTTTTATGGAAGAATACAGTCCGGATGAACTCTACGGAACCCCTTTTAAAATAGGCAACTTAGCCAGCGAGCACAAGGTTAACGGTGTCATTATCCTGGGCCCCCAGCCGACTTCCGCTCTGGGCGCGCAGGAGGCTGAGTTCCGGCATATCACAATAAAAATCCTTGAAAGTTTTATGTTAAAAGGCGCCTGGATACAGCACGGCCGGATAAAATCTCCGGCCGCATACACCAAAACCCTCATGGATCTTTTATAAGCGGCCGTCGGGCCGTTATTGTTTTGCTTTAGGACACGATTTAATGAATGAATTTATTTTTTCTCTTATACTCGCAGCCGCAGGCTCATTCGCGGTTTACTGGTACATTAAATTCCAGTATGTGCTGCCGCTTGAGGGCCGCTCGCGCGGGCTTGAAAAAGCCTTTAATCGCTTTACGGCCTTTTCCAAGGAAGTCCTGGATCACATATATATCCCGGAATCTGAGGAGAATTACGGGGATATTACCAGCTATTACCTCATAAAGATCCACAAAGTTTTTCCGGACAGTTCCATGCTTGTGTTTGAAGCCGCGCAAGACCAGTGGAAGCTCGTCAATTACCTGAAAAATATAAAGACCGAACCTAAACTCATGACCGGGTATAAATGGGAGGTCTTTGACCGGTGCGCGGCGGACGAAGAGGCTGTAGTACTTGACTCCGTTTCAGGGGAAACCGACCCCGGCGCGGCGGAATTATTCCGTGTTTTCGGCATCAAGGCAGCCCTGGCCGTCCCGTTCATGCAGACCGGAGGCCGGGCCAGGCGCATAATGGTCTTCGGCGACTCCGGCACCGGGCATTTTGACTCCGCCGGACAGTATCTCCGTTTTATCACCGCCCAGCTTAACGCGATCCATAAGACATCTGAAAAAGTTTTTTCCGGCAAGAAGGATAATGACCAGCTCAAGAGCGAGTTGAACTCTGTCGTGAAGGAACTGGATATGGCCGGCTCCCGTCTGATTCAGCGAGCCAAGGAGCGCCATGCGCTTTACGAGGTCGTAACCAAGGTTACCGGCGAGGAAAAGGACGTTAAGGTCGGGACTACCGCCATTCTTAATGTTGTGGCTAAAATGGTGGATGCCGACGTAGTGGCTTGCATGCTTTTTGACGAATCCAGAAACGAGCTTGTTATCAGCCCAGGGTCCTTCGGCGTAACTGACTCTGAGCGCATGCAGTACAGTGTTCCCGTAGGTAATGTTACCTCCGCCTCAGTGCGGACCTTCCTCAGCCGCAAGCCTTTTATAACTCCGGACGCGCAGAACGATCCCGAGGTTCAGGCCCAGTACGCCAAGCTTTGGAATATTCGTTCCATGATGCTGGTGCCGATTTCGCTTCACGGCCGGGTCGTAGGAGTATTGCGCGTGGGCTCGCGCCACCGGGATTTCTTCACCCAGGACCAGCTTGAGTTCCTGACTATCATCGCGGACGAACTGGCCATCATTATGGAAATGGTCACTCTTTATGACAATCTTTCCAAGACCGCGGGGGAACTGGCCCAGATGAACAGGATGAAAGATGAATTCCTTTCAACGGTAAGCCACGAACTCAAGACTCCTTTGACAACCATAAAGGGCTTTGTTTCCGTAATAATGAGCGGAGAATCCGGAGCGCTGAATGAGCAACAGATGAGTTTCCTCACCATTGTCGACCAGTCGGTCAACCGTCTCACGCATCTAATCTCCAACCTCCTGGATCTCTCGCGTCTGAACGGCAAAGTGGAAATGGAATTCTCTATCGTGAGCCTGGAGGGTCTGATTCGAAATTCCGTTTCCAGCATGCTAATTAAGGCCAAGGAAAAAAACATTTCTCTTTCCTCGGCTGTCGATTGCAACCTTCCGCCGGTATACGCCGATCCCAGGTGGATAGGTCAGGTCGTGGACAACCTTCTGATCAACGCTATCAAGTATTCCGGCTCCGGGGCGCGGGTCAGCGTCAGCGGATACGACAAAGGCGAAGCGGTAGTGGTCTGTATTGAAGATAACGGTCCCGGCATACCTGTTGAAGAACAGAAACTTATATTCGATAAATTTTACCGTGGAAAAGCGAGCGCCAACCAGGTGCCCGGCACGGGCCTGGGGCTCGCAATTTCCAAGTCCGTGGTGGAAAAGCACGAGGGTAAGATCTGGCTGGAGTCCAAGCCTGGCGTCGGGTGTAAATTTCTGTTCGCGATTCCTGTGGCCAAAGCCCGGCACGGTCTTACCGCGAAGTAAGTCGCCGGTTTGGAATAAGAATTTGCGCCAGCCATAAGGGACAGCGGCAGCTAAAAGGAGATTTTTATGAGAACCAATTTGAGAATTATCGCTGTGACGGCGGCGTTCGGCTTGCTGGTCTCCTGCGCCGGCAGGACCGTGCGGCCCGCGGCGGAAGGCAGCGTTGAGACTATTGAAACTGCCGGCTTAGCTCCGTACAACGATCGCGACCTGTCTTCCACAGTCAACGCGGCCGTGACCGAGGCCCAGAAAAACGCGATAGAGGCTGTGGCCGACTTATTCATGGGCCCCCGGTCCAAAACTGAAAAATATGACGTATTCAAGCGGAATCTGCTCAAGAATCCAGCGATGTATGTTAAAAAATACAAGCTCCTTTCTGAGCGGCGCGAAGGGGCGTTCTACCGCGTGAATATTCAGTCCTATATATATATCGACAAGGTCTCATCAGCTCTCAGAGGGCTGGCGCTTTTAGAGATGCCCGGGGCCGGCGTTTCCGGCGCCCTTATGCTTGACGAGTATTTCAGGACGGCGGCTTCTCCGTATAATGACGCGGGCCGGGCTTTTTCAGATTACCTTGTGGGCAAGACGACTGTCCGCTTCCTGGACACTATGGCGCTTAAGAACTCAAAGGATGAAGACTCCTTCTTCGAGGCTGCCCGCGCTTCCGGCGCGGACCTGGTATTTATCGGTCGCGCCGAAGCCGATCCGATGGGCGCCGCGCAAGGGCCGCAGGCCGGTTTCTACCCCGCCCGCGCTAAGGCCGAGCTTAAGATATATGAGGCAGGCACCCGCCGGCTTCTACTGGAGATATCCGGCCAATCCAACGCTTTGGATGCGGCCGAAGAGGGAGCTTTCAGAAAGGCCCTGGCCTCCGCCGGAGAAATGCTGGGGGCTGAAGCTTTTTCAAAAGCCGATAAATTTATAAAGCCGGAAACGCCGCTTACTCTGCGCGTGAGGGGCCTCAAAGGCATAGAAGAAGCGCGCAAGCTGATGTCCGCGGTGGGCGCGATGGAAATCGCCGGCGCCGCGCTGGAAAGCTATTCAAACGGGGAAGCCGTTATTACCGTAATTCCGGTGCGCCCCGACCCGCAGGAATTTTCCAGCGCTTTGCTTCGGACCGGGGTTTTCAACCTGGAGCTTGAAAGCGTCAGCCAGTTTGAAGCCGTGTTTTCAGTTATCCGATAGAGGTCTGTGAGGCGGCGATTGAAAAAACTTTGGAGCAACTCCGGCTTATTCCGCTGCAAGGCCTTACTGGTGCCGCTCTTGGCCGTTTTCAGCGCCTGCGCAGGAGCCGGAGCCTATATTGTTTCGCCGGGTTTGAGCTCCGCGACCGACGGGCGTATAGTGATGCTGCCCTTTGAAAACTTTTCAAATGACGTTTCCGCCCCTGTACTTATAAGGGAGGCGGCCGCGAAACGATTTACCGGCCGCGGTTACGCGCCATTTGATCTCGGGGAAACGGACGAGCGTCTGCGCGACTTGGGGATAACTGATGGCGGGCAATTAGCCGCGGTCAAGCCGGCCGATGTCGGAGCGGCTTTCGGCGCCGATTTCCTGTGCTACGGAACGCTGGAGGATTTCACTTTTCAAAATCTGGGGTTCGTTATGCGCAAGCGCGTTAAACTCCGGCTGAAGATAGTTTCTGCTGCCACGGGAGAGATATTATTTGAGGCCGGGGGGACCGGGAAGGATATGCGAGTTTATCTGGACAAGGAAGAGGCCAAGCGGGCGTTCATAGTTAATAGCGCGGTGAAACTCGCACAGAATATGCTTAAGCATCCACTCTGGCCCGAATCCGAGAAGGCTCTCAATCTGATCTTCAACCGGCTGCCGCAAAGATGAAGAGGTGCGGATACTATGTATCCGCCTAACGCTGTCACTAAATGGAGAAATAAAATGAATAAAAATAAACTTACTATGACCGGCCGCCTGATGGCCACAATCCTTTGTTACGGCGCCTGCGCGGGTATTGTGACCGCGTTAATGCTTGCGGCGGCCTGTTCGCCCTCTAAAACCGTGAAGATGCAGCAGGCGCTCAGCGTTGACGAAACGGAGAAAGTCGCGTCCAAGTATACCGGCCCTAAACGCCGTATCGGCGTGGTGGAATTTGCCAATAAGACCGCTTACGGCCAGGGCCGTCTCGGAGGCGCCGCCACGGATATTCTTGTGACCGAACTAACGAAGTCCGGAAAATTTATAGTTGTGGAACGCGACCGCATGGAAAAGATAATGCAGGAGCAGAAGTTTCAGAGTCAGGGAATGACCGATCCCCAGACCGCGGCTCAGGTGGGACGCATCCTGGGCCTTGAGGCCATAGTGGTCGGCGCTGTTTCACAATTCGGCACGAAAACCGAAGGGTCGGATTATCTTATCAGCCAGACAAAAAAACAGGTGGCGGATGTCACCGTTGACATCAGGCTTGTGGATACCCAGAGCGGCCAGGTATTAATGGCCGACTCCGGCAAGGGGCAGGCCAAGTCCAAGAAGGGATCTTTCCTGGGTATGGGCACCAAGGGCGGCTATGATGAGACAATCGAAGGCGAAGCCCTTCGCGCCGCCATCGTGCAGTTCGTTATAAATATCGACAGTCAGCTCAACAAGAAGGCCTGGTCATGCATGGTGGCCGACGCTTCCGGCGAAGATATCTACCTGAACGCGGGTCAGGATTCCGGTGTTACCGTCGGTATGAAGTTGGATTGTTACAGCCAGGGTGCCGAGATACGCAACCCGCAGTCCAACCTTGTTATCGGGCACAGGGAAGAATACCTGGGCGCCGTGGAAGTTCAGCGCTATTGCGGAGATATGGGTGACTGCTCGATCGCCAGACTGGTAAAAGCTGCCGGCGGCTCGCCCAAAGCGAAGGATATCTGCCGGATATCGAAGTAAGTCCGCATAGCGGATTTGCGCCATATACCAATAGATCGTAAGCCATAAGCAAACCGTTCTTTGAAAATTAGCCCGAATCCTGCAGTTCAGAATGATTCCCATAGAGAAATCAGGGAACAAAATTATTCTGCAGGATTCCCCGCTGGTCGGGCGGAGGGCCAAGCGCTATGCGCGACATCCCGACGGGGTGTATTCCTCCCGAAGGGCGCCCGTTATACGGGCGGAAAACTTCAGCTAAAGTTTTCAGGTTAGCGGTAAACCCGTAAAACGAACCCGACAGTACGCTGTCGGGGTGAGTCTCTATAATATTTCTGTGTATGGCCTGAAACAAATGGCTTATCGCGGAAGTTTTGAGGGGGGCACATGCTGTCAAAGCTGCGTACCTTGGGGCTCAGGGGCATAGACGGTTTCAGTATAAGGGTTGAAGTTGATATCGCGGCGGGTTTGCCGTCTTACGCCGTAGTGGGATTGCCGGATGCCGGTATAAAAGAGTCTAAGGATCGGGTGGTGGCAGCGGTGAGGAACTCCGGCTTCGACTTCCCGATAAAAAGGATTACTGTAAATCTTGCGCCGGCCGAAGTGAAAAAGACGGGCACTCATTTTGATCTGCCCATAGCGCTGGGTGTGCTGGCCGCCTCAGGCAAAGTCGGCAAAGGTGCTTGCGGCAGGCTTGAAACCTCCGTATTTATAGGGGAATTGGCGCTGGATGGGGCGCTGCGGCCGGTGGTGGGCGTCCTGCCGATGCTTTTGTCGCTTAAGAAAGCGGGCGCGCGGACGACCATTATCGTACCGCGCGATAATTCCGCGGAAGCGGCACTGAGCGGCCTTGAATGCCTGGGCGCGTCCAGTCTAAAGGAAGTCTTGGACTGGATTAACGGCGAGACGCAGATTCCGGCCTGCCTCAGGGCGGAACGGGAGAGAATTATCTCCGTCACGGGAGATTTTTCAGAGGTGAAGAGCCAGGCGTTTGCCAAGCGTGCGCTTGAGATAGCGGCCGCCGGTGGGCACAATGTCATAATGATAGGCCCTCCCGGAACGGGTAAGAGCATGCTGGCGCGGCGCTTCGCTTCCATTTTGCCGCCGCTGACTGATGAGGAGGCGCTGGAAGTTACCAAAATTTATTCGGTCAGCGGCCTGATAAAGTCTTCCCGCCTCGTGACCGAGCGGCCGTTCCGTGAGCCGCACCATACGATTTCGGACGCCGCACTGATAGGGGGAGGCACAAATCCCCGGCCGGGCGAAGTGTCCCTTGCTCATAACGGGGTGTTGTTCCTGGATGAATTTACTGAGTTTTCCAGGCCGGCTATAGAGTCACTGCGGGAGCCGCTTGAATCGTGGAAGGTCACTGTTTCCAGGGTAAAGGAAACAGTTGTTTATCCGGCCAGATGCCTGTTACTGGCGGCCATGAACCCGTGTCCGTGCGGATATTTCGGTCACGCGGTCCGGGAATGCGCATGTACGCCGCTGCAGGTTCACAAGTACCGGGCAAAAGTTTCCGGCCCTATTATGGATCGCATAGACATGCACCTGCAGCTCAGTCCCTTAAAGTTTGCCGATTGGGAGGCCATACCGCGGGGCGAGACTTCTCTTCAAGTGGCTGGCAGGGTGTCCGAGGCGATGGATATCCAGCGGAAAAGATTCAGTGATTCGGGTGTGCGCGCCAACGCTTTTATGGGAGTGCGCGAATTGCGCGAACACTGCCGGCTCCCTTCCGGCGCGTCCGGCTTGCTTGAGACCGCGATGAATAAACTGGGCTTTTCCGCGAGATCCCTGGACAAGATACTCAAGCTCTCGCGCACTATCGCGGATCTGGACGCTTCTCCGGAACTTAAGAAGGAGCATATTATAGAGGCCATGCAGTACCGGGCTCTGGATAAGACCGCAGAACTGGTGGCATAGTATTGAAGAAGCTGTTACTGTTGCACTGCACTAGCGGAGGGTGAGGATAATTTTAAAGCATTATGAAATTATTTGTTTCACTGACCGCTAAGCGCTAACGATAATACTGTCGTGGTATGGAGGAACTAATGAAACTGTTTATGACTGTTGGAGTAATTATTTCGCTGGCCGCTTCTTCAGGGGCTCAGCCTGTGAGTCTGTCGGGGAAGTCTGAAGTATCTAAAAAACATGAGGTTTCGAAAGGCGAAACCCTGTGGGGCCTTTCAGATAAATACTATGGCAATCCTTTTAAATGGGGAAAAATATATAACGCCAATCTTGATCGGATTGCGAATCCGGACCTTATCTATCCCAATGATGAGATAACGATTCCGGAAATTACCGAGACAGTAATGCCAGTCCCGGAAGAAACGGCGGAACTTTACACTGAAAAGGCTGCTGACACAGCTTCCGTGAGTGTCGGAGAAGTTTCCTCCCCCGCGGTCGCAAAGGTTAAAGCTCCTAATTTTGAGCCTATGGAGCCTTCCATGGAGATGCCGGCGGATCAGAGAGAATGGGCGGCCGGCCCCGCAACAGTAGTGCCTAAGAACTGGAAGGCGGACGGCGTGATAATCTCCAGGATTAATGACGGGACTGATGAAGACAATGACAGTCTGACCGTGCCCGGAGACCGGGTGCGCATAAAGGTCAGAAAGCCCGCGCTGTTCCGGCCCGGGGAGATTATATCCGCCTATATTATGGGCGCTACGGCCTATGATAAGAAGACCAATAAGAAACTCGGCCGGGAGCTTCAGAAGACCGGGAATCTGGAAGTGCTGAGCGTGAAAAAAAATATTGTTAAGGCCCGCGTCATAAAGTCAAACACTTCGGTGGATAGCGGGCAGGTGATAAAGAGATAACTAGGAATATGGCTTATGGCAAACTTTATGGCTCATGCCATAAAGTTTGAGGGGGGGGGTGGGTATGACTGTAAAAACAGAAGAAGAAGCGCTAGCGCGTGTCCGGCTGAACGCAGTTTCCTGCATGCGGACCGATTGGCTCTTAAGGCTGATATCTGTCTACGGCGGGGCTAGGGAAGTCCTCTCCAAAAGTTCCTCCGACCTCTCCGCCGACGGCGGACTTTCTCCGGAAACCGCCGCAAATTTTATGGCAGGACTAGCGGCCGCGGACCCGTATAAAGAGCTTGAAGCCGCGCGCAAGGCCGGCGTACGGGTGTTAACCGCGCTTGACGAAGATTTTCCGGCGCTCCTTAAAACCATATATGATCCGCCCCTCGCCCTTTACGTCAAGGGGAATTTGGAATCCGGCCGCGTGCCGGTGGGGATCGTAGGCACGCGTAAACCCACGGATTACGGAGCGCGCAGCGCGGCCAGGCTGTCGCGCGAACTGGTAAAGGCCGGGCTTACTGTTGTAAGCGGCCTGGCCCGCGGCGTGGATACCGTGGCCCACGACGCTGCGGTCAAATCCGGCGGGCTGACCTGGGCGGTGATGGGTACCGGCATGAATATGGTGTATCCGCGCGAAAATAAAAAGCTTGCTGAAAGGATCCTTGAGAGCGGCGGGGCGCTGGTATCGGAGTTTCCGATGGATGACGGACCGCTGTCTGCGCATTTCCCCAGACGCAACCGCATAATATCCGGCCTGTCCTATGTTACCGTGGTTATTGAGGGGGATTTTAAGTCTGGCTCGCTGATAACCGCCAAGGCCGCATTGGAGCAGGGGCGTGAAGTTCTCGCTCTGCCGGGTCCGGTGGATAGTGTAATGAGTCGCGGCCCCAATATGCTTATCAAGAACGGCGCCGCGATGGTTGAGGACGCGGTTGATGTTATAGCCGCGCTGCCGCCTGATGTGTTGTTCGGCCTGATTCCAGCCCGCCGTTCCCGTAAAGAAGAGGAGGGGTCCTTCGGGAGACTTCGCAGTCTCTCGCCGGACGCCAATGCAGCCTATGGTGCTATAGCCGGGGGCGGGGAAGGATTGACAATTGACGGCCTGGTTGGCGCCCTCAGCTGGACGGTGCAGCGTGCGGCCGCCGCGCTCTTTGAGCTTGAGGCTTCCTCCCTCATCACCCAAATCGCGGACAAATACAAGCATACAGTTTAAAAGGTGCCGCATAGAAAGCTCCCATTAGCCACAGGCAGAAAAGGACTGTTATTTGCTATTCGCCGTACGCCATATGCAGAATAAAAACTTGCCGTTTGCCATATGCTTTAAGGAGTTAGCTGATTTTTCTGCGAATGGCTAATGGCGTCAAGCAAATGGCGGTTTTATTACCAATATTTATAATATTGTCGCATTGGCCCGTAAAAAAGGATAAAATATATTTTCGTTAATTTATTTACCCTCGGTGCAGCGGGGCCCTTTCGGGTTTCCCCTGCGCCAGACAATAGACATATAAGGGATTTATATATTATGGCAACTGAAAAGACCGAAAAGACGGCGAGACCGGTAAAAAGCGAGAAGCCCGAAAAAGTCGGAAAACCGGAGAAGGCCGAGAAGCTTAAGGCTAAAAAAACTCTGGTAATCGTGGAGTCTCCAACCAAAGAAAAAACCATCAGCCGATTTCTTAGCGCTGATTATGTCGTGCGCAGCTCCTACGGACATGTGCGTGATCTGCCGAAGGATGAATTAGGCGTGGATGTGGAACATGAATTCACCCCTAAATATGTGCTCATAGACAGGGCCAAGAAAATCATCCCCGAACTTAACACGCTGGCCAAGAACGCCGACGCCATTTACCTCGCCACCGACCCGGATCGGGAAGGCGAAGCCATTTCCTGGCACCTGCGCGAGGCCATGAACGCCGATAAATCAAAGTTTCAGCGTATCAGCTTTCACGAGATAACCAAGCAGGCCATAGAAACTTCGCTTAAGTCCCCGCGCGAACTTGACCTTAATCTTGTGAACGCGCAGCAGGCGCGGCGCGTCACCGACCGCTTGGTAGGTTACAAGCTTTCTCCGCTGCTGTGGGCCAAAATAAAGAGCGGTCTTTCGGCCGGTCGTGTGCAGTCGGTAACTGTGCGCCTGGTGGCGGAGCGCGCCCTGGAAATAGCCGCTTTCACCAGCGAAGACTATTATACACTGTCCGCTAAGCTTGCCAAGGATACGGATCCTAAGGATTTCGAATCCAAGCTTGTTCGCTGGCATTCAAAACCAGTGGAGCAAACCGTCCTTTTGAAGCTGTTCGCGGAGGATTACCGCTACAAGACGTCTGTCTTTAAAAAAATAGAAGACACGGTGGAAGCGGCCACGTTGCTTCGCAACTCTATTCTCACGGTCTCCAAGATAGAATCCAAAGCGGTAAAACAAAAGCCCAAGCCGCCGTTTATTACCAGCACCCTCCAGCAGGATGCGTATAATAAGCTTGGCTTTTCATCCGACCGCACCATGAAGGTGGCGCAGAGCCTGTATGAGGGCGTCGAGCTGGGCGGCGAGCGCGCCGGTCTTATTACCTACATGAGAACGGATTCGTTTAATGTTTCCTCTGAAATCCAGAAAGAAACTGTTAAATTCGTGACCGAAATATACGGCAAGGATTTTGCTCCGGCTAAGCCTCCAATCTACCTCAAAAAGGTCAAAGGGGCGCAGGAAGCCCACGAGGCCATCCATCCGACGTCGGTTTATCGAAGGCCGGAGGATATGAATTCATTCCTGACCGCCGAGCAGGCCAGACTTTACGACCTCATCTGGCGGAGGTTCGTCGCCAGCCAGATGGAAGACGCCGTATTTGATTCCGTCAGCGTTGAGATAACCGACGATAAAGGAGTCGCCGTGCTTCGGACCAGCGGCCGCACCATAAAATTTGAGGGCTATCTAAAGGTCTATCGTGAGGAGAAAGAGGAGGAAGTCACGGACGAGGAGGAGGATGAGGAATCAATCATACCGCCCCTCAAAGAAGGTGATAGGCTCATCCTTAAAGATGTGATGACCAAGGCTCATAAGACCAGCCCGCCGCCTAACTACAACGAGGCCAGCATCATTAAGACGCTTGAAAAGCACGGCATCGGACGCCCATCCACCTACTCGGTCATCATCAGGAATATCGTCGACCGCGGCTATATCAAGCGCGAGAAAGACCGGAAACTCCTTATAACCGAACTTGGAGCGCTTGTTACGGAAAAGCTTAAAGGTTTTTTCCCGGATATTATGGATATTTCCTACACAGCCTCTATAGAGGACAAGCTGGACGATATCGCGGACGGCGCCATAAATTGGCTTAAGATGATAAAGGACTTCTACGGCCCGTTCGCACGGAACCTGGCCAAAGCCGAGACCGATATGGTCAAATCCCGCCCCAATGTTGTCAAAACAAACGAGAAATGTCCGCTCTGTCTCAGTCTCATGGTCATGCGCGAAAGCAAGTTCGGGAAGTATCTCTCCTGTTCCAGGTTCCCCAGTTGCAAAGGTAAGGTGCCTCTGGATAGGGAAGGTAATAAGATAGACGTGTTCAAGCCCATTCCCATCGAAAAGATCTGCACCAAGTGCAATAAGAATAAAATGCTTTTGCGCAAAAGCACGCGGGGCTATTTTCTGGCCTGCTCCGGCTTTCCCCGGTGCCGCAATATTGAAAAGGTAACTGACCCGGAAGTTGAGCAGATAATAAGCAGCGCCAAACCCAAAGCGTGATGTTCGCTGGCCCCGGTATAGTCCGGATAGCGCTATACTGGGAGAGCCCGGACCGCGGGTTGTAAGATTGTAGGGTTATGTGATTGTTGGCGCCAGTTTGCAGGATTTCCCGTCGGGCTTTTAAAAAGCCCGGCGGTTTTTTTATGGCGCGCGCAGGTCAGGGCGGCTTGGCTGCTGGCACAGTTCTAAGGCTTTCAGTTTTATGGCCTGAAGGTCTAACTTGCCGCCGATGAGTGGTATGCGATCTACTTTGTGATAATCTTTGTCAAGCGGACGCCAGGAAGGAGGCAGCGAACTTGCGGCTATGATATAGCGCAGGCGGCCGGCCTCTCCGGCGCAATACAATACCGCCAGCTTTTCGCCTTCTTTCCCGTTCGGTACGGAGGCGACAGCTACTACGCGTTTGGTCAGGCCGAGCCCATCCTGGAGCGCTTCCTCCACCGCCAAGTGCGGCACCATTCCGCCGTCTATCAGCGTAAAACGGGAAGCGCGGTCTTCTATTATCACAAAGCCGTTCGCGTCTATTCTGGCCACGTCGCCCGTCAGATACCAGCCGTCTTTCACGACTTCGGCCGTAAGGCCTGGCCTGTTTAGATAGCCCTTCATAACATTGGGGCCTTTTACCATAAGAATTCCTTCACTGCCGGCGGGCATCACTTCGTAAGTCTCCGGGGCCACCACTTTCATTGCCACGCCTGGCAGGGGCAATCCGACGCTGCGCTCTTTCCACCCTGTCTGGAACTCGCTGTCCTTATCCGCGTGAGGGACTGATAAAGCCGTCACAGATGTCAGTTCCGCCGCCCCATAGCACTCCAGCGGGCGCAGACCGAATTTATTTTCGAACGCCTCCGAGAGAGATGGTTTGAGTTTTTCCGCGCCTACAATCATATGGAGAAGCGATGCGAAATCTTCTCTTTTTGCCTTTCGGGTGTAGAGGCGTAGCATCGCGGGTGTCGCGAAGAGCGCAGTGGCCCGGCGCTCCCTGACCTCGCGGGCGATAATGCCGGCGTTCAGAGGGTTGGAGTGGTAGCAGACAGGCGCTCCGCTAAGAATGGGGTACCAGAGCGAGGCCGTGTAACCGAAAGGATGAGATAAGGGCAGGGCGGAACATAGACTATCTTTTTCCGTCAAACCGAAAACTATACGCAGGGATTCAATATTTGAAAGTATATTATGGTGGCTAAGCATGATGCCTTTAGGGGCTCCGGTGGAACCGGAAGAGAAAACAATAGCGGCTGTTTCATCCGCGCCCGGGTCTGACTCTTCCTTAAGCCATGCTGCCGGCGCCATCCTGGCTTTTAGCGAGGAAATAAATCCTGCCGGTTTGGCCGCAAGGTCATTTATGTATAGAATGTAATTCTCCGGCAGTGGGGGGCAGCGCTTGTCCAGAAAGGCCCTTGAAGTTATTATGGTTTGTATTCCGCATTGAGAAATCGCGGAGCTGAATGCCGCGTTAGCGGCCGAGGAATCAAGATTCACCGGTACTCTGCCAGCCAGGGTAACGGCGAGGTTGGCTAAAACTCCTGCCGCTGAAGTGGGAAGCAGCAGCCCCACATTCTCTCTGTACTTCGTCCTTTGTTTTATGCAAGCCGAGAATTCCAGCGCGCCGATAAGCAGGGATCCGTAGGTTAGGCTGTTGCCGGCGGAATCCGTCACTACGGGCAGATCCCAGTTTTCCCTGGCCGCCTTTATAAACTCATGTCCTAAATCCCGGTGGAAAAACTTCCGGCTGTTAAAATATTCGCAGGAAAGTTCCATTACCGCCAGGCGCACCTCGCCCGTGCTAGATGTTGAGGGCAGCGGGTTGCCGAAAATAACCGAAACTTCGTGTCGGGAAAACCCCTTCCACCTTTTGACAAAACTGCGGTGGTAATAGCTTGTAAGGGTTCCCCACGCCCCGCCTATGTAAACCGGAATTATGGGATAGCCGCTGTTTTCAGTTATCTTGGTAAAGCCTTTACGGAATTCCCTCAGCATGCCAGTGCGGGTTAGAGCTCCTTCGGCGAAGATTACGGCCATGAAACCGTCGTCCATGGCTTTGCGCGCGGCCTGCAGCGAGGCTATTATCTTTTTGGGCGGATCGTTCATATCTATGGGGATACAGCCCAGGAGCCTGAATAGCGGCGTAACCAGTGCCCATCCTTCATATACGTTCCTTGTGATCAGGAAGCGCAGGCGGCGCCGTTGCGTGGCCATGAGTATCACGGCGTCTGCGTAAGAAGTATGGTTGCATACCAGAAGAGCTGGGCCTTCGGACGGTATGTTTTCAAGGCCGGTTACGCGTATTTTGTAAAGCAGGCGCGTAAGCGCCAGGGTCAGGAATCTAAGCAGAAAATCCAGCAGGAACCTGATTGATACGGCGGTCAGGACTAGCGTGACAAGGCCCATAACAGCGAAGCCCTGTCCCGCCGTGAAGCCGAGGGTGTAATTCAGGAGGACCAAACCGCCGCCCAAAAGCGCGCCCGCCAAACCCGCGCGGCCGGCTAGTGATGCCGTTGACGCGTTGCCGCGGGCGCGGCGCTGTATATAGCTGTCAATGGGCGCCATGAAAAGGCCGCCTCCGACGCCGGCAAGGATTATGACGGGAGCTGCTGATAAAAGTTTTTGCGGAATAAAATTTAAAGCTGTGAGAGCCGCAGCCAGAAGAAAAGCTCCCATCGGAACTATGCCGAACTCTATATCCCGGCCGGAAAGCCTGTCCGATACTAATTTCCCTATACCCAGACCCAGGGCTGACAGAAAAGCCAGGCAGGCGGCTAAAGCGGGGCTCATCGCCAGCGTGTATATTCCGTAGGGGATAATATTGAACTGGAGATAAGCCGCAAGCATGGAGAAAAAGACTGAAGCCATGAGGGCGTGTAAAATGTCTTTATCGCTCTTGTCGGCCTTTTGCGCGGGGGGCGCTTTGGTTTTATCCGGTATTTTTTTTGATTCCTCGGTCATGATTTATAAATGGCTCAGCGGATAGATCGTCAGCTTGCAGTCAGTGTTACACTAGAGATGCGTCTTGCCTGACAAACTGACAGCCTGAATAATCCGGGCAATTATATTATTTGACGCTTTGGGTCCAGACGGCGTATTTCTCTCCGCTCGTGGCCAGCGTCCAGCCGCTCCCCGGCTGCCAGTCTAAGGGCTACCCTCTGAGCCTTGCCGGTTACCACCGCCGCGTAAAGGCCGTTAGTGGCGGAGGAGTCTATCTCTTCAGGCGCGGGTTCGGGAAAGGTTGCCGCGATGTTTTTTGTATCCGCTTTTAATTCATCCGAAGCGGGGGTGTTTTTTGAAAACGCTGAAACCGGAAGAATGTAAACGGCCAGAAGCGTCGCCGCTAACCAAAATTTGCGTATCTGCATTTTTGTCTCCAACAAACTTGTCAAAAGGCAAAAAGTGTAAACCTTCATATAGTATAAGTACAATTATACAAAATGCCAGTGTCTGCAGTCCCTTGCGCAGTTGGGCCCAAAGGCCCATTGGCAATTTAGAGGAAAAGCGGTTTAGCTCCGCAGAAACAGCTTTTGGCAACCGGTGTGACACCATCAATACTTCGCCATTATTGTGCTAAAATTGTAGTCATGAACCTGCTGATGGAGAAATTTCTGCTGCATATAAGGTCGCAGCGTAACTTCTCAAAACACACCGTCAAGGCCTACAAGTACGACATAGGGGAATTTGCGTCATACGCCTCGGCCCATAACGCCGACGCGCCTGCCCTTTGGGACCGCATGCTGATGCGCGGCTATATCGCATATATCAGCGAAAAAAAGGTTTCACGGAACACGCTGCTTCGCAAGATATCGGCTATTCATTCCTTCATCTCCTACCTTATAGCCGAAGGCGGCATGGACGGCGACCCGTTCGCGCTCATAACCGTGCCAAAAAAAGAGAAACGCCTGCCTAAGTTTCTCAGCGAAGGTGAAGTCGGCAAGATGGCTGATTATGGTAATCCGGACATTGTAAGGCAGGAAGACCCTTCCTACAAGTTCGCCGAGCGCGACTATGCTATTTTCGAGCTTTTATATTCCAGCGGCCTTCGCCGGTCAGAGGCTGCCGGACTGAATATCGGAGACGTCGATTTCTACGGCGGCTTCGTGCGGGCTATGGGCAAAGGCTCAAAGGAACGCCTGGTGCCGGTTGGGGACAAGGCTTTGAAAGCTATCAGAGCGTATTTGAGCGCCAGGCCGAAACCGCAGGCCCCGGCCATGCCTTTGTTCCTTAACCATAATAACGCGCGCCTTTCGGATCATGGTCTGGCCCTGGTGGTAAAAAAGCTGGCGCGTAGAGCCCGTTTCGCCCGGCCGGTAAATCCTCACTCGTTACGGCATTCCTTCGCCACCCATCTTCTTGACAATGGCTGCGACTTGAAATCCGTCCAGGAGATGTTGGGCCATAAGAATCTGCAGACAACCGAGATATACACGCATGTATCGCTTTCGCGGCTAAAGGAAGTCTATGATAAAACGCACCCGCGGTCAAAAAAGAATATTGAGCGATAGAACATGGATCTTGAGGGGAAACTTGAAGGATTAGAACTTGGGGAAGAATATGAAAAAAATATTTATCGTTCTGCTTTTACTCCCGGTCATTTCCGCCCGGACTTATGCCGGGGCGCCGTGCACGTTCCGCGAGAAAATCTCCGGCCCCGGTTTTAAAAACGCGCTTTGGGGTTTGAGCGTGCGCGAGATAGCGACAGGCAAAGAACTGGTCTCCTGCAATAATACCGGCAACCTGATTCCTGCCAGCATTTTAAAACTTTTCGTTACCGGGGCCGCGCTGGATATTTTGGGGCCCGGAGCTAAATTTAAAACCCGGATTTATCTTGACGGAACGGTAACAAAAGGCGTTTTGAACGGCGGCGTATATATCAGGGGCGGCGGCGACCCGTCTTTCGGCTCAGGTCTGATAAAAGGGGCCCCCGTCGCGGAGGTGGAATTTGAAAAATGGCGGCTAGCGCTTAAAGCCGCCGGGGTGTCCGAGATAAACGGTTCTGTTATTGGTGATGATTTGCTTTTTGAAGATCTGCCCTTGCCGGGCTCCTGGGCATGGGAGGATATAGGCAACTACTACGCCGCGCAGCCGACAGCGCTTGCCATTCATGACAATTTTTATAAGCTCTATTTTAAGCCCGGAGTCAGCCCCGGGGATCCGGCCGAACTTTTGCGCTCCGAACCGAAGGTTCCGGAGCTGCGCTTTACCAACTTGATGCGTACCGGGCCGGCGGGATCAGGCGATAACGGCTATATTTTTAATTTTCCGGAGCAGTACGCTGCTACGCTGCGCGGAACGGTGCCCCAGGGCCCGGCCGAGTTTATAATACGGGGATCCATTCCTGATCCGGCGTTGTTCACCGCGCAGAAATTCAGCGATTATCTCAACGCTCACGGCCTGAAAGTCAGCGGCAAGGCTTCAAAACTTAAATCTGATAAGGATTACGGCGCGGCCGGGTTCGTGGCCGAAACCGAAGGAGCGCCGCTAAAAGACATAGTGTTTGTAATTAATAAGCGCAGTTTTAATCTTTATTCCGAGATGCTGCTGCGGCATCTGGCCCTGGCGAAGGGAAAAGCGGGGACGGCCGACAACGGCATAGGCGTTCTGAAGGATTATATGTCTGACAACGGCGTTGAGGTGTCGGAGTTGAGTCTCGTCGACGCTTCAGGCTTGTCGCGCGTAAACTTTGTTAACGCAGATAGTTTTACGGTTTTCCTGGGCAAGCTTTCAAAAAAGAAGTTTTTCAACGTTTACCTGGATTCCCTCATATCTCCTGCGGACCCGGACGCGAGCGGGCACATTAAAAAGATGGGCGTGAACACGAAGCTGGAAAAGTTTCTGAAGATAAAGTCGGGCTCGCTGAGCGGGGTAAGGAGCTACGCGGGCTATCTTACGACAAAACAGGGCAGGCTTTTAACTTTTACATCCATCCTTAATAATTACACCGCGCCGGCCGCCGAGATAGATCGCCTGCACGAGGTCGTTCTGCTTGAGCTGATAGAAAAATATTAAAAATATTCCGGTCCGTTAAAATTCCAGATTGGGTCTGAGGATGAACTGGAAGGAGTTGTGGGCTGCGTCCTTGTCTGAAAGGGGGCCGCTATATTTTTTATTAGATGTCCAGACGAAGCCCGCGCCCAGATTTAACACTCTGCGCTTGCCTACCGGGAACTTCTTCTCGACCAGGAACAGATGTCTGAGCGGTTCAAGTTTCTTCCGGGAGAAGTCGGCGACGTATTCAAACCCGCTGTTATTCAGCCAGAAATTTTTTGAATTCTCAAAGTCGGTCCGGCTGCGCCTGAAACCCAGGTAAAATGAGTCGGCTATAAATTTATTATCGTGCGCTTTCAGCCCGCCCCTGAAGCTCCAGCGTAAAGTACGGCCCGCCAGATACTGCTCCCCTTTGAGCTTACCTTCCATCTCAAACCAATTATCGTGGATAAGAACATTGTCTTTGATGTGCAAATTGCCGGCGTTGATAAGTATTCCGGAGTAGCCGGTGCGCTTTCCCTGGAAAGATTTGTTTATTGAGTCAAACGAGATAACATTCCCGAAAAACATGGATAGAGCCCATGGTTCCTCAAAGCCGGCCGTGGCGGCCTCCACCACGTTCAGGTTGCTGGTAAGCTGCAAATCATTATAGAAATCAGGCTGATGTCTGCGGACAAGCGCCCCAGCGTAGGGGAGAGGGTTTATGCTGGCTTCCAGCACAAGCGTGCGTGGCTTGTAGAAATTTTTTATCAGTTCCCTGTAGATATCTATTTCCGCGGCGGCGTCCATATGCGGTATGGGTTTGCCTGTGAGACTGCGGTAAAGGCCGATGCTGGTATAGTAAGGATCAACCTCCACTTCCACCGTGGTTTTCTTTTCAGGAGCTTCTTCGGCCCGGACGCAAAAAGGTGAGAATATAAGCAGCGCGGCCAGTGTCAGTTTCATAGATAATAATTTAGCATTTCCCGCCGTCCTAAAAATGCCCGTATCAAAATAAGATTATTTTCTTAAAATCCTATTCGTAGCGCAGGGCTTCAATAGGGTCAAGCATGGCGGCGCGAAGCGCTGGCCAGAAGCCGAAACCTACGCCTATCAGGCTTGAGAACGTGAAGGCGAAAGTAACGGTGCCCGCGCCAAGGGTCGGCGGCACCTTGATGAACAGATACATCAGCCATCCCAGCCCTACGCCCAGGCCTATGCCCATGGCGCCTCCGATAAGGCAAAGCACAACGGCCTCTATCAAAAATTGGCTCAGGATATCAGAGTTCTTCGCGCCCATAGCTTTTCGGAGGCCTATCTCCCGCGTGCGCTCGGTTACGCTGACCAGCATTATATTCATAATGCCGATGCCGCCGACCAAAAGCGAGATGCCGGCTATGCCGTAGACCACCAGGGAAAGCTGGCCCATTTTTTCCTTAAACAAAGCTATCTGAGCCTCAAAAGTTTTAACGTCAAAGTCGTCATCCTTGTCGTCGCGGAGCCCGCGCTCTTTGCGCAGGGCCATGATTATCTGCCGGCGGGTCTCCGGAGCGTCGGCCGGGGTCGGTGCCACCACCTCCACATAATCCAGGCGGGCGGAGCCAAAGACGCGCTTCGAGGCGGTGTTGAGCGGGATATAGGCTGTCGGGCGGCCGCCGAAGATCTGTTCGGCCTGATTGTCCTCGGCTACGCCCACGACAGTGAACGTGATGTCCTTAAGGCGCAGCTCACTGTTTACCGCCGATTCCGAGCCGAATAATGTCTTAGCGAGGGTCTGGTTTATGACCACCACGCGCGCGCGGCTTATGTTTTCGGCCGGAGTGAAAAAGCGTCCCTGCAGATTACGGTTCTCAAAAATTTTCTTTTTGGCTTTTTGAGCCTCCGGCGTGAAACCTTCGCGGCTCTGAATGTCGGCGTCCACGTGTTTGCTGCCGGCTGATGCCTGGGCGGCGCCTGAGACGATGGGTGTTATCTTTTCCGCCAGGGGGGCGCCGGACCGTATAGCCTCCACATCGGCGTAGGTAAGGCGGCGCGTCGGCTTAAGGTGTTCGTGCCGCGCCATTACCCAGACTTTTTTAGCGTCGTCTTCGGTGGCGCCGCTTAGCAGGCTCTTCATAAAGCCTTCGCTTATCGTCATGAGAGAAATAATGGCGCCCACGCCGATGAAGATGCCGAGTATGGTCAGGGCGCTGCGCATTTTGTGGCTCCAGATAGCTTTAAACGCCACTTTAAATTGTTCGCCTATTTCTGAGGGCGTGAAGCCCAGCCGCGCTTTGGGCAGCTGCGCGGCGCGGACTCCGTGGGCGGCGGCCTGCGCCGTTCCGTGGGCGGCGGCGCGAATTTCATCTGACACTATCTCCCCGTCTTTCATGCGCACCACCCGGCGGGTCTGCGCGGAAACTTCTTCGTCGTGAGTGACGATTATCACCGTAAGCCCGCTGGCGTTCAGGTCCTTTATAACGCCCATTACTTCTTCTCTGGATTTCGCGTCAAGATTGCCGGTGGGTTCGTCGGCCAGAACTATCAGCGGGTCGTTTACCAGCGCGCGGGCTATGGCCACGCGCTGGCCCTGCCCCCCGGAGAGTTCATTTGATTTATGCTTTACCCGGTCGGCGAGGCCTACGAGGCGCAGGCACTCAAGGGCTTTTTTTGAGTCGGCACCCAGCCCGCTGTATACCATGGGCAGCATGACATTATCTTTTGCCGTGGTCCTTTTTAAAAGATGGAAAGACTGAAATATGAATCCTACCATGCGGCTACGGATGGCTGCCAGCTGCCCTTCGTCCAGGCTGGCCGTCGGATGGCCTATGAAAAAATATTCGCCTTCGTCGGGCCGGTCAAGGAAGCCCATTATGTGCAGCAAGGTGGATTTGCCGGACCCCGACGGACCGACCAGGGATATCAGCTCCCCGGACCTTACCTGTAGAGAAACTTCTTTTAACGCCTCTACTTTAAATGAGCCGGTAATATAGGTCTTTGAGACCTTGCGGATGTCTATCAGGGTTGCCATATTAGTGGAAGAATCTGGCGCTTTCTTTGGCTATGCCCGTGGAGTAATAAACCGTGTCAGCATCGCTCAGGCCGGACAGGATCTCTATAGTGGCTTCGTTGGTTGCCCCGGTTTCAACCTTTTTGTCGGCCACTTTTTTTCCGTTTTCGTCTTTCATGGTAACAAAAGCGTCGCCGTCCTTATAGGCTATGGCTTTCTTCGGCAGGTAAAGGGCTTTTGATTTCACGTCGGTTATAACTCGCACATCGGCTGTCATGCCCGATCGAAGAACCGGGATATTCTTTACGGACAGGATCTTAACCTCGTAAACCGTCACGCCTTCCTTGAGGACGGATTCGCGCGCGATGGACAGCACGTTCCCCTCGTATTTATCCCTGGGAAAAGAATCAAGGTAGAATTCGGCCTTCTGCCCTTCTTTCACGCTGCCGATATCGGTTTCGTCAACATAGGTTTTGATAATCAGGCGGTCTGATATCACCGCTATCTCTCTGGCCGCGCTGACCGATTGGCCCGGCTCCACAGCGCGTTTTATGACCATGCCGTTTATGGGGGCGACTACAGGAGTGAGATTGTAAGCTTCCTCCACCATTTTCTTTTCTTCGGGGGTGGACTCTTTCATCTTCAGGGAATCTAAAAGCGCGGTTCGCTCGCTTGAGCTTATCCAGGCCAGGATCTGTCCTTTTTCCATCAGGTCCCCTTCGCGGAACAGGACATCCTCCGCCCGGCCGTTTACGGATGGCGTGACCAGGACGCGGTTCTCGGGTTCAACTATCCCGATGGCCTGGATTTTTATGATAAACGAGCCCCTGGCGACCTTTACGGGGGACAGGTCTTCCAGCTTTTTTAGCTCCTTCACGGTCTGGCTGTGCCTGTAAATCGCCCAGCCTCCGCCGGCCGCGCCAGCGAGGATAACGGCGAATATAAATTTATTGGTCCTAAAAAAACTTTTCTTCATGATCATTCTCCCAGTGAATTAACGAACGCTGCGTGAGCGACAATAAGATCCCGTTTGGCCGATAAAAGCTGGTTTTCAGCGTTGATGAGCTGGTCTTCAACATTGCGCCATTCGAAGTAGGAGGCCTGCCCGGCCAGGTATTGTTTGCGCAGCAGCCAGGCTCGCGCCGCGGCCGCTTCCAGAGATGCCTTTACCACATCCGTATACGACCAGGCCTGCCGCCAGGTCAGGAAGGCGTCTTCCGCGGTCAGATGTACCGCGTCTTCGGCGTCTTTAAGGGAAGACTCAGCGAGAGATCTGTCCGCGCGCGCGGCCCTCAGGTCCGCTGAAAGCTTGCCGCTGGTGAATAGCGGGAGTGACAGGCTGACGCCGGCCGACCAGTTTTTATTCTTATAGGGCCAGTCGGAGCCTTCCCAGGTGTAATTGCCATTCGCGGCGGCTTGCGGCAGAAACCCGCTTACGGAACGGTCCACGGCGGCCTGGGCTATCTCAAGCGCCGCAAGAGCCGATAGCCGGGACGGGTGACGCTCCAGCGTGTCGGGAAAAGAACCGAAATCTTCAGGTGGCGCGGGGGGCTCCGGCAATTCCGACACCAGAGTGACGAATATAGGCGAGCGCGCAAGCAGGCGGTTTAATCTGCGTTCGATAAGGCGCAGGTCTTTTTTATAGTTTTCATTCTGCCATACCGCTATCTTGTATATTGATCGGGTTTCCAGCAGCGCGGCCTTGTTCTCGCGGCCGGCTTCATACTTTATGCGGATAATCTCCACATTTTCGGCCCGGCGTTTAAGTGTTTCGCTGGAAAGTTTCAACGCTTCGCGGGCTTTCGTGAGATCGGCGAAAACGGTTTTAAGGCTGTATAACAGTCCGGATTTTACGAGGCTGAAATCGGCCTGGGCTTTGCGGTAAGAGGCCGCCGCGGAACGGGTGGCTGCCGGCAGTGCGGGGGAGAATAGCGGTTGGGAAGCCAGGAAACCATAGGAATAGGATTCATCCGTAAAAACGAAGTCCCCTCCGACGCGGCTATAGTCGGCCTTGGCTGAAAACTGCGGGTAAAGGCCGGCGCGATAAAAGGTCAGGCGGCTGCGGGCGGCATCCACGGCGCTGCCGGCTGCGGCGCTAGCCGGGTTGTTCAGGAGCAGCAGTTTAGAAGCTTCTTCAAATCTGAGAGGGGCGGTTTCCTGCGCGTAGGCACCTGGCGGAGATAAAAATAAAACGATGGCCAAAGCGTGAAGCGGTTTCATTAACCTGAAAACTTCAGTTGAAGTTTTCCGCCCGTATAACGGGCGCCCTTCGGGAGGAATGCACCCCGTCGGGCCTGTCGCGCATAGCGCTTGGCCCTCCGCCCACTTCGCGGGGAATCCTGCAGAATAATTTTGTTCCACTGATTTATCTATGGTGATCATCCTGAACTGCAGGATTCGGGTTAACGGATATTGTACAAAATCGCGGCTTCAGCCAAGGATAGCTTTAAGAAAGCCTTTATGTTTTTTGATGAGGAGACGCGCCTTGTTCACGTCTATATCGCGCCGCGCCATTACGATGGCGGTTTTGACGTCGTTGCCTGTAATATTCAGGAGCCTGCGGGCCTCGTCCTGCGGCACTTCGCCCACAGTGGCCGTGATGCGTTCAGCGCGCAGGACAAGTTTCTGTGAGGTGGTTTTGACATCCACCATCCAGTTGCGGTAGACCTTTCCGCTTATGATCATGGCTGAAGTGGTCAGCATATTTAGTGCCAGCTTTGTGGCCGTGCCTGATTTCATGCGGGTT
Organism: Elusimicrobiota bacterium; assembly: GCA_037137395.1. GTDB lineage: Bacteria > Elusimicrobiota > Elusimicrobia > Elusimicrobiales > UBA9959 > YA12-FULL-51-18. Next base: position 30,521 of record JBAXKK010000015.1, read on the forward strand.
GAGCCTGAGATCGGTTCAGGCCCCACGGCCAGAGCCACAACGACGCGCGCTTCCGGGGTCCGTTCCCCGGGATTGCATGTTATAAGCACGGTGCCGGCCCCGGCTTTTTTGCCCGCTGATAGCCCGCCTTTTACGTAGGGGGTGACTCCGCTGGCCGCGATGCCTATAACCGCATCGCCTTTTTTTACCAGCTTATTTATTTCCTTGAAGCCGTTCTCGAAAACATCTTCAGCGCCTTCTTTTGAATGAAAAACCGCCATCTGTCCTCCGGACATAAGCGCCTGGAATCGCTCCGGCTCCACTCCGTAGGTGGGGGGGAGTTCGGCGGCTTCAAGCACACCAAGACGTCCGCTGGTTCCCGCGCCGATAAAAAACACGCTGCCGCCTTCAAGATACACCTTTGAAATTAAGCGGGCCGCTTTTTCTATGGAGGGGATGGATTTGCCTACCGCCCGGTGGATAAGGCTGTCTTCATAATTCAGTTTCTGCAATACGCGTTTTAAAGGGAGGCGGTCCAGGTCGCGGGTGCGGGGGTTGCTGGCCTCGGTCGGCAGAAGGGCATATCTTTTGAATTTATCATTCATATACGGGGGAGTCCTCCGGCGGCGATTCTTCGGACGGGTTTTGCTCGTCCGGTTGGACAGGATCAGTGATGTCGGTCCGCGCGGCCTGAGTGGACGCTTCCACCACCTGGGGCAGCCGGGGATTCTTGAACCAGTCGAAGATTTTGCGGATATTGTATCTGGTGACCAGTTCACCGGCTCCGTAGCCCGCCGCCTCTATCATAGTGGTGACGTTTTCTTTGCCGCATTTAAGCTTGGCGATGTCGTTTAAAAGCTGGAATTCCTTGTATTGTCTCGCGCGGTTTGCGCCGGCCATCAGAAGCAACGGCCGCTTGCCGTAAGCGTAAAGCGGATTGACCGAAAGGACATCGTTAACGTTCAGGGCCGGAGAAAAAGTAGCGGCCATGGATATTTCCGGGTGTATGGCGGCGGCTTTAATCGCCAGATTCGCGCCAAGCCCCGATCCGGCCAAAATTATATTATCGCCGGTCACGCTGTTTGTGGACAGATACGCCAGGGCCGCCTCTACGTCACGGATCATCTTATTGAATTCGTTATTAGGGCCGCTGACGGCGAAGGTTTTATAGGTAGTGGTGGAACCGCTGGCTGTTACGAAACTGTTGCCATGGCCCCGGAGGTCCATGGCGATATAGCCGTAGCCGTAGCGCTTGAGATAGTCGAACCAGAGCTTCCATTCGTTCAGGTCGTTCTTTTGGCTGTGGATCAACACTACGGTGGGGGCTTTGTCGGCTGCCCTGAGATAACGCGCGTTCAGCCTCCAGCCGTCATCCGTGGTTAGCGTGACACGTTCCTCAACTCTTGGTTCGTCCATGGTCTGGGCGTTGAGCATCCCCGAGATGAAGAAAACAGAAATAAATAAAAGCGGTCTGAATTTCATAAAACTCATATTTTATCGGCGGGCCGGAAGACCGGAGGAACAGGGGGGTGGCTTTCAAAGATTTTGGATTTTACAGCGGGCCCCCTCCGCTATTCTTCTAATCCTCCAGTATTTCTCCGGGATTAAACCAAATTTTGATCTCGCGGTCCGCCTCTTCCGGATTGCCTGACGCGTGCACCACATTCTCGTAATAGCCGTGTTTGTGGCAAATGCGGCCGAAGGCTCCGCGTATCGTTCCGGGCGCGGCGTCCTCCGGGTCGGTTGCCCCTACTACGGCGCGCACGCCCTTTACGGCGTTTTCACCCTGATAAACCAAGGCCAGCACCCGGCGTTTTGTCGCACGGTGAAAGTCGCCCTTGATAAAGCTTATCAGCTGCTCAAATTTTTCTTTTGCCGCAAAAACGCCATGACCTTCAAGCAGGGCGTAGTGCTCGCGCGCCAATTTGTCGGTTACGGAAATCATTTTCGCGCCAATCATTTCAAAGCCGGAGTTATCCAGACGGTCTATGGCGAGGCCGGCAAGCTTGCGCTTCATGCCATCGGGTTTTATGATTACGAGGGTTTTTTCTATGGGCATTATGGCTCCTTGACTGCCGGTTTAAGAATAGTGCGAAGCAATCTGGACGCAAAATAGTTTGGCCGGACAGACGGCATACTGGTGTCGCCTCTAAACTGTTTTGCCTCCGCACCTCTGTTTTTGGTTAGGAATATATTACTTTTTAAAAAGCAAAATGAAAACCTAAAAAACAAACAATAGCCAGGCACTTGTTTTTGTCTCCGTAAATCTTGTAAAATCCTTTGTATCCTTAGCGAAAGTGGTTGTCGTTTGGTATCTATTTTTAAGCGCCGCGCGCGGCGATTCTGTTAGCGGGGGAATTATGTCAAAAGTAATGGTGATTGACGACGAGAAAGATGTGGTGTACCTTCTAAAGGTTCTGATGGAGCGCGAGCAGTTTGAGGTGACGGAAGCCTTCAACGGCCTTGAAGCCTATAACAAGCTCACCGGCCCCGCGGTAGACAAAATCATTCCCGACGTCATCATCCTTGACATCATGATGCCCGAGATGGACGGCTACACCTTCCAGTCCAAGCTTCAGGAGATAGATGGCCTCAGCGGTATCCCCATTATCATTCTGACCGCCAAAGGCCAGATGAAGGACCTTTTTGAGAACTCCAATAACATCTTCGCTTTTGTGGAAAAACCGTTTGAGCCCAGGGACCTCGTAAAAAAAGTCAAGGACGCCATAGCCTCAAAAAAATGAGCCAAAACGCACTCACCGAAATCGTAAGCAATAACTACGCTAAAATAAAAAACCTCAGGGACAGGGGCATAGACCCGTTCCCCCATCGTTTTGCGGTAACATATAAAATTTCCGAGGCGCGCAAACTGCCGGACCAGACGCATGTCGTCTGCGCCGGCCGGATGATGCTTATGCGCGTCATGGGGAAGGCCACTTTCGGTCAGTTAAAGGATGGCACCGGCAGGATCCAGTTTTATGTGAAAAAGGACGTCGTGGGCGAAGAGGCCTATGATATTTTCAGAAAAAATAACAATGTCGGTGACTTTCTGGGAGTGGAGGGAAAACTTTTCCTCACCCATACCAATGAACTTACCATCAATGTAGAGAAGCTCACCATACTTTCCAAGGCCGTGAGGCCTCTCCCCGAGAAGTGGCACGGCCTGACAGATCCCGAGACCCGCTACCGTGAGCGCTACCTGGACCTCATCTCAAACGAGGAAACCCGGGGTATTTTTATCAAGCGGGCGCAGATAATTTCGACCATTCGCCGCGTTTTGGACGGAGACGGCTACCTTGAGGTTGAAACGCCCGTCCTGGGCTCCCAGGCGGGAGGGGCTTCCGCCCGGCCGTTTATAACCTTTCACAACATGTACAAGACCGAACTCTATATGCGCATCGCCACCGAGCTACCGCTTAAAAAGTTGGTCATCGGCGGCTACGACGGGGTTTACGAGATAGGCCGTATCTTCCGCAATGAGGGAATAGACACGCGGCATAACCCGGAATTTACCACGCTCGAGGCCTACAGGGCCTATACGGACTATAACGGCATGGCCGCGCTGGTCGAGCAAATTTTTGCCAGCTGCGCTGAGCTCATGGGTGTGGAAACCATTGATTACAACGGCATAAAGATAGGGCTCAAGCCGCCCTTCAAGCGCATATCCCTGCCCGAAGTCTGGAAGGCCAAGGTTGGCGAGGATATCCACGAGATTCTGTTGGGCAAGGCCTTCAACCGCCCCAATCTTTGCAAGCTCGCCGCCAAACTTCACATAGAGCACGGAGACGGCACTCCTTCGGCCAAGATTTTTGAGCGCATTTTCGACGAGAATATCCAGACCAGCCTGGAACAACCCACTTTCGTCATGGATTATCCGACCGCGATAACCCCGCTGGCCAAGTGCAAGGCGGGGGACGAATCCTTGGTGGAACGTTTTGAATTCTTCGCCGGCTATGAGGAAGTTGCCAACGCTTATACCGAGCTTAATGACCCCGAAGACCAGAAGGGCCGTCTGTTGGAACAGGTCCGTCAGCGCGACGAGGAAAAGAACTCGGAGACCGATGTTCTGGATAATGATTTTATTGAAGCTATGGAATACGGTATGCCCCCGATGGGCGGCATAGGCATCGGCATAGACCGCATGACCATGCTTTTTTCCGGAAAACCGTCAATCCGGGAAGTCATACTTTTTCCGCTGTTGAAACCGTCCGACCAAGGGGAAAGGGTTTAGGGTTGAGGGGATAGGGGTTAGGTAAAGACTCCTTTATTTCTGTACCCTCCACCCATTACCCTTAACCCTATACCCCTTACTTATGTCCGCTGAATTCTTTATTGCTTATCGATACCTGAAAGCCAAGAGAAAAGGCCTTTTCTCCATGGTAACGACCATTATCGGCATAGCCGGAGTCGCGCTGGGCGTCGCCGCGCTAATCGTGACTCTCTCCATAATGAACGGTTTTCAGGCCGATATAAAGAAAAAAATAATAGATGCTCAGGCTCATATCAGCGTTTACGGATCCGTCCGGGCCGAAGACCTGCCCGCCTTCAGCGCCCGTCTGGAACGCTCGCCGCGCCTTGCCGCCTATTCCCTTTTCGTGATGGGCCAGGGGATTCTGACTTTTGACGACAGATCTACCGGCGTAGTCGTGAAAGGTCTGGATCCGGAAAAAGAATTCAAGACCAACAACCTTAAAAGCGCCTTAGTTGAGGGCTCGTGGGAAGCCCTCAAAGCCGCGCCCAAGCCGGGAGAGCCTCCCGCGGTGCTGCTGGGGGAGGAGCTTGCCAAAGGTTTGGGCGCCTGGGTGGGGGATAATGTTATTCTTGTTTCCCCAAAGTCCGCCGCCACTGCCATGGGGATAATGCCCAAAATGCGTAAGTTCAGGGTGGCCGGGCTCATACGAACCGGCTATTTTGAATTTGACAATACCATGGCCTACTGCGGGCTTGCTGCCGCTTCGGATTTCTTTGGATTGGCCGGCGGCGTGAACGGCGCCGGTATAAGGCTTGACGATATAAACCTGACCGGAGAGAGCGCCATTTTTCTGAGGAAGGAACTGGGCTTCGGCTACTCCGTGAAAACTTACGCGGACATGAACCGCACCCTTTTCGCGGCTTTAAAGCTTGAAAAATTCGTCATGTCGCTGGTGCTGGCCCTTATAATACTGGTCGCAACTTTCAATATCGCGTCCAACCTGCTGATGATGAGCGTGGAGAAGCTCCGCGATATAGGCGTGCTTCGCTCAATGGGCGCCAGCCCCGGTTTCGTGCGGAAAATATTTTTCTGGGAAGGCAATCTTATAGCTCTGAGCGGCATCACGCTGGGCGTGCTCCTTGGCATAGGTATTTCCGTCTTCATCTCCGTATATCCGGTGGTGGAGCTGCCTTCTGATATCTACTACATCACCAAGGTGCCGGTGGAGTTAAAACTGCGGGATCTGCTGGGCACTGTGGCTGTCAGCTATATACTTTGTATGCTGAGCGCAATTTATCCGGCCCTGCGCGCTTCAAAAATAAGTCCGGTGGACGCCATAAGATATGGATAATATCGTTAAAGTAGAAGACCTGAGCAAGACCTATACCCAGGGGCACGAGCAGATCCTGGTGCTGGAGAATATTAATTTTGAAATAAAAGCCGGAGAGTTCACGGCCATGCTGGGGCCGTCCGGGTCCGGCAAATCCACGTTTTTAAACCTTATCGGCCTTCTGGACGACTGCTACAGCGGGGCGATAACGCTTTTCGGCAATAAGCTGGAGGTCCTGAGCGAGACTAAAAAAGCCGAGCTGCGGCGCAGGCATATCGGCTTTGTTTTTCAGTTCGACTCGCTGCTGCCGGAATTTACGGTGCTGGAGAACATAGACATGCCCGCCAAGATCATAGGCAAAGGAGACGCCGGCGCATCCCTGGCGCTTTTAAAGCGCTTCGGCCTGGAGGCGATAGCGCATAAATTTCCGATGGATATTTCCGGCGGCGAGAAGCAGCGCTCCGCCATACTGCGCGCCCTGCGAAATAAGCCCGGCCTGGTTATAGCTGATGAGCCCACCGGCAATCTGGACAAGCATAACGCCAGGATAGTCCTGGAAGATCTTAAGAAGGTTAACGCCAATGGAGCGGCCGTGCTCATGGTGACGCACAATGAAGAAGCGGCCTCCTACGCCGACCGCGTTTTTCACCTCTCAGGCGGAAAGCTCGTTGAGACGCGCGCCCGTAAAGTTTAAGACTAAAAATTTATGAGGAAAATAATTTTGGGCGTGATGGCAGCTCTGATTCTGGCCTCCGGTACGCTGGCCTTCGCCGCCGGCGGCGACAGGTCGGTTATGCTACAGGGGTTTTGCTGGACATCGTGGAAGACCGCGCCCTGGTGGAATGTTGTCCGGAAAGAAGCTGAGGATATTTCAAAAACCGGTTTCAATATTGTCTGGCTGCCGCCGTCCGGCGATGCGGCTTCCAACGAGGGCTATATGCCGCGGCGCCTATATATACAGGACTCCGGGTATGGCACAGCCGATCAGCTTAAAAGCGTGATAAAGACGCTGCACGCGGGGGGAGTCAAGGTTCTGGCCGACCTTGTTCTGAACCACCGGGTTGGATACAAGGACTGGGCCGATTTTGCCGACCCGCCCTGGGGCCCGGAAACCATAACTTCCGACGATGAATGGGGCAAGGGGACGGGCGCCAGAGACACGGGCCTGCCGGTAGCTTTCGCCCGGGATTTAGACCACGCCAGCGCGGTTGTCCGCACGGGCTTCATCGAATGGATGAAATGGCTGCGCTCCGATATCGGCTATGACGGCTGGCGCTATGATTTTGCCCGCGGCTACGCACCCGCCTATGTGCTGGAGTATAACCGGGCTAACCCTCCCGCTTTCGCCGTTACTGAAATATGGGATGATCTGGACCTGAAAAATCCGGACGCGCACAGGCGGGCGCTTGCTTCCTGGCTGGATTCCGTCAATGGCGAGGTGAAGGTATTTGATTTTACCACCAAGGGCCTGCTCCAGCAGGCGGTGGGGGAAGAGGAGTACTGGCGCCTGTCCGATTCAAACGGCAACCCGTCAGGGCTTATGGGTATCAGGCCCGCTTCGGCGGTGACCTTCGTTGATAATCATGATACCGTCCCCCGCGCCGACGGCTACAAAGGCTGGCCCTTCCCTCCTGAAAAACTGATGCAGGGTTACGCCTATATTCTGACGCATCCCGGCGTGCCTTGCGTATTCTGGCCCGACTTCTTCGACCCGGTCCGAAAAGTCGCTATAACCAGCCTGATGAAGATCCGTAGATCTTCCGGCATAGATTCAGTGAGCGCGGTTTCAATCGTGAAGGCTGAAAAAGGTCTTTATGCCGCCATTGTTGACGGCAAACTGGCGGTCAGGCTTGGAACGAAAGCTTTGTGGGAGCCGGGCAAAGGCTGGATATCGGCTGCCGCCGGCCCCGGCTATAACATATGGATAAAAAGCAATAATGCGGTTCAAGGGAGATAAAATATGAAAGAGACTGTAATAACAAAGACCGTGGTGCGCAGCATTGACGCGGAACTTTTTCAGCCTTTTACTATCTCGAGCGGTTCTCATAAACGGTTGGAGAATGTTTTTTTGGGCGTAAAAACTAAAGAGGGCGTCTGGGGCTGGGGCGAGGCCGCCATAGCGCCGCACATAACCGGCGAGACCCGGGAGGCCACTCTGGCCAATCTCCAGAAGACGGCTGCCTGGCTGGAGGGCCGCGATATCGCCGACTATTTAAGCCTGCTGGTGGGGCTGGAAGAGCGCCTGGAAAACAACCGCTGCGCCCTGGCCGCCGCGGGGATGTCGATACTGGACGCGCTGACCCGCACTCTCAAGATGCCGTTCTGGCGGCTTTACGGAGATAAACCCGCGAAGATACGCACCGATATAACCGTGGTTATCGGCACCGTGGCCGAGGCTTACGATTTTACGCTTCAGATGCGCCGCCGCGGTTTTTCAATCTTTAAGGTGAAGACCGGCTCCAACCGGGACGAGGATTTTAAGCGGATAGCCGCGGTCAGGAAGGCCTCCCCCAAGGCGGAGATATATCTGGATTTTAACGGGGCTTACGACGCAAAAACGGCGGAAAGTTTTGTGGCGGAGCTCGGAAAGAGCGGCATTGTCCCGGGAGTAGTGGAGCAGCCGGTGGCAAAGAATGATCACGAGGGTCTCGGATATCTTTCCAGGAAGCTTAAGATCCCCGTCTGCGCTGACGAATCCGCTTATTCGGTTGCCGACGCGGTTGAGCTGATAAAGAAAAAACAGGTCACGGCCATAAACATCAAACTGGCTAAATTCGGAATGTTGCGCTCGCGCGAGGTCTGGGCGCTGGCCAGGGCCGCCGGCGTGAAGTTGATGATGGGCGAGATGCTGGAAACAGAGCTGGCCTCCGCCTGCGCTGCCCAGTTTGCCGCCGGGCTTGGCGGGTTTGATTTTATAGATCTGGATACGCCGCTGCTGATAAAGGAAAAAGTGTTGCGGGGCGGCCGGTATATCTCATCCGGCGGCGTCTATGATGTCGCAGCCATAAAGTCCGGTATAGGTTACAGCCCGCGGTAGTGTGTAGTTTTGATGGCTGGCGCACATACTGTAAGCCTGTGGATTTTATTTGCCATCGATATTCTGTGGAATATGGGGAAGATTATGGTCAAACTTCGATTGGTTAGTTCTCTGATTTTTATGCTGTCCCTTGGTGTTGGCGCACAAGTTTCTGGTAATAAACCTAACCCCGCCTCGAAAGTGAGTTTGTGTCGCAAGGCCGCAGAACAAGGGGATGCGATAGCGCAAAATAATCTTGGGCGCATATACTATAACGGTGAAGGTGTTGCAAAAGACTGGGTTAAGGCAATGAACTGGTTCCGCAAGGCCGCAGAACAAGGATATGCTGATGCTCAACATAATCTTGGGTTCATGTACTCTAATGGCGAAGGTGTTGCAAAAGACTCGGTTAAAGCAGTGAACTGGTTTCGCAAGGCCGCAGAACAAGGGGTTGCTGTTGCGCAAGATAGTCTTGGGTACATGTACTCTAACGGCGAAGGTGTTGCAAAAGACTCGGCTGAAGCAGTGAACTGGTATCGCAAGGCCGCAGAACAAGGGCTTGCTGCTGCGCAGAATAATCTTGGGCTCATGTACTCTAATGGCGAAGGTGTTGCAAAAGACTGGCCCGAGGCAGTGAACTGGTTTCGCAAGGCCGCAGAACAAGGGCTTGCTACCGCGCAATATGATCTTGGGGTTATGTACTTTAGCGGCGAAGGTGTTGCAAAAGACTGGGCTGAGGCTATGAACTGGTATCGCAAGGCCGCAGAACAAGGGCTTGCTCCTGCGCAATGTCATCTTGGGGTCATGTACTATAACGGTGAAGGTGTTGCAAAAGACCCGGGCGAGGCAATGAAGTGGGCGCTGACGGGTTGGGGCAATTCGCGCGTGTTGCGGATGATGGGGTGGTG
>JBAXKK010000016.1:0-38198 GCA_037137395.1 Elusimicrobiota bacterium
CGCCTCCGGGCCTGCTTACCTGGAACCATATACAGTTTAAAATCCCCGTTTTCGGATCTCTGATAAAGAATATGCAGACGGAGCGGCTGCTCACGACTATGTCTACGCTGATTCGTTCCGGCGTCAGCATTCTTAACGCCGTTTCGGTGCTGGAGGGCGCCTTTAAGAAAAACCTCATTTACCAGAACGCGCTTAAAAAAGCCAAAAACGATATAGCCAGCGGACGCTCAATCTCCGAGTCTTTTAAAAAGACAGGAATTTTCCCCAGCCTGGTAACCGAAATGATGTGGATGGGTGAAGAATCCGGAAAACTGCCTGATATTATCGTGGTGCTTTCCAAATATTATCAGGAACAGATCGATCAGTGGATTCGGCGGTTTTCTTCAATGATCGACCCGATTCTTGTGGTGGGGATCGGTGCTGTTATCGGCGTCATTGTCACATCTATTTTCATGCCTATCTTTCAGCTGTCACAGATTGGAGCGAAGTAAGATGTCGCGCAAGTTGATGTGCCGGTGATTGTCAGTTTGAATAATGCGCGACACTGAGTTACGGGAGAGCTATGAACAAGGACAGAAAAGGCTTTACCCTTATTGAACTTGTGATTGTTACCGTTATTATGGGAATCCTGGCATCCATGGGACTTCCGTATTATCTGAAGACGGTTGAGGTTTCAAAGGCCAGCGACGCTTTATCTATCGGTCACATGCTTGCCAATTCCTACCGGATGTATCTTGTTGACAACCCTAATTTGCCTTTAACCGGCGTTGTGACCAATACGTGCAACACCGGCGTCTGCGACACATCCGCGACAGACGCCTGCAGGCTGGTAAGATGTAATTATGTGGCAAGGCAGGATTGGGACGCCGGCGCGTACAGTTATTCTGTCGGCACCGCCGCCGATATCGCGGCTAACGTTTCACGCAAGTCTGGCGCAAGCCCCGGCACAGACAGCACTCCTTATACCAGCTGGGGGTATAATTTCAGCACCTCAGGCGGCTGCGCGGTCGTCGGTGACGCTCCGTCCTGCCCTAGTTTCTAAGCGTGACCCTTTCTGGAGAATCTAATCCTAGGCTGGGATAATATGTTTAAGGCTCGTGCAAAAAGGCCAGGCCAGACTTTAATCGAGGTCGCTATCGCCACCATGATAGCTGCCATGACCACCGTCGCCGTATTTTCAGTGGTTCTTTCAAGCTTCGTCTCCCAGAAGAAAGCCGATAAGAAGGAACTGGCTGCCATGCTTCTAAAAGAAGCGCAGCAAACCCTGCAGACTTTTGTCAGCGCCGTTCCCAGCGATGTCAATTATTCCCCTAATGATGGAGGCTGGTGGTTGGCGGATTCACTGTGCCCCGCCTGGGCTCTGCGCGCCGGCCAGCATGACATCTCATCGCTGATGCTCGCCGATCTCCGGACGGACCCCGCCGTGCCCTGTGTGGCGGGGGGGTCATGTTATTTTGTGTATACGGTAACGGACGCCGATTGCGGCTTTGGCGTCGGCAATAACGCCTGTAAGACGGTGAGCTTTGACATGAAGTACGCGGATTAAACATGGTATTTAAATTTAGAAAAGGGTTCACACTGGCGGAACTGGTCATCGCGACCCTTATTTTCGGGTTCATGATAATCTCGCTGGCGCTTATCTACTCCTCAGCCAACAAGCACCTGTTCCAGAACTACCGGATGAACACCTTCAAATCCAACGCCTCAATCGCGATGAAAACTATCACCGCCAGACTACAGGAGGCTAATAGGATAGACGCGCCCGGATTTAACGCTTCAGGGGCCATTCTTGCTTTTGCCGTTAATATCGACCAAATGAGCGGTTGCTATCCCGTAAATCCCGCGGAGCCGGCCAGCTGGCATTATTTTTGTCACGCCCCCGCCATTACGGCAGAGTGCCCTTCGGGGAGTTGCCTGTATTATCATACTGGCACGATCATCGCCCCGGCGGGAAATAGTTGTCCTAATGGTCCGACATTATGGACGGCGACGGACTATCCTGTTCCGGCCTGCGGAGGCCCCTACGGCACCGTCACGCTGCTGTCTTCGGACATCTTTCCCAGAGCTACCCCCGAATTATTCTCCCGCCGCAGCATTGACGGCATCTCCGGAAGCGCCCTCGTTAATATCAGCCTGCGTGTACGCTGGGACCCGACCATCAATAATGCCGCGGGTCGCGATTTCCGCACCACGGACAAGCTTATTGATACCACCCTTAACACTACTGTCAGGGTAAACCGAGCCGGTTTGTTCGGATCAGGTTTTTAGGAAAAGATATTTTATGAAATTACGGCTGCACTGGAAAAAAGGCGCGATACTTCTGCAGACCCTGGTCATGTCTGTTATCCTTTCCATGATATCAGTGATGATCCTCAAATGGATCATGGCCAGGTATATTATCGTGGCCCGTATACAGCAAAGCGCTAAAAACACCGGCAACGCGCAAGGTTATGCCGCGTTGAACGTAAAGACTTGGACTACGCCGGCCAACGCGAGCACGACCATGGATCTTAAATCAGTCTCATTTCAGCAGGTGTCCACCGGAAAATTCGTAACCACGGTAACCGACGAGTATTAGCCGGCTCGTCCGGCAGCGATGATCAGGGCTGGGCTCGTTCATGCGTGCAGGCAAAAACTGTCAGGGCTGATCCTCATCATCTACAACATGTCCGCTACGCTTTTAATGATCCTGTGTTCAGCTCTGAATCTGGCGGCCGCAGAGCCGGCTGCCGTTTCCTCCACCACCACCTGGCATGTCAAAAGTTCCCCGCATTTTGAAATATATCACGAAGCTGACTGGTCCCCCGGCTCCATATCGCTTGAGCTGGAGCGTCTTTACGGCAAGCTTCGTCTCAGCGTTTCAATGTTCGCCCCCTGGATGGTGAAAGAAAAAACCAAGATATATATCTATAGGAACCAGGACTCCTATCTTAGGGGGGAATTTAAACCGCCGAAATGGTCCAAGGGTCTGGCGTATTTTTTTCAAAAAACAGTGGTGGTGTTCGATTCCGGAGACATCGTGAAATTGCGGGCCGCCGCATCGCATGAACTCTCGCATCTCTATTTTGAAAGTTTTTATGGGGAATACCTGAAGTATCCGCCCCAGTGGCTCAACGAGGGCCTGGCCGTTCTCATGGAAGATATGTCATACCCCGAAGAGGGGCCCTGGACTCAGGCTCTTAAGTACTTTCCCAGGGAAAGGGTTCTGCCGTTGGATGATTTTTTCAGGATCAGGATAGACCAACTGGGATCCGACGAACAGATAGGCTACTGGTATCTGGAGTCTTTTGGAGTGGTTTCGTATCTTTTCAGGCCGCGCACGCGGCTGCAGTTTGTTAATTTCTGTTCGCTGCTGCGCAAGGGCGAACCATTGGAAGCGGCACTTTGGAAATCATACCGGCTGAGCGGACCGGCCGGCATGGAGCGTTCCTGGAGGGAATGGATCCGAACTTACGGAAGTAAAAATAATCAGACTTTTTCAGGCGCTTCCTCCGCGGACAAATTTAGTTTTAAACCGATACAATTCTCATCTTTTACCCTCACCAATTTTAACTCCACACGCACCAGCCGCTGACCCATAAACTAAAAATGCCCGGTCGCTTTCGGCAAGGATGAGCATCCTTAACCCTTGCTTCTTGCTCCCAGGTGCTCTTTAAGATAAAAACCCGTATGTGAGCCGGCTGTTTTGACTATGCCGGGGGTGGCGCCGGCATAGATAAGCTCACCGCCAGCGGAGCCTCCGTCGGGGCCAAGTTCGATGATCCAATCGGAAGAAGCTATCACATCTAGATTGTGCTCTATGACCAGGACAGTATTCCCCTGGTCGGCCAAGCGGTGCAGGACTTTTAGGAGTTTTTCCACGTCGGCAAAATGGAGGCCGGTCGTAGGCTCGTCCAGGATGAAAAGCGTCCGGCCGGTGGAGCGTTTTGCCAGCTGTTCGGCCAACTTCATACGCTGAGCCTCTCCTCCCGAAAGAGTTGTGGCGCTCTGGCCGAGTTTGATATAACCAAGGCCCACTTCGCGCATAGTAAAAAGAACTTTGGTTATCTGCGGGATCTCGGAAAAATGGACGGCGGCCTCCTCGGCCGACATGTCCAGGATCTCCGCGATATTTTTCCCTTTGAATTTAACTTCCAAAGTGTCTTCGTTAAAGCGAAGGCCGTGGCATTCCTCACATTTAACATAGATATCCGGGAGGAACTGCATCTGGATTTTTATGGTCCCGTCTCCCTGGCAGGCCTCGCAGCGTCCGCCCTTAACATTAAAAGAGAATCGGCCCGGCTCATAGCCGCGGCGCTTGGCTTCAGGGAGGCGGGAGAAGATATCCCGGATGTGGTTGAACACTCCTGTGTAGGTGGCGGGGTTGGAGCGGGGCGTACGGCCTATAGGCGACTGGTCTACGATTATGACCTTGTCTATATTATCTTCGCCTCGCATACTCTTGAAGCGCCCGGGGTTTTCCTTTGAGTTGTAAAGTTTTCTGGACAGCGCTTTGTATATGATCTCGTATAATAGCGTGGATTTTCCGGAACCGGACACGCCGCACAACGTCACGAAAAGTCCAAGGGGAATCTTGACGTCTATACCCTTCAGATTGAACTGTTCCGCCTTTGTGAATTCCAGCCAGCCTTTAGCCGGTTTGCGCAGCGGATGACTGATGGACACTGTTTTATCGCCCCTCAGGAAAGCCCCTGTTATGGATTTTTTATTCTTGAGTATCGCGGGTAGGTCCCCTTGGGCGATAACATAGCCGCCGGCAAGTCCAGCGCCCGGACCGAGGTCCACGATATGGTCCGCGTTTCGGATGACCGCCTCATCATGCTCCACGACTATAAGAGTGTTACCCAGGTCGCGCAGCGCTTTAAGAGTGGTTATAAGTTTGGCGTTGTCGCGCTGATGCAGTCCTATGGTGGGCTCGTCCAGCACGTAAAGAACGCCGGTCAGGCCGCTGCCTATCTGGGTGGCCAGCTGAATACGCTGGGCTTCGCCCCCGGAAAGAGTTTCTGAGCGGCGTTCCAGAGAAATATAGCCCAAGCCGACATTTGTAAGAAAGCTGAGCCGGGAATTTATTTCTTTAAGTATCAGCCTGGCGATAGTACGGTCCTTTTCGCTCAGGGATAATCCGGACACAAATTCCTTGATCTCTGAAATAGGCATGCTTGAGACCTGAACTATGTTTCGCTCGCCCACCAGCACGTGCAGGCCCTCGGGTTTAAGCCGCAGGCCTTTACAGGTGCCGCAGGTGACTTCGTGCATGAATTTGCGGTAGATCTCTTCCTTCACGAAATCAGATTCCGTATCGGTATACCGGCGCTTGAGGTTGGTGATTACTCCTTCAAACCCTCCGTCCGGTTCGCCGCGCAGAATTATCTCACGGGCCTCTTTCGTCAGGTCGCGCCATGGCTTATCCGGGGAAATATGATTTCTCCTGGCCGCGTCAATTATCATCTCCATGTAATAGCCCGACCAGGAATTCTTCCAGCGGTGCGTGCGGGTCGTGACCGGGTTAGACCAGGCCTCTATGGCTCCGCCGTTTATGGATTTGGCGGCGTCGGGGACCACCAGATCCGTGTCTATTTCAATTTTAACTCCGAGGCCGCCGCATTCCGGGCAGGCGCCGAAGGGAGAATTAAATGAGAAGAGCCGGGGTTCCAATTCGGGAAAACTGATGCCGCACGACGGACAGGCGTTCTTCTCGCTGTAAAGGGCGGGGGCTTTATCTGCGGTGCCGGATTCCACCGCTACCAATCCCCGGCTCTGGGCCAGGGCCAGCTCCACAGCCTCCGTGAGCCGCTCCTTTTCGTCGCCGGCGGTCATTTCGTCCACGAATAGCTCTATGTTATGCTTAACATAGCGGTCCAGCTTCGGAACCGAATCCAGGTCAAAAAGCTTCCCGTCTACACGGATTTTAATAAATCCATTTTTTTTAAATTTAGCGAATAATTCCTCATAGGTGCCTTTGCGGCCGCTGATCAGCGGAGCGAGAATCTTTATTTTTTTGCCGGAATATTTTGAGCATATCTCCGCGACTATTCCTTGTGCCGACCAGGCTTTTATGGGACGGCCGCATTGGTGGCAGAACGGCGATCCGACTTTGGCATAAAGGAGACGCAGATAGTCGTAAATCTCGGTAACGGTTCCCACGGTGGAGCGCGGATTTTTTGAGGGGGTGTGCTGCTGGATAGCGATGGCGGGCGAAAGACCTTCGATAGATTCCACGTCGGGCTTTTCCATCTGCTCAAGGAACTGTCTGGCGTAGGCCGACAAGCTTTCCATATAGCGGCGCTGGCCTTCAGCGTAGATAGTGTCGAAAGCCAGGCTGGATTTGCCCGATCCCGAGAGTCCGGTCAGCACTACCAGTTTGTTCTTCGGTAGCTCTATGGTGATATCTTTAAGGTTGTGCGCTTTCGCGCCGGTTATTTTAATTTTATCCATAAAGTCTACACCCTAACGCCTAAACCCTGAACCCTCCACATCGTATCTGTCCACTTTTGTGTTCGCGGCGAAATTTTCTTCAGTCTGCGGATAGTTGATGTTAAAATGTAGCCCGCGGGATTCCCTGCGCTCCGTCGCGGAACGTATAATGGCTTCTGCCAGGCAGGCTATGTTGCGCAACTCCAGCAGGTCCCGGGTGAGCAGGAAATCCCAGTAATATTTGGCGATTTCCTCCGTTATGATTCTTATGCGGGCTTTGGCGCGCTCCAGGCGCTTGTCGCTGCGCACGATGCCCACATAATTCCACATAAGCGTGCGCACCTCATCCCAATTATGGGTTATCATTACTGCTTCGTCCGAATGCCGCGCGTTGCCGTAATTCCACACCTCAGCCTTGGCGGGACTTTTAGCGGTTTTCTTTCCTGAGATTCCGCATATTGAGACCGCGGCGCGCCGGGCGAAGACGCATGCTTCAAGGAGGGAGTTTGAAGCCAGGCGGTTTGCCCCGTGCAGGCCCGTGTGGGCCACTTCCCCCACGGCGTACAGGCCCGGCAGAGCGGTCCGTCCCCATTCGTCGGCTTCGATCCCTCCGCAGAAGAAGTGCGCAGCGGGCACTACGGGTATCGGGTCTTTGGTTATGTCGATACCGAAGGACATACATTTTTTATAAATATTAGGAAAACGTTTCTTTATAAACGCGGCCGGGCGGGCGGTGATGTCCAGATACACGCATTCCGCTCCGCTCTTTTTAAGTTCGCTGTCTATCGCGCGGGCCACGATATCCCGCGGCGCCAGCTCTCTCCTGATGTCGTAAGCTGCCATGAAAGGTTTGCCGTCGGGGCTTCGCAGTATTGCGCCCTCACCGCGCACAGCTTCAGAGATAAGGAAGGATTTAGCCTTGGGATGGTAAAGGCAGGTAGGATGGAACTGGACGAATTCCATATTGATGAGCCTGAGCCCCGCCCGATAGGCCATGGCCATGCCATCCCCAGTGGCGGTGTCGGGGTTGGAGGTGTAAAGATATACTTTACCGGCCCCGCCCGAGGCCAGAACCGTTGTCGAAGCCAGAAAGCTGTGTATGACGCCGGTATGCTCTTCCAGCACGTAAGCTCCCCTGGCCGCGTTGCGCTCCGGCCTGACGCCTGCCGGACGGGAGTCCAGTATCAGGTCTACGGCGGCGTGATTCTCGTAAAAATGTATTTTTTTATTCGCCCGGCATATCTGCAACAGAGCAGATTCAATCTCGTGTCCGGTGGAGTCGGCGGCGTGGAGTATTCGGCGCCTGGAATGTCCGCCTTCCAGGCCGAGTTCAAAATCTGAGCCTTTCTTGGTAAAACGCACTCCAAATTTCACGAGCTCCTTAACTCTTTCGGGGCCTTCACGCACAGCAATTTCCACTATATGCCGGTCGGCCAGGCCGGAGCCGGTTTTTAAGGTATCGTTGATATGAAGAATCGCGGCGTCGTCTTTGCCGGTTACGGCCGCGATGCCTCCTTGGGCTAGATCGGTGTTGGATACTTGAGCCCCGCGTTTAGAGACAAGGCTTACCGTGCCCGAGCGGGAAAGCCGATAGGCCGTCAGGAGGCCGGCCAGACCGGTTCCGATAACCAGAAAATCCGATTTATAAATGGACATTTCTCTTTTCTTATCCGTTTGAAAGTTTTAGAATATAGACAAGGCGAATGTTGCTATGTGTATATTTTACAATACTTGCCCCGCTCTTTTGGCCGCGCAGTAAACGATTCAGGGGCTGGGCATCGATTAGAGAATGACCCTCTGATCCAAAAAGCGGTGTTTCCCAAACCGCAATACTTGCGGGCGGCGGGGGCGTAAATATTAAAATGATCAACTGGAAGAAAAAAATATTCATCTACGCTCCGATAGCGCTTTCGCTGGTCATATTGACCTCCCTTGTTTACCCCAATTTGGCCCCGCTGGCCGCGACCCTTAAAACCGCCCATCCCGGATTTCTTTGTCTGGCGTTTTTTTTCGCGTGCATGAGCTATCTTTTTATGGGGTTTTCGCTTTGGGAGGTTCTCAAGATACTCGGCCACCGGCTGCCGTTTTGGGAAACGACCGGTGTAGCTTTTGTGTCAACAACGGTGAATTATTTCGTGTCTTCCGGGGGCGTCAGCGGCTTCGCCACCCGCGCTCATCTGCTGAGCAAGCGCAAAATACCCTATGGTATAAGCGTCACATCCTCGGTGGTTATAAGCGTTTTTGTTTATCTGGTCCTGTCCATTATTATTGTGGAGGGAATGGTTCTTCAGTTGCTGAAGACCGATCAGCTCGGTACAAAGTTCTTTGAAGGAATCGCGGGAGTCCTGTTCGTACTGTCCTTCGCCTTCGTTCTTGTTTTGATGTTTTTTCATCATGAGCTGCGGTCGGCATGGGCGCGGAAAATCTATCACGCCGTCAATCATCTGCTTTTCTTCTTTTCCAAAAAAGAGATTCCCGAAGAAACTTTTAATGAATTTGAGTCCCAGCTCTCGGCCGGAATCCAGACCATACATTCACGCAAATATGAATTGCCGCTGGTTCTGGGCTATGTCTGCCTGGACTGGATATGCAATATTTTTATATTAAATTTCGCTTTCCGCGCGGTTGGCGTGAATATGGGTTCCACAAAGCTCATCATCGGTTTCGCCTTCGGCCAGCTTATGACGGTAATCCCGCTGCTGCCGGGCGGACTCGGGGCAATGGAGGCTGCCATGACGGCGGTTTACTCTCAGATGGGCGTATCTATCGGCCAGGCCCTGGCTGCCACGCTCATCTTCAGGTTCCTTTATTACCTTGTCCCGTCGTTCGCCAGCATATTTGTTTATTGGGGACTCAAAATGTCAGAGTCCAGACACCATGGCCGACCCGCCGGCGACGGCGCCAGCGGTTCACAACGGAATATATGAAGGAAAAGTTTATGCAGTTTGAACCGCAGGTCGCCCCGGACGCCTGGGTGCACGCTTTGGCTTCGGTGATAGGACAGGTAAGGCTTGACGCCTTGGTATCGGTGTGGCCCGGAGCCGTGGTGCGGGGGGACGTAGACGTCATAGAGATCGGGGAAGCCTGCAATATACAGGATCTGGCCGTGCTTCATCCTAATCGCGCTAAGCCGGTAATACTCGGCAAGGGCGTGACCGTAGGGCACGGCGCGGTGATACACGGCTCGCGCGTTGGAGATCATTGCCTGATAGGCATGGGTGCTATAGTTATTGATTCTCAGATAGGGGAACTCTCGCTGATCGGCGCCGGCGCCGTAGTAACCCCCGGCTCGGTTATCCCGCCAGGCAGCATGGTGCTCGGCATGCCGGGAAAAGTAGTGCGATCGTTAAACGAAAAGGAAAAAGCTTCCTTGATAAAATCTAAAGAAGATTATTTAGAACTCGCCCGGCATTACAGAAGGCAGACCGGACAATCTGAGGGATAGAAGATGGCGCAATCAGGCAAGACCAGAATACTGATCGTTGAAGACAGCAAGAATACCTCAGGCGTTCTCAAGGAAGTGCTTGAGAGCGAGGGCTATGTCGTGTGCCTGGCCGGAGACGGGGTGGCCGGAATAGCCATGGCCCGCCGCGAAAAACCGGACCTTATACTCCTGGACCTGCTGCTTCCCAAACTTAACGGCTATGAAGTCTGTAACAGTATAAAGCGGGACAACCTGACGCGGCATATCCCGATCCTTGTTATCTCCACCATGGACAGCCCTGAAAGCCTGGAAAAGATAAAGTTTTGCGGCGCTCAGAATTTCATGAAAAAGCCCTATAACCTGGACGACCTCCTGAGTGAGATAAAGCGCCTGTTGGTCTTGCCCCGCGCCTCCGGTTCAGCGGATTAGGCGGCAGACAATGTCCACCTCACGGATTATTTACTCCAAGTCTAAAAGCGCGGCGCAGTCCGGACTCAGGCGTGTTTATAAAAAGCTTTTTAAGGCTTTAGGTCCGCAGGGCTGGTGGCCCGTTACTGTAAACCCCGGACGGCCTCCGGCCTATCGGCCGCTCTTTTACGGGCCGCATACTGACAGTGCTATGTTCGAGATTTGCGTCGGCGCTATCCTGACCCAGAATACCGCCTGGGCAAACGCCCTGGCAGCGCTGACCGGCCTTGGCGGGGCGGGGATGATGTCACCGATGAAATTATCCGTTCTGCCCTCAGCCGGTCTTTACAGCCTCATACGATCGTCGGGATTCTACAGGCAGAAGGCCTTAAGGCTTAAAAAGTTTTCCCGGTATATAATCTCCCGCCATCCGGAAGGTCTTGAGAAATGGTTTTTGGACGCGACCGCGGAGGATTTACGGGCCGAACTCCTGACACTAAACGGAATCGGCCCGGAAACAGCTGACTCAATGATCCTTTACGCCGGGAGAAAGGCCAAATTCGTGGTAGATGCCTATACTCACAGAGTATTCGAGCGTCTGGGGTTTATTCCCGGGACTTACGCCAGCCTGCAGCAGGGTTTTGAGATCGCTTTGCCGCGCGACCACAGGGTTTATAACGAATATCACGCGCTCATTGTTGCGCTGGGCAAGAGTTACTGCCGCAAAAACAAGCCGGTTTGCGCTAAATGCCCTCTAAAAAGCATGTGCTCAACAGGACGAGCATGAAAAAGAATTAGAGGATCTGCATTCATGAACGTCCTTGCTTAATAATGGTTCCCCGATCCTTAATCCTAAACAAAGGTGAATAAAATATTTATGATAATAGAAGAACTAGAAGAAGCAGCCGATTTTTTGGAAGCCGGAAAGCCCGACGCGGCCTTTAAGGCCCTGAAGGGTATCGTCCTGACCAAAGGTTTTGAAGGCCGTTGGTATTATCTGTACGGGGAAGGCTGGCGGCTCAAAGGAATATTTGACAAAGCCATAGCCGCTTACGAATCCGCAATGACGCGCGGCCTGCCAGCCGCCGAATTCTTCTGTCAGGCCCTTATCAGGACCGCGGCCTGCCACAGAGCATTAGGACACGAGAAACAGGCATTTGCTTTCGCGGTTGCAGGCCTAAAAGCCGCGGCCAAGGCCCCGGCCCTGAAGGCTGAGGCTGACCTGGAACTGGCTATGGCATACCGCCTGAAAGGAGATTTTAAAAAAGCTTCATCCATGCTCGAGCGCATTCTGCGCGCGTATTTAAAAGAAGACGATCACGGCGCGGCAGCCTTTATCCTGTGGGCTCTCGGAGGAATATACAGGCTTGAAGGCCGCTATGAGCTCTCAATAGAGTCCTTTAAACTATCGGGCGCTTACGCGGCTAAGGATAACGATTCGTCCGCCAGGGGCTACGCCCTGTTCGGGTTGGGCGGCGTGCTGCGCGTGGCGGGTTTCATGAAACCGGCGCGCGCGGCGTATGAAGAGGCGCGCAAGCTCTTCCGAAAGACCGAAGATACTTTTGCCAGAGCCTACGCGGAATGCGGCCTTGCCAATGTGCTGCGCCAGCAGGGTGAGCTAGATGCCGCGTTCGACGGCTATCAACGGGCGCACAGATTGTACTCCGAGATAGGTGATAAACCGGATCTGGGCTTCGTGGAATGGGGGCTTGGTGAAGTCTATAAAAAGCAAGGTGAATTTAAGAACGCGATGGTCTGTTTTAAGAACGCTGTACGCCTGTTTAAGGGGAACGCGGAGCCGCGGGGGGAAATATTGAGCGAACTTTCGATGGCAAATGTCCATTATTTGGAAGGGAATACCGCCGAGGCGGATAAAATGTATTTTGCCGCCGTAGCTAAAGCCAAAAAGCACGGCCTTCACACATATCTTGAAAGCTTCACTTGAAAGAGATTTTTTTGGCAACACTGTGGCGCCGGCAAGCTCTCTTATTTTGTTCTTGACTGGATCAGGCCGGAGGGTTTAGCGGGTGGGGGAACCAAGAGTTTGAGCCGCGCCGCTTATAAGAGTCTGTATTTGTAAAAACAGCTTGGGGATGTACGTCTTTAGAGCCATTCCGGCAATCAGCACTACTCCCGTAGTAACGGCTAACATTAGCAGATACTCAACCGTGTTTTGGCCTTTTCGGCGCTTAAGCAAATTATACATTTGTAATTTCCTTGCGATGCGCTAAATGTGAAAGCAGGATTTACATCTTAAAGTCCCATCCGAGGTAGAATTCTCTCGCTTTAGGGTCGTTCAATAGCACTTCCGCCGTTCCCTCTATCAGTATCCGGCCTTCATAGATCAGATAAGACCGATCCGTTATGGAAAGGGTTTCCCGGACATTGTGGTCCGTTATCAGCACGCCGATACCCTTGTCCTTAAGGTGCCGAATGATGTTTTTTAATTCGCTTACCGTTATGGGGTCTATTCCGACAAAAGGTTCATCCAACAGTATTATCCGGGGTTCGTTTATCATGACCCTGGCCACTTCCAACCGCCGCTTTTCTCCGCCGGAAAGCGTCCATGCTTTCTGCTTTTTCAATTTCATCAGGCCGAATTCAGTTAAAAGGGAATCTACGCGACTGGTGAGCGCGGGTTTATCGCTGGTGGTCCGCTCAAGTATTGCCACGAGGTTGTCTTCCACGGTCAGGCCGCGAAACACCGTAGGTTCCTGCGCCAGGTAACCGATGCCGCCCCTGGCCCGCAGATACATCGGCATACTTGAGACGTCTTTTCCGTCAATAAAAACTTTCCCTGAATCGGGCTCAAGAAAACCTACCAGCATGTGAAAAGTTGTGGTCTTTCCGGCTCCGTTCGGGCCCAGGAGGCCGCAGACTTCTCCGGATTTTATGTCCAGACTTATGCCGTTCACGACTTGTCTGCGGTTAAAGCTTTTTTCCAGCAGTTCGGATTTGAGTCTCATAAGGCTCTCCATTCCAACTTCAAGGTCTAAGACCGGATATTGATGAAAATCCCGCGTCAGGATTACACATCTTCAATTCTCTTGCGGCTTTTCCCCTGATTTAACCCAGCCGGCGACATTGTTATAGAGTTTTACGTCGCCGGTATCCTTAAAGTATTTCATTTTTTCTCCGGTCATAGCAAAGTCGCGGCCATCTCTGATACCAACCGCGATCGGAGTGGAGCCATATATCAGAAAAGACCTTTCAGCGTCGCTATAGAATCCGTTGGCCGAGAAAATCTCCATACTTTCAGTTTCAAGATAGAAATTCCCCAGAAAATCCATAGCGGCTTTTGCGTTGTCGGAGTTGATGCGGTCGCAGCGCCCTTTCAGAACCTTGCCCTCGGGAGAAACATATCTCATTTTTATCAGTTCTTTGCCGCGAAAAAGCTCAGCCTGCTCAAAGTTCTCGCGATATGTTCCGTTGTCGCAGTATAGCTCTATATTCGAACCGTCCAGAAATTTGCGCAGGCAGTAGACGGAGCCTTTGACGGTCCAGGTCCGGGGCTTGCGGTCGTAGACGGCGTGGTCAGACTTGAGATTGTAGGCCGCGTTGCGGAAAGATACAGCTCCCTCAAAGATTTCCCGGTCGTTGGCCCGGTCCATCGTCCATTTATCGCTTTTGACCACCGACCCCCGCATGAAATCATCCGTTTGCCCCGCCGAAAGGGGGGCGACAACGGCCAGCATAACCGAAAAGCTCAGCCTGATCATTTTTCCCCCAGAGTGGTGGTTTCCTGCTGGGTTATAGCTATTTCTGAGAGATCCGGATTGGCGGTGAACCCGCGCCCATGAGTGACGGTGTTGCCTTTAAATATTGTCACCGGATCGTCGGTCCATATCTTATCCTTTTCCGAGCTGAAAAAAAGTTTAGTGGTAAGCAGTCGCATGCCGTCGGTATTTGACTCCACCCGCACGTTCTTCTCAAGTTGTGCGTCCTTCTTGATCATATTCAGGAACCCGGTTTCCGATTCAAGCTTGGTGGCGAGCTTGTTGTCTTTAAATAAATCCATCTTCGGATTGTAGAAATATATCCTGGTCTCTCCCTCTTCAAACCGAGCCGTTTTAGACACTAGAGCCCATTGCAGCTGGTTATTGTTCACCTGAGAGAACCTCACGCCTGTCATCAGGCTCGCGCCCTCCTTTACCGCCGCCACTCCTGAGGGCGCTTTGTAGCAAGCCGAAAAAAACAGTTGCAGCATAAGTGCTGATAATAAAAGTTTCAGATCAGGCCCTCTTTCAAAAGATCTTTTTCGTCTATAATCCCGACCGGACGCAAAGTCTTGCGGTCTATAACCGGCATGTTGTCAATTTTTCTGGCCGAAATCAGCCTGGCGGCATCTATCGCCATAGTATCCGGATAAACGCAAATCGGCTTGGTGGTCATAAGTTCGTCGATAGGCGAGGAAAGGCCGGCTTTGCCCCGCTCGAGGCTTCTGCGGAGGTCACCGTCGGTAAAATAACCGGCGAGCCGGCCCCGCTTATCAGTGACGGAGACAGCTCCGGTTTTGGTGCCGGTCATTACAGTTAAAGCGGCTTTAAGCGTTGAGCCGGCGCGAACCACGGGGTTTTCGCGGCCCTTATGCATCAGATCGGCCACGCGCAGGTTTAAAAGCTTCCCAAGATTTCCGCCGGGGTGAAGTCTGGCAAAATTAGAGTCGTCAAACCCTTTCACACGCATCAACGTGATAGCGATGGCGTCGCCCACAGCCAGCATGGCCGCCGTGGAGGATGTTGGCACGATATTGTACGGGCAGGCTTCATTGCGGATATTGAGCCGCAAGACTATGTCCGAATAGCGCGCGAGTTTTGAATCCGGATTATTGGTCAGGGAAATTATTTTCAGGCCCTCTTTTGCCAGCAGGGGGAGAAGTCTGGTCGTCTCTTCCGTTTCGCCGGAGTAGGAGAGCGCCAGGATAATGTCTTCTTTGGCAATCAGCCCCATGTCTCCGTGCAGGGATTCTACCGGGTGGATATATACACTTGGTGTGCCGGTGGAGGAAAGAGTGGACGCGATCTTTCTGGCGATAATGCCGGATTTGCCCACGCCGAGTACCACCACCTTCCCCCGGGCAGCCAGGAGCAGCCTGGCGGCGCCGACAAAGTCTTTGCCGATGCCTGCCGCGACCAGCCGGAGCGCTCCGGCTTCCTGCATTACCACCGACCTGGCGGCCTTAAGGAGAAACGAATCCGTTGGCTTGCGCGGTCCTATCGCGCGGATATTCACCCGGCCGGATAAAAAAGGAGGGGTCATGGTGCCGGGACCTTATGTGGATTCAGCCAGGGAGTCATCTCGGCCGGAATCTTGCGCTGGTCGTATGGGGGCGGCAGCTTGTGGAGAAGCCAGCTTACCGTGAAAAAGAGCACGGTGACCGATATGTATATCCAGGAAAGGGTTTTCAAATGCCATCTCCAATCAGGGAACCAGACCGGGGGCAAAGTGAGGTCCCGGCCGCATTTTTTACAGAATTTAAGCGTGACTTTGTTTTCTTGTCCGCAATTTAAGCATTTCATATTCTCGTCCTAAAGGCTCCTTAGCGCCTTATTGTTTACCAGTTTCATGGCCAGTCTGTCTATCTGGTTCAGCATATCAACGGCGTCCGGAACCAGGCTTAGTTTCAGTGAATTGGGCCCGTCTGAAAAGGCTTTGGCCGGATTGGGATGAGCTTCAAAAAATATGCCGGCTATCTTCAGCGCCGCGGCCGCCTTAGCCAGCGGCAGCGCCAACTTCGCGTCACCCCCGGTGGTTTTACCCAGGCCGCCGGGCTTCTGCACTGAATGGGTGCAGTCAAAGATTACCGGGTAGCCGAAGTTTTTCATGATCTCCATGCCGCGCATGTCCACGACCAGATTGTTGTATCCGAACGAGGATCCACGCTCGGTCAGGAGTATCCGCTTATTGCCGCGCGATTCTATCTTTGAAATAATGTTACCCATATCCCAGGGGGCCAGAAACTGCCCTTTCTTAACATTTACGGCACAGCCGGTGTCGGCGCAGGCGAATAGAAGGTCCGTTTGACGGCATAGAAAGGCCGGAATCTGCAGGATATCCGCCACTTCCGCCACGCGGGCCGCTTGTGATGGTTCATGCACGTCAATCAGCACCGGCACATCAAGACGGTTCTTCAGATCTTTCAGAAAATCGAGAGCGGTCTCCATAGGAATGCCGCGGAAAGAAGAGTGTGATGTGCGGTTGGCTTTATCGAACGAGGCTTTAAGCACGAATGGTGTGCCGAGCTTTTCGAAAATACCTTTCATTTTTACGGCTTGAGAGGCGTAAGTCTTAGGGGATTCAATTACGCAGGGGCCGGTGATATAAACAATGGGCGCGTTATTTGAGAATACCGCATTTTTCACCTTTACACTGGTCTGGGTCATAATATAAAAGCCTCCCTGGCCGCCGGAGCTCCGTGTTTGACGGCCGCGGCTACAAATCCCCGGAAAAGGGGATGGGGGGTAAGGGGGCGGGATTTAAGCTCCGGGTGGAACTGCACGCCCATAAACCACGGGTGCCCCTTCAATTCCACGATTTCAGGAAGGCCCTTTTCTTTGTAAATGCCGCTGACCATCATGCCCTTTTTCTCATACGATTTAAGGTAGCGGGCGTTAAATTCATAACGATGCCTGTGTCGCTCGGATATGAGCGTGCCGCCGTACATGAGCGCGGCTAGCGACCCTGCTTTCAGCCGGCACGGATAAGCGCCGAGGCGCATGGTTCCGCCTTTTTCCTTCACGTCTTTTTGTTCTGCCATGAGATCCACCACGGGGAATGGCGACTTGGGGGCGAACTCGGTGGAGTTGGCTTTTTTATAGCCAAGAACGTCGCGCGCGAATTCTATCACGGCGCACTGCATGCCCAGGCAGATGCCCAGGAACGGGACGCCTTTCTCTCTGGCATAGCGCACCACGTTTATTTTGCCCTCTATGCCACGGTCTCCGAATCCGCCGGGCACGATTATTCCGGACGCCTTAGACAGACGCTCCATGCAGTCCTTATCTTCCACATCCACAAAATCCAGATCCATCCGGACGCCGTTGGCGATAGCGCCGTGGTGGATAGCCTCCACCAGCGATTTGTAGGAATCCTTAAGCTTGGTGTATTTCCCGGCTATGGCGATTCGCACACCCTGCGCTTTTTCGGCGGTCTTCAGTTTTTCCACGAAAGAGTTCCATTCTTCAAAATCCCATTTCTTGCTCCTCATGCGCAGCAGCATCATGATCTGCTCGTCTATGCCCTGCTTCTTGAGAACATTGGGAACTGCGTAGATGGAGAAGGTGTTTGGCGCCTCTATCACGGCCTCGTCGGGCACGCTGGTGAAAAGGGCTATTTTATTGCGTATCTCTTTGCCAAGGGGCTTTTCCGTGCGGCATACAATAATATCCGGGTCTATGCCTATCTCGCGCAGTTTGTTGACCGAGTGCTGGGTGGGCTTGGTTTTCAGCTCGTCGCTGGCGGAAAGATATGGAACCAGTGTTACGTGGATATACATGACATCGGTGCGCGTTCTGTCGGGGCGCATCTGTCTGGCCGCCTCCAGAAACGGAAGGCTCTCGATATCGCCCACGGTCCCGCCGATCTCAATAATGGTGATATCGAAACCTTCCCCGGCCTTATAGAACCTTTTCTTTATCTCGTCGGTAATATGCGGAATGACTTGGACGGTCTGGCCGAGATAGAGGCCCGAGCGCTCCTTTGCTATCACGGTCTGGTATATCTGTCCGGCTGTCATATTGTTCGCGCGGCGGGTATCTATCTCAAGAAAACGCTCGTAATAACCCAGGTCCAGGTCAGTTTCAGCGCCGTCATCGGTTACAAAGACTTCGCCATGCTGGAATGGAGCCATGGTTCCCGCGTCCACGTTAATATAGGGGTCGCACTTTACAATGTTCACTGACAACCCGTGGGCTTTTAACAGGCGTCCCACGGAAGCAGCCGTTATGCCTTTACCCAGCGAACTGACCACGCCGCCGGTCACAAATATATATCTGGTCATTTGAATGCCCTTTATTGCAAGCTCTAAGGATTGAACACTGAAGATTAAGAACTGATTTTCGCTTACCGCTTAATCCTTACTACTTATAACTTAATTCCTGTTTTTTTATAAACCTTTCGGCTGCTTTCAGATCCGCCGGAGTGTCTATGGCAGGTCCCAAAATCTTCACAGTTGCCACGCCTATTGTCAATCCGCATTCAAGAGCGCGGAGCTGTTCCAGCCGCTCCAGAAGTTCAAGCGGGCTCGGCTTGAGACGCACAAAGCGCTCCAGTGATGAGCGCTTGTATATGTAAAAGCCGCAATGCTTATGCCACGGGGATTTTCTCAGGCTCGAGAGAGGATGGTGGAAGGGTATGGGGGAGCGGGAGAAGTAAAGCGCCCGGCCCTCCCGATTCATTGCGATCTTAACGCAGTTGGGGTTGGCTATGTCGGTCTTGTCCGTGATGGGCGCGCAGGCGGTTGCGATGTCGAAACCCGCGCGCATTTGCCTAAAAGCCGCCAGCAGCGTTTCGGCGCGCATGAACGGTTCATCGCCCTGGAAATTGATTATGAATTTCTTTTTGGAGCCTTTAGCCGCCTCATAGACGCGGTCCGTGCCGGAAACGCATTTATCGCTGGTTATAACGGCATCGGCGCCGATGCTTTTCGCGAACTCCAGCACCCGTTTATCCTCGGTTGCTATGAGCACCGGGCCCAGCCCCGATTTGACCGCGGCCTCGTGGCACCACTGAAGCACGGCCTTGCCGCGAATCTTCGCCAGAACTTTGCCTGGAAAGCGCTGTGAGTTATAGCGGGCGGGAATGACTATTAAGCAGTTTTTGTCCATGATTTAATATTTTCCAGAAGCTCTTCTTTCATGACGGCCGCCGTGCCGAGCTTCCCTACCACAATACCTGCCGCGAAGTTGGATATTAAGGCTGCTTCTTCCAGCGTGGCTCCCGCGGCCGAAGCAAGAGCAAGCGTGGAGATGACTGTGTCGCCAGCGCCGGTCACATCGTACACTTCCCGGGCTTTGGTGGGGATGTGCAGAGTTTTCACGCGTCCGCCGGTATTGTTGAAAAGCGTCATGCCATGCTCGCCTTGCGTTACGAGCAGCGACCGGCAGTTAAGCGTCCTGATTATTTTTTTGCCCAGCTCTTCCACCGCGGCCTGGCCTTCTTTCTGTATCAGGCGCATCCCCTGGTATGCCTCCATGGTGTTCGGCGTCAGGCAGGTTACTTTTTTATAACGGGCAAAGTGCTCGATTTTGGGATCCACGAAAACCGGAACACCTCGTCTAATGGCCAGCTTTATTGCGGCTTCGATGACATGCGGGGTAAGCAGGCCTTTGCCGTAATCCGACAATATCAGGGCGCCGGCGCCGGCTTTAAGCTGAGCATCCAGCGCGTCCAGCACGGATTTCTGCAGAGAGGGAGTGAGTTTGAACGCGGGTTCGCGGTCAAAGCGTACCACTTGCTGGTGTTCGGCTATGACGCGGGTCTTTTCTATGGTAAAGGTGGGGGGGTGTGCTATAAGTGAGCCGGTATCAGCGCCCTTTGCTGCGAGGATTTCTACGAGCTCTTTCGCGGCCGCGTCCCGGCCGGTGACGGATATCAGGGCGGGCCTGGCGCCCAGCGAGGCCAGATTAACGGCCACATTCCCGGAACCTCCGGCCACAGTGTGCTCTTCCCGCACTTTAACTATGGGGACGGGCGCTTCCGGAGAGATGCGACGCACAGTTCCCATAATGTATCGGTCGAGCATGACATCGCCCATGACCGCTACGCGCTTTGAGCCGAAATTATCAATTATCCCGCGGAGTCTGCTAAAAGCCGTGTTGTCCATGCCTTAATTATACTAAAAATATACAGCTTGATATAATGAGGGCTATAGTGGTTGTTTTTGGCATAACACGCCGAAGCTGGAACAACGCGACATGTTTCAATCACATCCATCAAACATTCTGGCGGATTTCTCCGGATTTTTTATTTATCGCCATTTGCTAGAATATTGAAGTTATTAAGCAGGGACTTTTCGCCTGATATTAAAAGTATCACCATTTAACTTATGACAATAAACGGCGTGTTTCCAGTCTCCCGAAAAATTGAATGGACGGACGCGTGGGGCGGGATGGCTGCAATGTTGGTGGCGCTGCCCTCCGCCATCGCGTTCGGCGTCGCGATGTACGCCCCGCTAGGCCCCGGGTTTGCCGGAGCCGGCGCGCTTGCGGGGATTATCGGAACCGTGGCCATAGGTCTGCTCGCCCCGGCGCTGGGAGGCGCTCCTAGCCTGATTTCCGCCCCCTGCGCTCCGGCGGCGGCTGTTATGGCGGCGTTGTGCGTCCGGCTGCTTGACGGCGGCGCGCCCGCTGAGCATGTTATTGTTTCCCTTGCAGTGGTCGGACTGCTTTCAGGCGTTCTGCAGGCCGTTTATGGCGCGCTCGGAGGCGGGCGTCTGATAAAATACATCCCTTATCCCGTGGTGACGGGATATATGAGCGGCGTGGGCTTGCTGATAATATTAAAGCAGATAGGACCCTTTCTCGGACTTGAGAAGGGCTCCTCCCCGCTAGCGGGACTGTTTTCGCCTCACGCCTGGCAATGGCCCGCGGTTTGGGTCGCTCTTATCACAGCCGGCGCAATGATTGCCGCTCCTCGCATTACAAAACGGATCCCTGCGGCCATACTGGGCCTCGCGGCTGGAATCGCGGCGCACCTGGCGGCAGGGCTTATCAGGCCCCAGTTGCTGACGCTGGAAGCCAACCAATTTATTATTGGCGCTATCTCTACCAGCCCGGGTGTTATTTTAAACGGCATTGTTTCCAATTTCAACGCGTTGCGCTTTATGGAGATGCATGAGGCATACGCGCTTATCGGACCGGCGCTCACATTGTCGGTTCTTCTTTCCATAGATACGCTTAAAACCTGCGTGGTAACTGACTCCATTGTGCGCGCCCGTCACGATTCGAACCGTGAATTGAAAGGGCAGGGCGCTGGCAATATGATGTCCGCTTTGCTTGGCGGCATGCCGGGCGCCGGCACCATGGGCGCCACTTTGGTAAGCCTGGCAAGCGGCGGCAAAACTCGCCGCGCGGGTCTGTTTGAGGGCGTATTTGCCCTTATGGCGGCGCTTGTTCTGGGCAGCGCCATCGGGCGTATCCCGCTTGCGGCACTGGCGGGGATATTGGTTGTGGTCGGATCGCGCATGATAGACCGCTCCAGCGTGCGGCTGGCGCTGCGCAGTTCCACCGTCCTGGATTTTGCCGTTGTAGTCTCGGTAGCGGGCACGGCGCTTGCGGTGGATCTTATCGCGGCCGCCGGTGTGGGAATAACCCTTTCAATCCTCCTTTTTATCCGCGAGCAGATGCGCAGCAGTGTGATCCGGAGAAAAGTGACGGGCGCGGAGATTTCCTCAACGCAGCAACGCCTGCCCGGAGAGCGCGCCGCGCTGGCCGCGCGCGGAGCCGAAACGCTCGTGGTTGAACTCCAGGGCAGTCTATTCTTCGGCACCACCGATCAGCTTTTTTTAGAAATAGAAAGCGATATGCGCTCATGCCGGCGCCTGATCCTGGATATGCGCCGAGTGACTTCCGTGGATTTTACCGCTGTGCACATGCTTGAACAGGCTGGGGAAATGATGGGGGAGCGCGGCGGCTCGCTTGTTTTCTCGCATTTGCCGCTGAGTTTGCCCACCGGGCAGGATCTTCGCGCCTATTTTGAACAGTTGGGGCTGACTCATCGCGATGGACGGGGACGCATCTTTGAAACGCTCCATGACGCACTGGAGTGGGCCGAGGACTGCGCCATAGAAGAGGCGGGCATTGAACGACCGGCCGCGGGGGAATTGCTGGACCTTTCGCAGATAGATTTTTTGCGGGAGATAGACCCCGCCTCTTTGGCGGCGCTCCGCGTGGCCTTCGAAGAGCGCCGCTTGGACGCCGGTAAATCGATATTTAACCGTAAAGGCCAGGGTGACGAGCTCTTTTTAATTCGTCGCGGGCGTGTCAGAATAATACTGCCGCTGAAAGATACTCATCGTCAGCATCATCTTGCCGTTTTCGGACCGGGAGATTTCTTCGGTGAGGTGGGGTTTTTGGCCCGTATGCCGCGAACGGCTGACGCCATCGCTCTAACCGATACGGATCTTTATGTTATAAGCCGGGACGCTTTCGACGCTATATCCCGCCGCAATCCAACCGTCACGATGGCGTTATTTCAGCGCCTTGCAAGCGTTGAAGCGCTGCGCTTGCGGGACGCCGACAGCGAACTGCGCCGCCTTCAGGACAGCTGAATATTATTGCGTGGTTTTTTACGGCAGATTGTCAGTCCAAGCGGCGCTTTACCAGTTTAGCGGTTACGGAACCTATAAAAATCTCGGCTTTGAGGATGAGCGGCAGGCGCAGCTCATCGTCTGTTATCCAGACCAGCATTTTCTTCCCTTTTTTGGCCACGAAGAGACCGTCATCCCCCAGTTGTGGTTCCACCAGAACGCATTTAAACTTGCCGTAAGCGGTAGATTCCTTTTCACGCTTCCTGAATTTAACATTCATACGCCAGTTCCGTTTGGTGTTGATCGTGATCTCCCGGCTGGTGCCTGAACTCAAGTCCATGGTGCGGACCAGGTAGAGGGCGGAGAGCACATCGTTGACCGGCCCTTCCAGCGTCCCTTCCACGGGGGCGGCAATTTTAGACTTACCCATTTTTTCGCCGTGAAAAGTCTTAGCCGCATTATCAAAGATCACCCATTCATTAAAGAAATGATGCCCTTCATGGATGCCTTTATAATAACCGAAGGAATACAGGTCCCGGATATCCATCCATGATTCATTTATGTCGTTTACGGTGTAAAAATTATTTATAAAGGCCGCAGACTTTGCGCCGGAAATTATATGGTAAGCCGTCCGGCCGTCTATCGTTACCATTTTGTCTATCTGCAGGTAGGCGGAACCGACGTTTATAAGGCCCCAGTAGATTTCATATTCAAGGCGTTCCTTATGCCAGATGTCGCGCACGGCCGCGGTGTCCACGGTGACGGCAGGTTCAAGGGCGGTATAGGGATGAATAAGGTTCGCTTGTTTGCCCTGTGCGCAAAGTGAAGCGGCGCAGATCGTTAACAGCGCTCCGGCGAAAAGCGTTCTCCTAAAAACCATATTTTATCCGCGCCCAGACGATGGCCGCCACGGCGAGCATCCCTGTGAAGCCGCGCCATTCTTTGTTCTTAATAAAGACTTCCAGAGATAATGAACTCGGATCAAAAAAATTCGGGATGGCGCGGAGCCGGGGCAGCATGGAATTTACCCGCTTCATGTACTCCGTATACTGTGTGCCGTACTCGCCGCGCAGAAAGCCCTCCTCGGCGCGTATCTGCACTTTGTAGATAAGGGTGAATGAGACGGTTGTTATCAGCCAGACAATTCCGGTGCGCAGAAAAGCATGAGGATTTGAAAGGGCTATGAGGAGACCGAGCACCATAACCGCAGTGCCCAGGTAAAGAGGGTTGCGTACCGCGGCGTAGGGGCCGGTGACAGTGAGTGTTTTGGATTTCACTATCGCAGCCGAGGCCAGTACGCGGATGAGTTGCCCCAGGAGCATTACGCTCATGCCGGCCGTAAAAAGCGGCCAACTGTCCGGCCTTGCCAGGATTATGACCGCCAAGGCTACGATCTGTGAGACAAGTATTCTTTTTTTCATAAATTATCCTCTGTTGAATATCAGGCACGAATCACTTTTGCATCCTGCTGATCCAGCGCGCTGCGGCTAAGATGCCGGATTTTACCACGCGCCCCCCGGCAAGATCCCGTTTTTTACGCAACTCGCTCAATCCATGGCCAGTCTTAACCAGGATGGACGATAGCCCCAGCGCGTCAGCGAGTTTCATGTCTGATTCTTTGTCGCCAACGACTATAGACCGGGCAAGGTCAACTTGCAGGTGCTTCAGCGCCTCTTTGATGAGTCCGGGGGCGGGTTTGCGGCAGGCGCAGCCCGCAGTCGGCAGATGCGGGCAGAAATACACGCCGTCCAGTTTCACACCTTTTGCGCGCAGGTCTTTAACGAATTTCATATTGATCGCCTTCGATCTGGCCATGGTCATATACCCCCGGCCGACCGCCGCCTGATTCGTAACCACGATCAGCCGGTAACCGAGGCGGGCGAGGAGCAGCAGAGCTTTAAAAGCGCCAGCGTAGAATTTTAGACCGCGCGGATCGGTGAGATAAAATCCCGGGCGATCGTGAATAATCGTTCCGTCCCTGTCCAGAAACACCGCGGGTCGTTTAGCTTTATCTTTATTTTTTCGCAAATAAGCAATCATAGATTGTGCGGGTGTGCTGTCGGATCTTGATAAACTTTCAGCCCTCAGCCTTACTGCTTCAGCGCAGGTTTTTGCGGCGCGATGATCTCCATCAGGCGTTCGCGGCCATCGCGCGGGAAGACGATTTTCACCGAGAGGATGAATACGCCGCCCTTGATGATCTGCGCCCAGTCAGCCGGGAAGCGCGCGAAATCCTTATATGTCGTTATGACCGGCATATTTTCGCGCGTGGCCTCGACCGCGGCCAACTCCTCCCGCGTGAAGCGGTGGTGGTCGGGGTAGCGCCAGATCTGGGCCGGAACGGCCTTGAGACCCGCCAGGGTATCCTCAAAGGATTTCGGATCCCCTATGCCGGAAAGCGCTGTAACTTTTTTATCCCTGAATTCGGAGAGGGGAACCTTTTCATTGTTAACCGCGTCGACGAAAGCTTCGGGCGAATGCATGCTCTCTATCACGACCGCAGAAGAGTTTAGTTTGTTTATTTCTTCTTTGAGCGTCTCCACACCCGCTTCGCAAGCGTGCTCGCAATGCGACAATATGACGGCATCCGCCCTGTCCAGCCCCCCGGAGGTTTCGCGCAGGTCGCCCAGTGGTATCAACTCATCTTTATGAAAAGGCGCGGTGGCGTTAACCATTACGATGTTCTTGTCGCGGCGCAGCCTGAAGAATTGATAGCCGTCATCCATGAGTAGGAAATTGCTCTTAAATTTTTCCAGCGCCGCCAGCCCCGCCTGATAGCGGTCGGAGGAGACCAGAACCGGAATGCCGTAATCTTTTAACATCTCAAAGATCATCACGGCTTCATCCCCGGCCTCTTCGGCGGAAAAAGATTCGCCTTTGGCCAGGATAGTCAGCTTTTTGCCGGGAGCTTTACGCTTATAACCACGGATAAGGATAGCGGGGTTATAGCCCTCTTTCTTCAGCTCTATGGCGGCCATGACAACTGTTGAGGTTTTGCCTGTCCCTCCGGCTGAAAGATTGCCGAAACAAATCACCGGAACCGGAAGCTTATAACTTTTAAGCAGGCCGGCCGCGTAAAGCGCCCGGCGCAGCGATACTGCTCCGATGTAAGCTATGGACATCGCGCGCAGGAATAGTCGCCCCGCTGCCTTTTTTCTGAGTCCGTCTCTGATTTTTTGTGCGTCCATAATGCTCACGAGATTCCAAGTCCGAGTTCGCCGGCCATAGCGACAAGTTTAGCAAATACTGCTTCCGGAGAAAGTTCTTTGAGACATTTCACGCCGACATTTGACTGAGGCCGCATAGTGAAAAGCGCGGATTTCATGGTCTCAGGGCATTCGTTTTTTTGGCAGGCGATGCAGGCGAAGGTGTCATTTCTTATGATCTGGTGCTTAGGGTCGTTCGGCGGCGTCCAGCTTTCCGGCCGGCTTGACCCATAAATTCCAAGCGTTGGAACTCCGGACGCCTGCGCGATGTGTTTGGCTCCGTTGCAGTTTGAAATCAGGAGCGCCGCCTGCTGAAGCATTGCCGATAGCCTGGAGAGATCGGAAGTTTCAGGGGCGAGGAGGACGGCAGGGTGGTCGGCCGCCCGGACGATTTCTTCGGCCAGTGATTTTTCGCCAGGCCCCCACAGGACCAGCACAGCGGACTTCGTCTTCCGGACTATAAGCGCGGCCAGGCGGGCGTAATGTTCCGCGGGCCATAGGCGGGTCATCCGTCTGGAAGCCGGGGAAAAAAATATCAGCGCGCTCCTGAGGCCGGCGTCGGGAACAAGCTTCGCCACCGCCTCGGCGGCCCAGGCCAAGTCGCCGGCCGCCGGGTAAAATTTGGGATACGGATAAAAAACATTCTTCAGACCGAGCTGGCTCAGAAGGTCGATCTTAAAAAAGGGATTATATTCGCGCTGGCCCGGCCGCAACTCCAATTTAAAGTTGTAGGCCCAGGCCGAGTGAGTGTATGCCGGGCCGGCTTTTATCTTAGCGCCGCTCATGGCCGCAACCAGAGCTGAGCGGGGATTGGACATCAGGTCAACTACAAGATCGTAGCGGCGTCGCCTCACTTCTAAAAGCCATTTAACCGGTTTTTTTGCGTCATAGACCAGCACTTCGTCGATAACGGGGTTGCGCGCGAGGGCTTGTTCGGATGGTTGCTGGGTAAGAAAATCAAGTTTAGCGCGCGGAAAATTGGCCTTTAAAACTTCCGCCGCGGAGGTACTCAAAAGCACGTCCCCTATCTGGCGAAACTGTATCAGCAATATTTTATTTGTATTAAAATCCATGTGTTTGCCGTACGCTATATGCCATTGGCCATACGCAGAAATATTAAGGAACTCCTTAAAAATATGCAGCGTATGGCGAGCGGCGCTGCTTTAATCATCGTGTTTTTCGGGATGATTAAAACAGCCTTGACGCTCCTCGTTCAAGATGGAGCCTGAGATCCAGATTGTTTTCACCCCGCTTTATAAAAAGGCGGTCAATCGGCCCGGAATCCCGATTCCAAGGCCAGGGCGTTTTTCCCTGCTTAAAACTGAAGTCCAGAACATAACCGGCTTTTAGCGCGCTGGCCCGTATCGTAGGTGAATATGCGCCAGCCCCGTAAGGATACGCGAAAGCGGACATTTCCGCTCCGAGCGCGGCCTCAAGTTGTTTTTTTGATTCCGTTAACTCCCATGCCGCGTCTTCCCGAGTGAGCTTTTCAAGATTAGGGTGGTTCATGGTATGAGATCCGAATTCTATAACCCCGCTTTCCTGCATCTCTTTAAGCATCGCCAGGCTGGCCATATTGACCCACGGTTCTGTTTTGGGGTTGTGCCAGAGATTGACTTTGCCGATGGTGTTGTACACCACAAAAATATTTCCTTTGGCGCCAAGTTCACGCAGTATTTTGTAGGCATACGAGTAGTTGTTTTCATAGCCGTCGTCGAAAGTTATGAGTACCGCTTTTTCTGGGAGTGGTTTTTCGCCTCTATGGGCCTTGAGCAGATCCGAGAACAGTACCGTCACATAACCATGGGCGATCAGCCAGGCGACCTGGGAACGGAATTTTTCAGGGGTAACCCACAGGTCTTTAAGCTTTGAACCGGCGGGAGGGACACCAATCTTGTGATACACTAAAACCCGGAGGCCAGGAGTCGTGCGGCGCCACCATGCCCATCGGAGGCTGGCGAGCGCCGCTCCCAAAAAAGCTGCAGAGGTAAGAAGTTCTTTAGTCATGATTGTTCCGTAAGTGTTCAAGTTGCGCGATCTGTTGATCAACTCTGCTCTCGCAGTTTGTTTTTTCTTTAATACCCGCTTTATCCAGAATTAGCTTAGCCGCCGCCAGGACTTTATCGGGGGTGATCATGCGCATGCAGAGAAAATGCCCGCGCGGGCATTTATTTGAGCCGTGCAGTGCGCAGGGGCGGCAGGCGAGCTCTTCTTCCAGCACCAGATTGTTGTTGCCATAGGGGAAAAAGCCCAGTTCCCGCGTGGTCGGACCGAAGATGGCCGCCACCGGCACCCCGAAGGCGACTGCGATATGCATGGGGCCTGAGTCGTTGGTTATAAACAGTTTAAGGCTTTTTATCAGGGCCATCAGGTCATCCATTCCTGTTTTGCCGGTTAGATTGAGGACCGAGTCTGGCGCGGCGGCCTTTTCTATTTCAGCATTCCACGCCACTTCGTTTTTGCCTCCCACCAGCAGCACTTTTGTGCCGTACGCCTGCGCCAGTTCAGTTATCAGGCGGGCCCAATACTCGCGGGGCCAACGCTTTGTCGGCCAGACCGAACCGGGGTTTGCGCCGATAAAAATGGTCTCATTCACTCCCAGCTCTTTCAGCGCGCCGATTTTTCCGCGGAGTATGGGGAAGGCCGGACTTGTGTCTCCCGCAAGCGGAAGTATCAGGGTCAGGTTTCGCTCAAGGTCGTGTATAAGCCAGGAAAACGGAACTTTGTGAGTGAATAAAAAACTGCCCGCGCTTGAGTCAAAGCCTATGCGGACCGGAATGCCGGCCAGGCGCGCCAGCAGGGCGCTGCGCAGAGATCTGTGGGGAACTATTATTATGTCGAAGCGGCGTTGTTTCAACTCTTTAAGAAGACGGAGAAATTCTCCGACAAAGGAACCGGAGGTTTTTTTATTATCAGTGATAACCTCGGAGGCCAGCCCTGACGAGGCGAAGATTTGCGCCGTTTCAGGGCGGGTCAGTACTGTCACATCCGCGTCCGGCAGGACTTTTTTTATTTTCTCAAGTAGCGGCAGCGTCAGAACGGCGTCTCCGAGAAAGGCGGTTTGAAGCAGGGCTAAGCGCTTGGGGCCATTTTTAAGCGCCGCAGGACTGGTTTCAAGAACCCAGTCGCCGACCAGCGGCTCCCGGTAAACCGCCGGCACGTCTATGGCGTCAAGTGATTCGAGGTATCTTTCCAGCGTGTGTTTCTCCAGGGCGGGGCTGGGTACGCGAAAATTTACGAAAAGCCGGCGGGCCATGGAATCCTTGCGGTAGCGCGCCTTACGCTTTATGCCCGAAAAGGCTGAGAGCAGGCGACTGCGCAGATTGGTGTGCAGGTCTATGAGAATATCGTAGCGCCCCTTTTTTATCGCTCTGAGCGCGGACGCGAAATCGTTAAATGCCAGGATATCCGAGATGAAGGGGTTTTTCGCCGCGGCCGCGGCAAATTGGGGTTTTACCAACATGGTTATGCGTGCGCCGGGCCAGCGGTGCCTGAGGTTACGCAGGACCGGTGCCGTCAGTATTATGTCGCCAAGCGACGACATCCTGATCACGAGTATACGCGGCGCTATTTCCATATTTAATCCAAAAATTATATCATTTAAGACAGCGCTGTAGCACGGCAGCAAGATGGCGCCGAAGCGAGAAAGTTGTGACGCTTTTTTACTGCGAATGATCTTTAAAGCTTCCAAATGGTTTCTGGCTGGTGAGTGACACTCTTTATAACGCGGCGTTGACTGAACGCTCCGCTGCAGGCATCCGCAACAAATATTTAACGTTAATTCTATTGACAATTAACGACCAGTCTATATAATATAGTATGGCCAAGTGGAAAACATCAGCCGTTTACGGGTTAGTCTGCCTTGTGGCGTTAATCTCATACCGGGTAGCCGGAGCCATCCTCACGTCACCCATCTATCGCATTCTTGTAAATGAACAGACAACTGTCGGCAACACCGCGGCTAAAACGGGAGGGGCTTATTCTCTTCTCGGCGGCACGGGACAACTGGGTTACGGAACAATAGGGAGTTCGCGCTACTCAGTTGCCTGGGGAGCTGTGAATTCCTCTCCGCCGCCCCGGGGTGATGTGAACGCCTCTCATGTTTACCCCAATCCCTGCAATCTGCGGGAAGGTTGTGTCGCGGTGACTTTTACCCGCCTTACGTTTAAGGCAACGATACGAATCTACACTATTTCCGGAGAGCTGGTGCGCACAATAGATAAAAATAGTAACTTTGATAACATACTTTGGGATCTGAAAAACGGGAGCGGGCGTCAGGTTGCCAGCGGTTTGTATATTTATTTCAACCAGGGCGGCGGCACCTCCAAAAAGGGGAAACTGGTTATAGTCAGATAGTTTTTTGGGACTTAATAGCGTATAGTCTAAATGGTTATGAATTGATTACGGGAGAAAGTATATGAGAATGTTTAGGAACACAATCGCGACGCTCGGACTACTGGGCGTTTTTAATTTTTACGCAGTGGCGGGAGATATAAAGCCCGGATCAGTACCCGGCACGCTTAATTACCAGGGCCGCCTTGAAAGGGATAACGCGCCCGTCAGCGGACCGGTTTATCTGACTTTCAGGATTTATAATGCCGTGACCGGCGGCGATCCGGCCGCGTGCGGAAACTCGGGAGCGGCCTGCCGATGGACCAGCGCCGAGGCCGTGGTCAACGCCGTGCAGGGCATTTTTAACGCGTCAATAACTCCGCCCCTGAGCGTTTTCGCGGCCGGTGAAGCGC
The DNA here is from genome assembly GCA_037137395.1 of Elusimicrobiota bacterium. GTDB lineage: Bacteria > Elusimicrobiota > Elusimicrobia > Elusimicrobiales > UBA9959 > YA12-FULL-51-18. Next base: position 30,445 of record JBAXKK010000016.1, read on the forward strand.
TTTATCTTGAAGTACAGGTTGAAAGTGATGTACTGTCTCCCAGAGAGCCGCTGAACAGCGTGGCTTACGCCATGGTGGCCAAGAAGCTGGAGGACGGGGCAGCAATTTCGGTCACGACTCTTACCACCACCGGTAATGTCGGTTTGGGCACCAGCTCTACCGCGAACAGGCTGTCCGTAAGCGGGATAATAAAACTTGTCGGCACCTCCGACGGAATCTGTTTCTCTAACAACACATGCATGTACACCGCTGGAGTCGGGACCGCGGTCGGCGGCGTTACCAGCCCCGTGGAAAGCATTATGGAATCCGACACCGCGCTGGCCGGCGGTGAAATGATTTTTAAGACTTCAACTGTGGAGCGGATGCGAATAAAAGACGCTGCTAAAAACGGCAGAATTGGCATAGGTCCGCTCGCTCTGACTGATCCCCTCGGCACCGTAGATATAGATGGGTCGCTTTATGTGGGTAGCCAGGGCATCTATGACCGGACAGGCGGATCGGTAACCGTAAAAGGGCTTTATGTTCCCGATGGCGGGATAACCGGCGCCAACTCGGAGTATCTATTAATGGGCAGCGATAATGACGTAATAGCGCTTGTGAGCGGCGGAGCCGAACGGTTGCGCGTTCATTCAAACGGCAATGTCGGCATAGGGCTTTCAAATCCCACCGACAATCTTCAGGTGGCGGGCGATATATCCTCAGATACCGGCGTCAGGGGCGGAAGAGTCTCTATAGGAGATTATTCGACCTGGACCAATCTTACGAATGAGGTGCGCTCCGAAACCGGATACCATCTTCTTCTTCAGCAGACTAATAATTACAATGTCGGCATCGGCACCAATGCCCCTACTGAGAAACTCCATGTGCGCGGAAATATTAAGACTGATTACGGGGTTGTCGCGGCCACGGCCGCATTTTCAGATTCGGTTCGGGTTGATAGCGAGGGGAATTTCACAGCCAACTCAGGCCACGGGAATATGGTCTATCTTTCATCAACCGTAGTGTATGGCACTCTACAGGTGACCGGTGGCGTGGGTTCGGAAAAGGGCCTCCCCGCTTATCTCACTGATGACAATGTTTTAACCGGGCAGAATGCTTTCACGGGGCTGGTAACGGTTTCAACCGACATGATTGTCGCCAACCGAGTCGGCGTGGGTGTCAGCGATTTCGATTTCCAGGCCTCCAAATATCTTCAGATAGGTGATAACAAACCGGAGTTTTCAGGAGATGACGCCGCGGCCTACCTGGTGTCCGGGAGCGCGGCCAACTCTAAACTCTCTTTTTACCGCGGGGCAGCGGAGGCCGCCCGCATCCAGACCAACAGCGGCAACAACCTCTCGCTGGTGATCAATAATTCCACCAAGTCGGTTGTTGATAGCACGTATTTTCGCATCTACAACAGCGTAGTTCTTATCTCAACCGGCAGCAGTTCCGTAAGCGCGACCACGCCGGCTGTTTATGTAAGTTCCTCACTGGGCAACATAGGTATGGGCACCTTCATCCTGGATCCGAATCATCGCCTTACCGTCGCCGGCAATATAAGGATTTCGGGCCCCACTACAAACGGCCTTATTTTCGCGGATGGCACGACTATGTGGAGCGCGAATGTCGGCTCTGTGGGCTCAGTTTCCAGTAATGATGACGCGGTGGTGCGGGCTGACGCGAACTCCGACGGCGTAGGCAATGTTGTGCTGCGCGTCGGTAGCGTGGACGGGCTTCTGCTTAACTCCGGCGGCAATATCGGCATAGGCACTTTAACGCCACTTAGCAGGCTTGATGTCGCCGGCAATCTCAATATCAGCGCCGGTGGAGCCCTGCTAGCCGCGGGCACGGAAAGGATCTCAGCCGGCGGGGTTTTAACAAATACGACTTGGCACGGCAACGCGGTGGGTATAATTTACGGCGGCACCAATTCCTCCGCCGCCCTCGCGGGAAGCTCGATCATGGTTTCAGACGGCACCAGTGTTATACAGGGGGACAAAGGCACATCGACCACAGTTTTGCATGGCAACGACGCTGGAACCCCCACCTACTCTGCCGTGTCGCTTGCGGCTGCCGGAGATGTGACCGGGACTTTAACCGTGGCCAACGGCGGAACAGGACTATCCGCGGGCACTGCCGGTGGTTTACCTTATTATTCAGCGACTAACGAAATAACCTCCATGCCGGTTGGCAGCGTTGGGCAGCCGCTTCTTTCAAACAATACCGGCGCTCCGTCCTGGGGAACCCTGAGCGCTTCATACGGCGGAACAGGACTCACGGGAGGCACTGCCGGTGGTATTCCATATTTTTCCGCGACTAACGCCATGGCATCCACGTCGGCCGGCACTGCCGATCGGGCGCTTCTTTCAGGCGGCGCAGGCGCTCCTACCTGGGGACAGGTTTCGCTTACTGCCGCTGTATCGGGCACCCTGCCGATAGCCAACGGCGGCACCAATTCCGCAACCGCCCTCTCGGGGAGTTCGATCATGGTTTCAAATGGCACCAATATTATACAGGGATCGGCGGGGACAGCGACCACGGTGTTGCATGGCAACATCGGAGGCGTCCCATCCTACTCAGCGGTGTCGCTTACGGCGGATGTAAGCGGTATTTTGACGGCAGCTAACGGCGGAACCGAGAACGCCTTTGTTAGATTCACCGGCCCGACCATAACCCCGAAAACATTTACCCTTCCTGATAGAACTGCCATAGTGTTGACGGATGTCAGCACCGTGACGGTAGCCCAGGGCGGAACAGGGCTGAACTCCGGCACTGCCGGCGGCCTCCCCTATTATTCCGCTACAAACGCTATGGCATCCATGTCGGCCGGCACCTCCGGCCTGGCGCTTCTTTCAGGAGGTTCCGGCGCTCCGTCGTGGGGACAGGTTTCGCTTACCGCCGCCGTAACCGGCACACTGCCGATAGCCAACGGCGGCACCAATAGCACCTCATTTACTGCCAGTCAGGTTATACGCATGAATTCTGGCGGCACAGCTCTTGAAAGTCAGGCCGGAGCTACCGCGACCTACAGCATAGCCCGCACGACCACAACAACCGGGACCCCGTGCAATGATTGGACTTTTGCGAACGGAGTACTTACAAGTGTTTCAGCGGATAAGGCATGTCCTTAAACCTGGCAGGTCTGTGTTAGAGAGAGGGGAACTGAGAGGTTATTTCTTTCAATGTTAGCGCAGTGGCGCCCTTCAACGCTTCAAGTGCCACTTTGGCGGCGACCCCGGCTTCCTTAAGGGCGGCCGGATCTTTGAGAAGTGAAATTGTTTTATCGGCAAGCTCATCGGCGGTGCCTACCATAAATCCGCCGTTCTTATCTATAAGAGCCTGGGCGCCTTCCTGAGTATGTTTTATATTCGGGCCGAAAAGCACAGGCTTAGCGAACGCGGCCGGCTCAAGCACATTATGCCCGCCCGTATTATCCAGAGTTCCTCCCACGAACACGACATCGGAGTAGGAATAAATATCCGCCAAGCGGCCGAATTCATTCACCAACAGGCAGTCGGGGCCCGGCCGGGCGTGCGCGCGCTGGGACCAAAGCGGGGCTACCAGTCCTTTGCTCCGTATCCTGGCCGCGGTTTCTGAAGCCGTCTCAGGATGCCTGGGGGCGATTATCATGCGGGTATCCGGGAGAGCCTCCTTAATCTTGAGAAACGCCTCTAATATCACATTTTCTTCAGCCGGGTGAGTACTTCCGGCGCAGAATATTTTTTTATCCTTCCAGCCCGCCAACTCGATAAATTCCATAACATCAGCTCGGCCCTGCGGCTGCAAGTCCACAAGGTCATGTTTAATGTTCCCCGTAAGGCTCAATTTTTTCGCCCCGCCCAGCAGGAGCTCATATCTTTCCAGGTCGCCGCGGCTCTGCGCAGCTATCTTGCAGATATTGGAGAACATGAGGCGCGCGAGAGGTGAAAACAGCCGGTAAAAGTTCAGGGTGCGGGCTGAGATGCGCGCGTTTATTATCATGACTTTAATTCCGGCGCCGCCCGCCGCGTAAAGGAGGTTTGGCCAGAGCTCGGTCTCGGCTACAAGGAGGAGCTCCGGGCGCGCCGCGGATATAAAACGACGCATCAGGGGATAGAAATCCAGCGGAAGCAGAAAAGCGTGAGAAGTCAGCCTGAGGGCTTCCGCCCTGCCTGAGGAGGTGGAAGTTGTAATCATTATAGGTTTTGACGGGCAGCGCTCCCGCATCATTGGCAGGATTTTGCGGAGCGCCTTTACTTCACCGACCGACGCGGCGTGAAACCAGAGCGGCCGCTCCGCGAAAGAGGGCACGGTGATGGCGAAGCGCTCGCCAAGTTCCGCCAGCAGGTTGTTCAGCAGGCTGCGCCGGGGGGAAAATAAGAAAAAAACCAGATAGAGCGCCGCGATAAACGGCGCCAGGAGATTGTAGAGGAGTAATAATAAAAAGCCCATAGTTCAAGTACTAAGGATTAGGTGGTAAGGATTAAGTTTGTTACTTATGTCTTACAACTTACTACTTACAACTTAATCATTATCACTTAATCATCCCCAGCGCCTCGGCCCCAAGCGAGTTTAAAGCCTGCTCCAGCTCCTCTGTTTTGGCAGGTATTGAATCGGTTTCGGAAACGCTAATGGGGTTGCCATATACAATCGCGGCTTTGCCGAAGGGCAGCGGGAATTCGAAGTTGTCCCAGGAATTAAAAGTGATTTTATGTGAAAGCCCTACACCCGCCGGCAGTATTTTCATGCCGGTCTTCTGGGCCAGATAGATGACGCCCTGCTGGACTTTTCCCTTGGGTCCCTTTGGGCCATCCGGCGTAATTGCCACCGGGCAACCGGCGCCCGCGCGCTCTATAAGCTCCATGAGGGACTGGGAGGCGCCGCGGCTGGTTGAACCTCTTACGGTATTGTGTCCGAATTTGCGCAGCACCCTGGCCATGTATTCCCCGTCAGCGCTCTTGCTGACCAGCACTGATATGCCCATGCCGCGGTGAGAATAAAGCATAAAAGCCAGTTGCGAATGCCACAGGGTGTATATAAAGTCGGAGTTTTCGGGCCGGTTCTTCCATTTTAGGCGCGTGGTAGCGCCGGTGAATAATATATATAGATGCGCCAAAAATGGCAGGAAGGAATGCAGGGGGCTTGAATGCGTGGACTCATTCATTTTGTTTGGCCGTCTGCGACGGCGCCGGCATAGCCTTGCCCGCGGCCGGCTTCTTCTTCTTGGCCAGCCAGGGTATGCTGAAGACGAGTGAATATTTGGGAGTGAGCGAGCCGCCGTTCAGGCTGACGCCGATATTGCCGGCATTAAGGCGGCCCAGTATTGCCGCAAGAGTACCTAAGTCTGACTGATAAATCGGTTTGCTTTCAGCTTCGGGTTCGGGGCAGGCGTATATATAGCGCGGGTCTCCGAGATCCAGCCCCTCGGCGGCGACTTCCTGGTCGATAAGTTCGGATACCACCTTAAGGCCCGTTTCAGCGAAGACAAGCGCGGCGGTCTCGGCGAGCCTGAAAAGCTCCGGGTCGGTTATGGCTTTCAGTTTCTCCCCGAAGGCCGCCCCGAGAGTTATGATTCCGACAGTTCCGGCCCCGCCGTCCGTGAGCCCGTCCTTTTTAGCCAGGTCATCCTCCGGCGTCAGGAGGTCGAACATTGTGGAGGGTTCCAGGGACGCGGCTATAGAGGCGACATATTCCCTGGCGCTTTCCTGGTCGGCCAGGCCAAGGGCGAACAGGTCTATCTTGCGCTTTTTAGCTTTGCGCAATATATCGTAGGTGTATATCGGTATCTTGAACTTCTTTATCTTTCTCACTATTGTTCCATCCTCTACTTTCTTCTGTGCTCCCATTGATAGACTAGCGGGGTAGCGATGGCGATAGTAGAGTAAGTGCCGGAGATGCTGCCCACCAACATAGCGAAGGCGAAATTATTAATAACATCTCCGCCGAAGAAGAAGAGAATAGCCACCACGCACAGCACCGTGGAGTTGGTTATAAGGGTGCGGGAGAGCGTTTCGTTGAGGCTGACATTCACCAGCTCGCCAAGACGCATCTTGGGGAACTTGTTTATATTTTCGCGCATCCGGTCAAAGATCACTATGGTGTCATTGATGGAGTACCCGGCTATCGTCAACAGGGCCGCGACTACCACGAGGTCCACTTCCCGGTTGGTTATGGACATGGCTCCGAAGGTCAAAAACACGTCGTGCAGGAGGGCTAAAACTCCGGCCGCGCCCCATATGGGGTTGGAGAACCTGAAGGCCACATATATAATGATGCCGAACAGCGACAATATGATCGCGAACATGGCCTTTTTGCTGAGGTCCCGGCCCACCACAGGTCCGACATAGTCCCTGCGCTCTTCAATAAACGCGTTGTCGGGGATGCCGGCCTTAAGGCCTGTCAGTATCTTGTCCGCTATCTCATTCACGTTCTCCTGCTTTCCTTTGACCTTTATGCCGAAGGCGTTTCTGCCGGTGAAGGTCTGGATGCTGGTCTCTATATCCGCCGCCTTTACGGCCTTTCTGACTTCCGCGATGGTTATGGGCTTTTCAAATTTCACCTGAAGGAGCGTTCCGCCCGTAAAATCCAGGCCCATATTAACGCCCTTAAAAGCCACTGAGGCGATACCCGCGGCCAAAGCCAGACCTGAGATCGCGAAAAATATATAGCGCTTCGCTATAAAATTAATGTTGGTTTTCTTGATGAGTTTTATCATACGCTGAGCTCCTTGGGATTAGACGTAAGCCAGAATTCGTAGATGGCCCTGGTGATAAACACCGAGGTGAACATACCGACCAGCAAACCGATCGTCAGGGTAACGGCAAAGCCTTTTACGGGGCCGGAACCGAACTGGAACAGGAACACGGCCGCTATCCAGGTGGTAACATTGGAGTCCAGAATGGCGCTCCACGCTTTGTCGTAGGCCGTCGGAATAATCAGGGCGATGGGTTTTGAAAGGGACAGCTCCTCGCGCATCCTCTCAAGGATAAGCACATTGGCGTCTATGGCCATCGCCAAGCTGAGGATCATGCCGGCGATGCCGGGCAGGGTCAGCGTGGCTGAGAAATAGCTCATGGCCGCTATCAGCAGGATAAAGTTTAAGCCCAGCGCGATGTTCGCCACCAAGCCGCCTGCTTTGTAATAGAACATCATAAAAACAACGACGCATAAAAAACCTATCAGAGAGGCCGTAAGACCTTTTTTTATTGAGTCTTCGCCGAGGTCAGGCCCAACGACCCGTTTCTCAATTATCCTGACAGGGGCTGGAAGCGCGCCCGCGCGCAGGATTATGGCCAGGTTCCTGGCCTCTTCCATGGTGAATGATCCTTCAATGATACCCGAGCCGCCGCCTATGCGCGACTTGATCACCGGGGCGGAATGAACCACCCCGTCAAGGACTATGGCGAGATACTTATCAACATTCTCTCCGGTAAAGCGCTCAAAGATCTTGCCGCCGTCCTTATTAAAGGTGAAAGCTATATTGGGAGTCCCGAACTGGCCATCGGTGGAAACCCTGGCGTTTTCCAGATAAGCGCCGGTGATGCCGACTGAAGAAGAAAGCACATAGTATCTGGCCCTGGTGGAACCCTCTTCTCCGGAGGCCGCTCTGAATAATCCGGCATTCTTAGGCATAAGCTTGGCGATTTCCGCAATAAGCTTGCCGTCCTTGCCGAAGGGGGATTCCGAGAGATCTGAAACTTTTGTCAGGACCTTTTCAGCTTCCGCGCTTGTGTCCACAAGGCGGAATTCCAGCAGAGCCGTCTTACCTATAAGGTTTTCAGCTTCTTCAGTAT